>NZ_JBFAYQ010000019.1:0-107220 GCF_040681345.1 Streptomyces sp. NPDC051776 | reverse complement strand
GCGAGCGGGCCGACGCGGCTGGTGAGCGGACCTACGGCACGGGCGAGCGGGCCGACGCGGCTGGTGAGCGGACCTACGGCACGGGCGAGCGGGCCGACGCGGCTGGTGAGCGGACCTACGGCACGGGCGAGCGGGCCGAACTCTAGGCGGCCTTGGCCTTCGTGGCGTACATGTCCACGTACTCCTGGCCCGACAGCTCCATGACCTCGGCCATTACCGAGTCCGTCACGGCGCGCAGCACATAGCGGTCGCGGTCCATGCCCTCGTACCGCGAGAACTCCATCGGCTCGCCGAAGCGGACCGTCACCCGGCCCGGACGCGGCAGGCCCGCGCCACCCGGCTGGATCTTGTCCGTGCCGATCATCGCGAACGGCACCACCGGCGCACCCGTCATCAGCGTCAGCCGCGCGATGCCGGTGCGGCCCCGGTACAGGCGGCCGTCGGGGGAGCGGGTGCCCTCCGGATAGATGCCGAAGATCCGGCCCTCCTCCAGGACGCGGCGGCCGGTCATCAGCGCCGCCACACCGCCGTTGGCGCCGTCGCGGTCCACCGGGATCATTCCGACGCCGGTGAAGAACCACGCCATGAGGCGGCCTTTGATTCCCTTGCCCGTGACGTACTCGTCCTTGCCGATGAAGAAGACCTGACGGTCGCAGACGAGCGGCAGGACCATCGAGTCGATGAACGTGAGGTGGTTGCCGGCGAGAATGACCGGACCCGTGCCCGGGATATTGCCCGCTCCTTCCACGCGTGGGCGGAACAGCAGGCGCATGATCGGTCCCAGCACTGTCTTGATGAGCGCGAAACGGGACAACGGGTCCTCCGGTGTCGTGGATGTCCGGCCAAGTACGTACAGAAGTATGTGCAGGTGAGGACGATACTCGTGGGTTCCGCAGCATCGCACGTCGGGTTGACCGGTCCGATACGTGGTGTTGACGTGTGTTACCACGGCGTTCCGTCCATTGTCTCCCTTGCGAAAGGCGTAGCCGCTTACGATCAGCGCGTTGTGGGTCAGGTGTGCGACACCGCAACATCACACATTCGCAGTGCACCGTTACGGCGCAATGAGCCATAGCGGGCGCACGGACGAAAGGCGAGGGAGTGGTTATGGAGCAGGAGCAGCGGCCGGGCCGCAGAGCTCTACTGGGCGCGGCGGCCGTCCTCGGCGCGGGAGCGGCCATGTACGGCGCGGCGGGCACGGCGGCGGCCGAGGGGACGGCCGGCGGCGTCGGCCGCGGCCGCCTGCCGGTACCGACCGTCATCGGCCACCGCGGTGCCAGCGGCTACCGCCCGGAGCACACGCTCGGTTCGTACCAGCTCGCTCTCGACATGGGCGCGGATGTGATCGAGCAGGACCTCGTACCGACGAAGGACGGGCACCTGGTCTGCCGCCATGAGAACGACATCACCGCCACCACCGACGTCGCCCAGCACCCAGAGTTCGGTGACCGCAGGACCACCAAGAAGGTCGACGGCAATGACCTGACCGGCTGGTTCACCGAGGACTTCACGCTCGCCGAGCTCAAGACGCTGCGCGCCAAGGAGCGCATCCCGGCCGCCCGCCAGGAGAACACCCTCTACGACGGCCGCTGGGATGTGCCCTCCTTCGAGGAGGTGCTGCGGTGGGCCGAGGAGCAGGGGCGGCGGCGCGGCCGCCCGGTCTGGCTGCACGTCGAGACCAAACACCCCACGTACTTCCGCAAGCTCGGGCTGGGCCTGGAGGAACGTCTCGCCGGGCTGCTGCGCAGGTACGGACGCCACCGCGCGGACTCGCCCGTCTTCCTGCAGTCGTTCGAACCGAGCAGCCTCGAGCGGCTGTCGAAGCTGGTGTCCTCGCCGCGCGTCGTCCTGCTGGACGCGGCGGACACCAGGCCCTGGGACTTCGTCGAGGCCGGTGACCCGCGGACCGTCGCGGACCTCGTCAAGCCCGAGGGGCTGAAGTGGATCGCGAGCTTCGCGCAGGGCATCGGCCCGTGGCTGAACCTGATCATCCCGCTCGACGAGAACGGCAAGCTGGGGACGCCGACCACGCTCGTACGGGACGCGCACCGGGCGGGGCTGATCCTGCACCCGTACACGATGCGCAACGAGAACCAGTTCCTGCCCGCCGACTTCCGGCGCGGCACGGACCCGGCCGCGTACGGCGACGCCTTCGGTGCCTTCAAGACCTACTTCGAGACGGGCATCGACGGCATCTTCTCCGACAACCCCGACACCGCGCTGCTGGCGCGGAACGACTTCCTGGGGAAGTAGCGAACCACCTGAGCCCCCGGCGACGCCCCACCCGGGTGTCGCCGGGGGTCTTGCCGTGCCGAACCGCCACCCGGGTGTCGGGGGGAGTCCCGCCGTGCCGATCTGCCACCCGGGGCGTCCGGGGGAGTCCCGCCGTGCCGATCTGCCACCGGCCGCGTGGCAGGTTCCGCGTTTCGGCCGACTTCCCACGGACGGGTGAGCCGGCGGTCCGCGGGAAACCGGGGGCCGCACCTCCGGAGTCCCGCACGGTATGGGACCGGCAGAGCTGCTCACCGCGTACCGCCCGCTGCTGGCCGCCGAGGCCGAAGCCGAGGCCTACGGCACCGGCGTCGAACCCGGCGACCTCGAACAGGGCGTATGGCTGCGCCTGTTGGAGCGCACCCGCACCACCGGGCCTCCGCCCGCCCCCGCGGCCTGGCTCCTCGACGCGGTGCGCACCGAGGCGCGCGGGGCCCGCCATCGGGCCCGCCGCGAGGTGCCGTACGACGGCAGTGGTTCCACCGTTGACTCCACGGACGGGCGTGAGGACCCCTGGATGCCCCGGGGAGCGGCCGGTTCCTTCGGCGCTGACGCAGTCGGGGAGGAAGAAGAGGACGGGAAGCGCGGCGAGGAGACGATCCGCGACCCGGGAGCCGCCGTGGAGGACCGAGTTCTGGCCGCGGAGACCAGGCGGGCCGTCCATGCGGCGGTCGCCCGGCTCCCGGGCCGCTGCCCGCGTCTGCTGGCTGCGATGTTGTCGCCGAAGGACCCGACCTACCGCGAAGTCGCAGGCGAGTTGGGAATCTCACAAGGCAGTTTGGGGCCAGTACGTTCCCGATGCCTTGGATGTTTGCGCAGAATGCTCCTGGCGGAGGTTGCGGTGGCGGACTACAGGGGAAGGGAGCGTTAGCTCACCGGCGCCACGGAAGCCGGTGGCATCTCCCAGCCCCGCTGGGGGAGCACCCCACGACGGCTCCGCACAGGGCCCACAGCCCGGGCAATCCACCACCCTCACCGCCCGGGTGGACCGAACCTAGGGGAGGCATGCGCACATGGGCACGAGTGTGACCATCTCTGACGCGTCCGAGCAGGATGCCGAGCAGATCCTGAAGCTGCAATATCTCTGCTACCAGGGCGAGGCGGAACTCTACGGCGACTACACACTCGCGCCGCTCACGCAGACGCTGGACGACCTCCGCACGGAGCTGAACCGGGGCCGGGTGCTCGTGGCCCGGCTGGGCGACGAGGTCGTCGGCTCGGTGCGCGGCACGGTCGACGAGGACGGCACCGCCAGCCTCGTCAACCTCATCGTCCATCCCCGGATGCAGCGGCACGGCCTGGGTGGCCGGCTCCTCGCGGCCATCGAGGCGCGGCTGGCGGAGGACCTGGCGGCCAAGCGGTACCGGCTGTTCACGGGCCATCGCAGCCAGGGCAACATGAGGCTCTACCGCAAGTACGGATACGCGCAGGTCGGCACGGAAGAGATCTCCCGCAGGCTGAGCCTGGTGAGGATGGAGAAGGAAGCGGCGCCGCGGGCGTTCGTCGCGAGCGCCTGACGGCCGGCTGCTCGTATCTCGTACGAGGCACCGGCCGACCGGCCCATTGCGGGACGGGCGGACCGGTGCCCGGCCCTCTCCGGGCTTGGTGCCCGCCGACGGTGCCTCGTGCCCCGTGCCTCGTGCCCGACGGTGCCTCGTGCCCGACGGTGCCTCGTGCCCGACGGTGCCTCGTGCCCGACGGTGCCTCGTGCCCGACGGTGCCTCGCGCCTCGTGCCTCGTGCCCGACGGTGCCTCGTGCCCCGTGCCTCGTGCCCGACGGTGCCTCGTGCCCCGTGCCTCGTGCCCGACGGTGCCTCGTGCCCCGTGCCTCGTGCCCCGTGCCTCGTGCCCGACGGTGCCTCGTGCCCCGTGCCTCGTGCCCGACGGTGCCCCGTGCCCCGTGCCTCGTGCCCGACGGTGCCTCGTGCCGCGTGCCTCGCCGACGGTGCCTCGTGCCTCGCCGACGGAGCTCAGCGGTCGGCGGTGCGCCGGGAGTTACGCACGGCGGGCCCGGCGCAGCCAGATCAGCCCCGTGACAGGCAGCACCAGCGGCAGGAACAGATAGCCCATCCCGTAGTCGGACCAGACGGTCGCGTCGGGGAAGGCCGACGGTTCGACAAGCGTCCATGTGCCCACGCTCAGCACGCCGATGAGCTCCGCTCCACAGCACACCATCGCCAGGCGGCGGGCGGTCTCGCCGCCGCGCACGAGCGAGACGAGGATGAACGCGTAGACGACCGCGGCGACGGCAGAGAGGACGTACGCCAGCGGCGCCTCCTCGAACCTCATGATCATCTGTGCGATCGAGCGGGACGCGGCACCAACGGTGAACACCCCGTACAGCAGGACCAGAAGACGTCCCGGACCCTGTCCCAGGCCGCCGGTCCGAGGGGACGCGGAGGACCGGTCGCCGGCGCCAGTCCCGCCCGGGGGCGCGCCGGATGCGGTGGACTCGGGCACGGAAGCAGCGGATTCAGGCACCGGAGCCTCCCCAGATGTCGAACAGCCGTACTTCGAGCACGGCCAGCACCACCGCGCCCGCCGACACGGTCACCGAGCCCCAGCGCGTCCGCTCGGACAGTGACATGAAGCCGGCGGCCGGCACTGCGGCGGTCGCGCCGAGCAGATACGCGATGAAGATGCCGGTCCCGTCGTCCGGCTTCTCGCCGCGCGCCAGCAGCACCACGCCGATGACGAGCTGCACGACGACGAGGACCGTCACCACGGCCATGCCGATGAAGTGCCAGTCCTTGGTCGGCTGGTCCCGGTAGCCGGCGAGGCCGCACCAGGCGGCAAGCGCCAGCGCGGCCGCACCGACCGCGACGGTCAGCGCGTCGATCACCATGACCTCGCCGGCCTCGCCGCCAGGCACGCCGCCATCACAGGGAACGCAGCCGCCGAACGCCTCGCGACCGGGGCGGAAGAGCGGTTGAACAGCATGGGAAGACTGTAATGCGCCCGATCGATCCCGCGGGGGGCGCCCCCGGAGCGACCCCGTAGGCTCCCGGGCCGTGGTCACCTCCGCGACGCGCCGACTGGCCGAGGCGCGCCTGCACGAGGTCGGCATCCATCCCCCGCTGCTGATCGCCGCCGACGACATCACGCGCGGCAAACCCGACCCGGAGCCGTACCTGTTCGCCGCAGTGAAACTCGGCGTCCGTCCGTCCCGCTGCGTGGTCTTCGAGGACGCCCCGGCGGGGCTGGCGGCCGGGCGTGCCGCGGGCATGAGCACGGTGGCCCCGGCCACGACGCACGAGCACGCGGAGCTGGACGCGGATGTGGTCGTCGCAGATCTGTCGTACGTATCGGCGCGGCTCGGCACCGCGGGCAGGGAGATGACGCTCGCCGGCTGAGCCCGGACGGGTCGTCGAGCCCGGTACCGCCGCCGAGTGCCCGCGACCCGGGGCGGGCCCCACGCCCCGTACGGAGGCGTGGGGCCCGTCGCCTGCGTCCGCGGAACGCGACCGGTGTGTGACCCGGTGCTCCCCTCGTACGCCCCCATGCTGCATGCTGGGTTCCCGATCCCCCCATGACGGAGAGGCGCATGACATCCACCTTCCCGGACATTTCCATCAGTACGGAGCGCCTCGTGCTCCGCCCGTTCGAGGAAGGGGACGTACCCGCGCTCGCGGACATGATGAACGACGAACTGGTGACGGCCTGGACCTCCGTGCCCCACCCGTACTCCCTTGACGACGCCAGCGCCTGGGTCACGCGGATCGCGCCCGCCGAGCGCGCCGAGGGACGGGGCATCGTCTTCGCCGTCACCGAACTCCTCACCCAGGGTCTCGTCGGCTCCGTGCACCTGCAGCGCACGGACTGGCGCGTCCGCTCCACCGAAGTCGGATATGTCACCGCGCCCTGGGCGCGCGGTGAGGGATACGCCTCCGAATCCGTGCACGCCCTGGCCCAATGGCTCTTCCGGGACCAGAAGTTCGAGCGCATGGAGCTGCGCACCGCGGCCGACAACACCGCCTCCCAGCAGGTCGCGCAGAAGATCGGCAGCATCAACGAGGGCGTGCTGCGCAACGCGTGGATAGCCCGCTCCCGCACCGAGGACGGCGGCTGGACCGACATCCGCACCGACCTCATCGTCTGGAGCCTGCTGCCGGAGGACCTCGAAGACCTAGCGGAGGCCACGGCGGACGGCGACGGATTCTCCGCGTACCCCGACTGGGACTGACCGACCTCACCAGGGATGATCCGGTCCGGGCCACCGGGGTACTGTGCTCGTCCGGGGCGAACCCGCGTACCCCCACACGTGCCAACCGGCCCGCCCACCTCGCGGGCCGGCGACCTGCGACTTGCCCAGGAGACTGACGACGATGGCCGACCGGGTCACGGTGATCGGCTACGACGGCTCGGCACTGACCGCCGCGGCCGCCTCCGCGCTGGGCGCGGCCACGCTCGTGGCCGGCGCCGCGCACCATCTGGCGCTGCCCGAAGTGCCGCATTCCGCCGAGCGCATCAGGCTCGGCAGCGTCGACCTCGCCGCCCGCCGTATCGCCTCCCACCGCGGCACCGCGGTCGTCCTCGCCGACGGGGACCCCGGCTTCTTCGGCGTCGTCCGCACCCTGCGCGCGCCCGAGCACGGCCTCGAGGTCGAGGTGGTGCCCGCGGTGTCCTCCGTCGCCGCCGCCTTCGCGCGCGCCGGCATGCCGTGGGACGACGCGCAGATCGTCGTCGCGCACAGCCGCGATCTGCGCCGCGCCGTCAACGTCTGCCGGGCCCACCCCAAGGTCGCCGTCCTCACCTCGCCCGGAGCGGGCCCCGCCGAACTCGCCCTGCTGCTCGGCGAGGTGCACCGCACCTTCGTCATCTGCGAGGAACTGGGCACGGACCGCGAGCAGGTGACCGTCCTGACCTCCGACAAGGTCGCCGACCACACCTGGCGCGACCCCAACGTCGTCATCTCCATCGGCGGCTTCCAGACCACCGCCGCACCGGGCGTCGCCGTCCAGGGCGGAAGCTGGATCGCGGGACGCGACCCCGGCCAGCCACCCACCGTCCGCGGATGGGCGCTCCCGCCCGCGGACTACGGATTCGGGCCCGGCGCCCAGGACGCGCCGGGCGAGGGGGAGTCGCCCCACCTCCGCGCCGCCCAACTCGCCCGCCTCGGGCCCCGCGTGGGCGACCTCCTCTGGGACATCGGGTCGGGTACGGGCGCGGCCGCGGCCGAGGCCGCACGATTCGGCGCGGCCGTCATCGCCGTCGACCACGACCCGGACGCCTGCGGCCGCACCGCCGCCGTCGCCCGCCGCTACGGCGTCCAGCTCCAACTCGTACACGGCACCGCACCGGAGGTCCTCGAAGACCTGCCCGAACCCGACGTCGTACGGGTGGGTGGCGGCGGCGCCCCGGTGGTCGCCGCCTGTGCCGCGCGCCGCCCCGAACGGATCGTCGCCCACGCCCCCACACGCGACGCCGCGGAGGCCATGGGAACCGCCCTCACCGACGCCGGATACGGCGTGGAATGCGCCCTGATCCAGTCTGTGGAGTTGGACACGTCGGTCACCTCCTCGTGGACGGAACGCGAGCGCGCAGTGGCGTTTCTCCTGTGCGGCCACCGCCTTTCGCGGCGCTGACCCCCGCCCGGTTCCGCCCCTCGTACCCCGCCCTGGGCGGGGCGTGGGCGGAAGTCGGCCGGTGAACTGCCGCCAATGCGTGGGCGGTAGGCTGGCCGACCGTTGTACCGCCGCGCGGCGTTCGCTGTTTCGTTCGCCAATGTCCGGGACGTACCCCCGTTTTGGGTGCGAGTGGTACGACGGTCGGGGGACGCTCGACGTGCCGCGGGGCGTACACGCTCGTTGTTCTCACGGGGCGGTCGCTGCGTCGCGTCCGGGCGGCCGGACGAGCGGTTGGAAGGAGCACTACCTATGGCGAGGGGTACGCATGACTGACACCGGTCAGGTCCCGGGCGAGGGACTGCCGGAGAACGCAGGCGGACAGCAGGAGATGCCGCCGTACGCGGCTCCCGCCACCCCCGCAGGCTCCGGCCTGCCGGAACGGCCGGGCGGCGCCCCGGCCCAGGGTGCGTACGCCTTCCACGACCCGGCCGAGAGCGGTGCGGGCGGGGGTGAGGAGGAGGACGCGCTGCTGATGCCCGGCGCTCAGGGCGCCTGGGGCGACCTGCCCGCGGGTGCCGTGCCGTCTCAAGCCCAGGCGTATCAGCGTCCGCAGGCCCAGGCGAACGTCCCTTCGGCAGCGGGGCCGTCCGCCGGGTATCCGCAGCAGGCGTCCGGCCACCCGCAGGCGCAGCCGTCGCCGTACGCCTCCGCCGGGCACCCGCACGCGTATGTGCCACCGCAGGCCCAGCAGTCCGCGGACTCGGGAGCCTACGAGCCAGGGATACTCGGCCACGCGCCGACGCATACCGGGACGCCCGCCGGGACACACGAGACCGGCGGCCGTGACACCGGGTCCGTCGACTACGGTGCCGTGCGCATGCCGCAGCAGTCCTCGGTATCCCAGTCCGTCTCCCGGCCGATGGCTGCCCCCTCCCATCCGGCGCCCGTCTCCGCAACGCCTCCTGCGGGGACACCGACGCCCGGCCGGCGTCCCCTGCACCGCGGGCCGCAGGCGCCGGACACCTCGGGCGGGGTCGTCCGCTCGCTCGCCGATCGCGGCCCCGCGGGCGCGCCCGCGCAGGGCGCCGTCCCCTCTGTTCCGGCATCCGGTCCGGTACCGGGTCCCGAGTACCTCGACGTACCGCCCGGGGAGTCCGCGGTCGCCCTGTCCATGGCGGCGTACGCCGATCAGTACGCCGCGTCGCTCCCGGGGCCGCAACTCGGCGAGATCCCGCCGCAGAGCGCGCACTGGGACATGCAGCCGGCGCCGGACGGTGCCGCAGGGCCCGCCGACCATGCGCCTGCCTCCGCGGCGGCGCCCCAGGCTCACGACGCCGCCGGTCGCGCCGTCGTGGATCCCGCGGCCAGCGCAACGGCCAACCACCTCGCAACCGGCGGTGGTTCAGGCGCCGACGGCGCGGCGGACGTGCCGTACCAGGCCCCCGAGCCGCAGCCTGCTCAGGGCGACCCGGGGCAAGCCGGACACGTCCCGGCCGGATCGGGAGCCGCGTCCCTCCACGAGCCTCCGCTGCCTCAGAGCGGCGGGCCGGTTCCGCAGACCGCATCGGCCCAAGACCCGTCCGCCCACCCGGAGTCGGGGCACGGGCAGCTGCCGGGCGGTGACGTGGACGGGGAACCGCCCGCCGCGGACGAGGGCGTGAACGGCGGAGGTATGCACGGCCGGACGGCTGGCGCGGCCGACGGATCCGTGGCGGCGGGGAGCGCCGACGGGGCCGCTGTGACCAATGCGGCCTGGACTGTGACCGAGGCGGCCTGGACTGTGACCGAGGTGACGACGCAGGGTGTCCAGCAGCACGCGGCTGCCGCCCAGCCGGGCGACGTACAACCCACCACCACGGAACCGCCGTTGCACGTCACCGAACCCCATCAGTCGGCCGCTTCGGGAGCACCCGGCCCCGAGGCGGCGCGGCCCGCGGAAACCGAGGAAGCGCCGGCCGCGAGAAGCGATGTTGCCCCTGAGGCGACCGGTGGGACTCCGGCGCAGCCCCAGGAACCGGTAGGGGAGCAGGCGTCGGACACCTCCGAGGTGCAGTCCGAGAGCCCGGCCGGAGAGCCGGAGTCCGGGTCGGCGCCGGAGGCCGCCGCACCGTCGTGGCCCGAGCCCCCGGCGGAGCGTGAGACGCAGCCCGAGCCGCGGCCCGCCGCCGATCCCCAGCAGGGACAGGATGCCGCGCCGGTGGCCGAGCCTGTGCCCGCGACCGAACCCGTCGCCACGACGACGGCCCCGGGTACCGGCACCCCGGGATCCGCCGACCAGGAAGAGCCCGGCGCAGGGCATCGCCCGGTCCTGGCCGACGAACTGGTTGCGCCCAAGTCCCGGCCGCAGCAGCCCGCTGCGGAACCGGCCGCCGAGCCTGTGGCCGCCGCCGCGGCTGCCGACCAGGAAGGCGCCCAGGCCGCCGACCACGATGCAGCCACCGCTGCCGACGCCGAGGTGCCCGTCGACCCCCCGGCGTCCATCGACGCCGAGACACCCGTCGTCGCCGAGACACCCGCCGATGCCGAGGCGTCCGGCGACCGCGCCGTTGACGTACCCGATGCGTACGACGCGGGAGCCGCGGACGGCCGCGCCCCCGCCGAGGGCTACGGGGACGCCGAGCGCGAAGCCGTGCTCCGCGTCATCCGCGAACGCCGCGACATCCGCAACGGTTTCCGCTCCGACCCGATCCCGCACGACGTACTGCTGCGGGTCCTCGAAGCCGCCCACACCGCACCCAGCGTCGGCCACTCCCAGCCGTGGGACTTCGTCGTCATCCGCTCGGCCGAGACCCGGCGGACGATGCACGAACTGGCCATGCGCCAGCGGGAGGCGTACGCCCAGTCACTCCCGAAGGGCCGCGCCAAGCAGTTCAAGCAGCTCAAGATCGAGGCGATCCTCGACACCCCGGTCAACATCGTCGTCACCGCCGACCCCACCCGGGGCGGCCGCCACACCCTCGGCCGTCACACCCAGCCCCAGATGGCGCCGTATTCCTCCGCGCTCGCCGTGGAGAACCTCTGGCTCGCGGCGCGCGCCGAGGGTCTCGGCGTCGGCTGGGTCAGCTTCTTCGACGAGCGTGAGATGGTGCGCGCCCTCGGCCTCCCCGACCACCTCGAAGTGGTCGCGTACTTGTGCGTGGGATACGTCGACGAGTTCCCCGACGAGCCCGAGCTGATGCAGGCGGGCTGGTCCAAGCGCCGTCCGCTGTCCTGGGTCGTCCACGAGGAGACGTACGGCCGCCGCGCCCTCCCCGGCGCGGAACCGCACGACCTGCTCGCCGAAACCCTCCAGGGCATCCGCCCATTGGACGCCAAGGCGCTGGGCGAGGCATGGGAACGCCAGAAGCGGATGACGAAGCCCGCGGGTGCGCTGGGCATGCTGGAGATCATTTCCGCGCAGCTCAGCGGGCTGTCCCGGCAGTGCCCGCCGCCCATCCCGGAGCCCGCTGCGGTGGCGATCTTCGCGGGCGACCACGGTGTCCACGCCCAGGGCGTGACCCCGTGGCCGCAGGAGGTGACCGCGCAGATGGTCGCCAACTTCCTCGGTGGCGGGGCGGTCTGCAATGCCTTCGCCAACCAGGTCGGTGCCGAGGTCTGCATCGTCGACGTGGGTGTGGCGGGCGAACTGCCCAGCACGCCCGGGCTGTTGCCGCGCAAGGTCCGGCCGGGCACGGGCGACTTCACGGCCGGGCCCGCGCTCACCCAGGAAGAGGTGCTGCGGGCGATCGAGGTCGGCATCGAGACGGCCAGGGACTTGGTCGCCGCCGGCAACAAGGCGCTGCTCAGCGGCGAGATGGGCATCGCCAACACGACGGTCTCGGCGGCCCTCATCTCCGTTTACACCGACCTGGACCCGTCCGAGGTCACCGGCCGCGGCACCGGCATCAACGACGAGACGCACGCACGCAAGGTCGACGTCGTACGGCGTGCGCTGGAGCTGCACCAGCCCGACCCGGCCGATCCCATCGGGGTCCTGGCCGCGGTGGGCGGTCTGGAGCATGCGGCGATCGTCGGCCTGTTGCTGGGCGCCGCGTCACTCCGTACGCCGGTCATCCTCGACGGCGTGAGCGCGGGTGCGGCGGCCCTGGTCGCGCGAGCGATCGCCCCGGAGGTCCTGGCCGCGTGCATCGCGGGTCACCGCAGTGCGGAACCGGGGCATGTGGCGGCGCTGACGAAACTGGGGCTGCGCCCGCTGGTCGATTTGGACCTTCGCCTCGGCGAGGGTACGGGCGCGCTGTTGGCGCTCCCGCTGGTCCAGAGCGCGGCGCGGGCGATGCACGAGGTGGCGACGTTCGACTCGGCGGGCGTCACGGAAAAGGCGTAGCCCTCGCCGGGCGGGCCGCTCCGCGCTGGGGGTGCTCTTTCCCGGCGCGGGGCGTCCCCTGCGTGTAGGTGGCCGTTGGGCTGTTGTCGGTGGGTGCCGGGGGCGAGGTGGGACTGTCCCACCCCCCACCCCCCGACCACCCCCGCGCAGAGCGTCCCACCCGCACCGACGACCGCCCGCACACCATACGGATCCGCGGTGGCTCCGATCAGCGACGGGACGGCAGGCACGTCCTGGCACGTTCCGGCACGTCCGCCGAGGCCGCCCGGACGTCCGAGGCGGCCTCACCGTAGGGTGGGCGGCGAGGGCCGACGCTGTCGGCCTGCCGCTCCAGTGCCGCAGCGGCCATGTTCCAGCCTCTCCGCACGGAGGACTCGCACTCGCCATGACCGAGAACGCCGCCGGCGCCCCGACGCCGTACCCCGCCTACCCCGTCGGACTGCGGCTCGCAGGACGACGGGTCGTCGTGCTCGGCGCCGGACAGGTCGCGCAGCGGCGGCTCCCGGGGCTGCTCGCCGCGGGCGCGGACGTTTCGGTGATCTCCCCGTCCGCGACCCCCTCGGTCGAGGCCATGGCCGACGCAGGCGAACTGCGGTGGGAGCGGCGCCGCTACCGCGACGGCGACCTCGCCGAGGCCTGGTACGCGCTGATCACCACGGACGACGACGAGGCGAACGCCGCGGCCTCCGCCGAGGCCGAGGCCCGCCGCGTCTGGTGCGTGCGCAGCGACGACGCCGAGGCCGCGACCGCCTGGACCCCGGCCACCGGCCGCAGCGAGGGCGTCACCGTCGCGGTCCTCACGGGCCAGGACCCGAAGCGTTCTGCGGCCGTGCGGGACGCGGTCGTCGAGGGCCTGCGCGACGGTACGCTCACCGCTCCCCACCACCGCTCCCGCACTCCCGGTGTGGCCCTGGTCGGCGGTGGTCCGGGCGACCCGGACCTGATCACGGTCCGCGGGCGCAGGCTTCTCGCGGAGGCGGACGTCGTGATCGCCGACCGCCTCGGCCCGCGTGATCTGCTGGACGAACTCCCGCCGCACGTCGAGGTGATCGATGCCGCGAAGATCCCGTACGGCCGCTTCATGGCGCAGGAGGCCATCAACAACGCCCTGATCGAGCATGCCAAGGCGGGCAAGGCGGTCGTCCGGCTCAAGGGCGGGGATCCGTTCGTCTTCGGCCGGGGCATGGAGGAGGCCGAGGCGCTCGCCGAGGCGGGGGTTCCCTGCACGGTCGTGCCCGGGATCTCCAGCTCGATCAGCGTTCCCGCGGCGGTGGGCATCCCCGTCACGCACCGGGGCGTCGCGCATGAGTTCACGGTCGTCAGCGGCCATGTGGCGCCGGACGACGAGCGATCCCTCGTCGACTGGGAGGCGCTCGCCCGGCTGCGTGGCACGCTGGTGCTGCTGATGGGGGTGGAGCGGATCGGCGCCATCGCCGAGGCGCTCATCGCGTACGGCCGTGGCGCGGACACACCGGTCGCGGTGATTCAGGAGGGCACGACGGCGGCCCAGCGCCGGGTCGACGCGACGCTCGCCACCGTGGCGCAGAGGGTGCAGGCGGAGGGCGTACGACCGCCCGCGGTCGTGGTAATCGGCGAGGTCGTCGCCGTCGGTTCCCATAACCGCCGGTAACCTCAGCGCGTAGGGCGCCGTTGGCAGCACGACCAGGACAAGGCAGTATCACCCTGTGGCAGAACTCATCACGGTCGACGACCCCGACGACCCCCGCCTCGGCGACTACACGGGCCTGACCGACGTCGAGCTGCGCCGCAAACGGGAGCCCGCGGAAGGGCTGTTCATCGCCGAGGGTGAGAAGGTGATCCGGCGCGCCAGGCACGCCGGGTACGAGATGCGGTCGATGCTGCTGTCGTCCAAGTGGGTCGACGTGATGCGCGATGTCATCGACGAGGTGCCCGCCCCCGTCTACGCGGTGAGCCCCGATCTCGCGGAACGCGTGACCGGCTATCACGTGCACCGCGGCGCCCTCGCCTCCATGCAGCGCAAGCCGCTGCCCACCGCGGCGGAACTCCTCGCCTCCGCGCGCCGCGTGGTCATCATGGAGGCGGTCAACGACCACACCAACATCGGCGCCATCTTCCGCAGCGCCGCGGCGCTCGGCATGGACGCCGTACTGCTCTCCCCGGACTGCGCCGACCCGCTCTACCGGCGATCGGTCAAGGTCTCCATGGGAGCCGTTTTCTCGGTCCCGTACGCACGGCTGGAGACCTGTCCGCGCGGGCTGGAGTCGGTGCGTGAAGCCGGGTTCAGGCTGCTGGCCCTGACGCCCGACGAGAAGGCCACCTCCATCGACACGGCCGCATCGCACCGGCTCGAACGGGTCGCCCTGATGCTGGGCGCGGAGGGGGAGGGCCTCTCCACACAGGCGCTGGTGGCGGCGGACGAATGGGTCCGCATCCCGATGTCGCACGGCGTGGACTCGCTCAACGTGGGCGCCGCGGCGGCGGTCGCCTTCTACGCCCTGGCAAGCGGCCGCCCGGACGCCTGAACCTCAACCCCCCGGCCCGCGTGGTCGGCCGGGGCCGCCAGGCCCGAATCCGGCGGCGGGGCGGGCAGTTGCGCCTGCGACCCGTACGGCGCCTCGCGGTCCGGGGCCAGGCCCGGGCCCCGCGCCGGCCCCTGGCAGCCCTGAGCCGCCGCGATGCCCAGCGCCACGAGCAGCGTGACCGTGACGAACACGATCAGCCGCTGGCGCAGCAGCCGCCGGTTGACACGGGGGCGCCGGGCGGGCGGCTGACCCGGGCGTGTGTGCGTACGGGTGTTGGGGCGAGTGTTGCCCCGCGCCCCGCCGCGGGCAACCGGAGTGCGCGGACCCGGGCTGGGCGCCGTACGGGGCGTGGAGGCCCGGGGCGACTGGGCGCGGGACGAAGGCGTGGGCGTGGGCTGGCGCCGGACCGTGCGCTGCCGCGCGTAATCCTCGGCGGGCCCGCCTCCTGCCGCGTGCGGCGACTCCTCGCGCGACGCCGGGGGACGGTTTTCCGGCAGGCCGTGCGCCTCGCGCGCCGCGATCTCCTTGAGCCGCATCGAAAGCTGCAGGGTGGTGGGGCGGTCCGCCGGGTCCTTGGCAAGACAGGCCTGGATGAGCGGGGCGAGGGAGTCCGGTACACCGTGGAGCTGCGCTTCCTCGTGCACCACGCGGTAGAGCATGACCTCCGAACTGCCGTGCCCGAAGGGGGAGTCCGACGTCGCGCAGTACGCGAGGGTGGCGCCCAGCGCGAAGACATCGGTGGCCGGTGTCACGGCCGCGCCGCGTACCTGCTCGGGGGCGAGGAAGCCGGGGGAGCCCACGGCCGTACCGACGTGGGTCAGCGTGCTCGCTCCGGTCGCCCAAGCGATCCCGAAGTCGATGATCCGGGGGCCCTTGGGGGAGAGGAGGATGTTCGACGGCTTGAGGTCGCGGTGCACAACACCCGCGTCGTGCACGGCGACCAGGCCCTCGGACAGGGCCGCGCCGATCGACGCCGTACGCGCCGCCGAGAGGGGGCCCTCCTCGGTCACCTTGTCGTGCAGTGAGGGGCCGGGCACGTACTGGGTGGCGAACCACGGCCGGTCCGCCTCCAGGTCCGCCGCCACCAACCGGGCCGTGCACCCGCCGCGGATCCGCCGCGCCGCCGACACCTCGCGGGCGAACCGCGACCGGAACTCCTGATCCTCCGCCAGATCGGGCCGGATCACCTTGAGGGCCACGCGCTGACCGCGCCGGTCCGAGCCCAGGTAGACCACACCCATACCGCCGGCACCCAGCCGCCTGTGAAGCCTGAACGAGCCGACGACACGCGGGTCCTCGCGCCGGAGCCGCATCATCGCCATGTCCATCCCTGATAGCCGGTCCGCCTGACGTGCCACAGCTTACGGATTGCCGACCCGGTGTGCTCATAGGCGCCGCATGCGTCGGCCGACGGATTGTCAGTGTCCGGTGGGAACCTGGGAGTACGGGGTGAGAGGGCTGCTCATCGAAAGGCCGAATCCGACTGCGAGATCTCAACGGTCCATCGCATAAGGGGGATTGATCGAATGAAGGGTGACGGACCGGAGACAGTGATTGACGCCGGGGACACGACAAGGACGTACGAGACGGTGGTTCAGCGGGCCGGCCCCAGGTGGCGTCGGAGGCGGACAGGGGCCTGGTGGAAGTGAGCGAAGTCACGCTGCTGCGAGGCCTCGCGGGTGCCCGGGTTTCCGTGGTGCGCAGTGTGCTTCATGGCGGACCGGCCGCGCCCGGTGCCGGCGCCCGGTGGGCCCTGCCCAGGACGGCCGCTCGGGGACTGTCCCGTGGGGGATGACCCGCAGGTTTGGAAGCGGATCTCCACCCAGGGGAGTATCCGGTTCCGCCCCGCGTCATCCTCCGGGAGAACGGCCAATCGATACGGAGGCATGACGACCGGAGGTTCCGGCGTCCGTAATCTTGAAGTCAAGCGGCGGGCGATCACTCGTCCCCCGAGGCCGGACGCCCGCCGCTCCTGATCGGCACGTAGGGCGAGGGGAAGGGAGCGGGCCATGGCGGACACGGCAGGACGAGCGACTTTCGTGTCGCAGGGGCGCAAGGCAGTGGCCTCGTTCGGCATCCGCCCCTCCGGCACGCGCCACCCACTGGTCGCCGCCGCGATGGTGCTGCCGCTGGCAGCCGTGCTCTCGGTGGTCTTCGGCGGCTGGGAAGCCGTCGTCACACAAGCGTCGTCCGTGGTCGGGATGCTGGGGCGCTGAGCGGCGCCCCGAGCCCGGGAGAGCGGCCCGGGCCGGGGACAACCCGGCCATCAACCCCGTGGGGACGGGGGTGCGGCGGACGGCACGAATGCCCGGACAGCTGGGGAGCTGTCCGGGCATCGCGCTTTTTGCGCACCGCCCTCGCCGGGTGGGGGCGTTCCGCGCTGGGGATTGTCGTCGCGGTGCGGGGTGATCTCTGCGTGGCGATCGTGGGCCTGTTGCCGGTGGGTGCGGGGGCGGGGCGGGGTGGGTCCTCTCCCGGCGGCATGATTTTCGGGCCGGCACGAGTATCGGCTTTGACTGCGGCCCGTGTTCGGTCGGCCCACACATCACGCTTTGGCGCCTGGACAGGACCACCCCACCCCGCCCCCTCCTCCGTATGGCCCGCCGTCCCTTTCAGTGTGAAATGCCTTCCGGTAAGGGTCAGTTGAGGCGTGCCCGTGCGGATGGTGTATGTCCACTGGGTCATGGCGTTTGCCGGACGTTTCAAGCACGGGGCCTGCCTGGCCGGGTGCGCGCCGGCCTGTTGCTGAGGCCGCGGGTGTGGGGGTCGGTCGCGGGACGGCATGAGGGGGTAGGGCGGGACGGTCCCGGCAACGGGCGTAGAGCGTGATGTGTGGGCCGACCGAACACGGGGCAGCAGACAAAGCCGATACCCGTGCCGGCCCGTAAATCATGCAGCCCCGGGGGGACCGTCCCGCCCCGCCCCCGACCCACTCCCCGCTCGGAGCGCCCCGCTCGGAGCGCCCCGCTCGGAGCGCCCCCGCACCGACCACAACACCGCACCCACATCGGTCGTAGGATCCGCCCAGGGGCGGCACACGCGCTCGCCCCGGTCGGGGGAGAGGGGGCCACCGTGCGGACACCGACCGCCGAGGAGTTGCGGCAATTCGCCGGCCTCGGGCACGTGACCATGGCCCGCCCCGCCGTACAGCCGGGCCCAGGGGTCGCGAACGCACCCGCGTCCGCCGCCACGATTCCGCACCCGCTCCCCACCCCGGAGCCGGTCGTCCTCGCCGACCGGCCCGATGGCACCGTCGTACGGATCGGGGACATCGTCTCCAAGGCGCACGCCCCCGGCATCGACCCCACCGCGCTGACCGCACGGCTCCACGTCGCCGCTCACCCGCGGCTCCATGGCGTGCTGCTGCCGCCGTTGCCCGTCTCACGCGACGGCGGATTGCTCGGCCGCCTCCACGACGGGCGCGCGGCCAGTCTCTGGCCGTCGGGCCGGCCCGTCGCCCCCGACGACCCGGCCGCGGCCCCGTGGGAGGAGGCAGCGGTTCTCCTCGCACGGCTGCATTCCACCCCGCTCGCCGAACTCGCCCTGCCCGGGTCCGTGCCGCCGATGTGCGGTCCGGCCAAGGCCGCGCGGGCCATGGCCCGGCTGCGGGTGGCCTCGGTGAGCCCCGCCGCCCGGGACGCCGTCGAGGGCGCCTGGCACGGCCTGCCGCCCTGGGCACGCGACGAGGCGCCCGCCGGCGCTGCCGCCGCCCCCCACGCCGGATGCGTCGGCAACGCACGTATCGACCTCGCTGCTGTTGATCGCGACGCAGTCGATTCCGGGGTCGACCCCGCAGAGGTAGCCGTCGCCGCTCACGGAGCGGCGGTCGACCCCGCCGCCGTCGACCGTGGCGCCCTGTGCCACGGCGACTGGCATCTCGGGCAGCTCGTCCGGCACCCCGATCCCGACGGCCCGTGGCTGCTGATCGATGTCGACGACCTCGGACTCGGCGACCCCGCGTGGGACCTGGCCCGCCCCGCTGCCTGGTTCGCCGCGGGGCTTCTCGCGCCAGACGTCTGGCAGCGATTCCTGGACGCCTACCGCTCCGCCGGAGGACCGGCCGTACGATCCGAGGGCGACCCCTGGCCGCAACTGGACGTCCCGGCACGCGCGTTGACGGTCCAGACGGCGGCGCTCGCTCTCGTCAGGGCCGCAGCGGAGGGTCGAGTTCCGGACGAGGACGAGATGGCGTTGGTCGAGGCCTGCGCCCGAATCGCGGATCTGGGATCCGGAGGCATGTCGCAATGCGTCATGACGTAGCGAGAAGTATCTGCTGCCGGGCAGAATTCCCGGCAGTTCGACGTCCTACGGCGAGGAGCTGAGCCGAGCAATGCAATGTCCCAAGTGTCATGCGCCGATGCATACGTACAACCGCAACGGTGTCCAGATCGAGCAGTGCAGCGGGTGCCGGGGGATCTTCCTCGACTACGGGGAGCTGGAGTCGCTGACCCGGCTCGAATCGCAGTGGGCGCAGCAGGCTCCGCCGGCGCCGCCTGCCCCTCAAGCCTACCCCGCGGCCCCCGCGTGGGGCGCGCCCCATCACGGCCATCACGGTCACGGCCACCACGGCCATGGGCACCGGGGCTTCGGCCGGATGCTCTTCTCCTCCTGAGAAGACGCGCACCGGGCGTACGCAGCGCCTGCGCAAAAGCCGGGGCCGGAGCTTCAACGCTCCGGCCCCGGCCCATCGTGTGGACGATACTGGGATTGAACCAGTGACCTCTTCCGTGTCAGGGAAGCGCTCTCCCGCTGAGCTAATCGTCCTCGGTACTGCTGCTCGCGCGTACTGCGGTTGCTATGTACTGCTGTTGCGACGCGCTGCGCTTGCTCCGCGCTGCCGCATCTACGGACCGTAGTACGGCGGTTGGTGCGTGCGCGATACTGGGATTGAACCAGTGACCTCTTCCGTGTCAGGGAAGCGCTCTCCCGCTGAGCTAATCGCGCCGGGATCCCCGCCTGCCGTCGGGGCGAGGTCCTTGCGTGCCCTGCCCCCTGCCGAGGGAAGGTCCTGCGGACCAGTGGACGATACTGGGATTGAACCAGTGACCTCTTCCGTGTCAGGGAAGCGCTCTCCCGCTGAGCTAATCGTCCGTGGAGGTGGAGACGGGATTTGAACCCGTGTAGACGGCTTTGCAGGCCGTTGCCTCGCCTCTCGGCCACTCCACCAGTGCGGGGGTTCGGGTGGATCCCCCACGTCGAGCGGACGACGAGATTCGAACTCGCGACCCTCACCTTGGCAAGGTGATGCTCTACCAACTGAGCCACGTCCGCAGGTGCCTCCCCCGGAGTTCGTCCGGGAGGTGCTCCGAGCCCCCGGGGTGCATCCGCATCCCGGCGACGTGTTGAACTTTAGCGGATTCCTGGGCCAGCTCAAATTCCGTTTGCCCAGCGTGCTGCGCTCGGCTCCGCCGTGCCCGCGGCCCATCGCCGCCGGTCGTCCCTGTTCGGTATCCCTGGCGCCCCGCTCGGCAGCCCCGAACGTCCATGGCCGACACTCCGAACGTCCATGGCCGACATCCGCGAACGTCCGTGGCCGGCACTGCTGACGACCATGGCGGGCAGATCTGACGTCCACGCTCTGCGCCCTCGGGCGTGCGCCCCCGCCTCCGCCCCAGCGGCCGGTGCCCCCGCCCGGGCCACGGGCCGCCCACCATAGACTCGCTGCCGTGCACGACCTCGCCCCTCTCGCCCGCTTCGGGAACCTCGTTGCCGCTGACCTGCGCGATGTCACAGGCGACCCCGAAGCGCTGGACTCGGCGGGCTTCTGGGCGGTGGTCGCGGACTTCGAGGGCCGCCTGGTCTGCGCGCGCTTCGGGGACGTACGGCACGAGCCGGTGCCCGAGCCCGTACCGGGGGCCTGGACGGCTCCTTTGCCCGGCGACTGGTCGTTCTCCCTCGACCGCGCCGCGTACACGGCGGGCGTGCGGCGGATACGCGAGTACATAGCAGCGGGCGAGGTCTATCAGGTGAACCTCTGCCGGGTGCTGTCCGCGCCGCTGCCCGATCCCGGCGCGGCGGATGTCGATGCGCTCACCGCGCTGCTCGCGCGTGGGAACCCGGCCCCGTACGCCGGTACGGTCCGGCTCCCCGCGCATGGAGTGGAGGTGGCCACCGCCTCGCCCGAGCTGTTCCTGCGGCGAGCGGGACGGGTGGTGGAGTCGGGCCCGATCAAGGGCACCGGGCGCACCGCGGCGGACCTGCTGGAGAAGGACCGCGCGGAGAACGTGATGATCGTGGACCTGGTGCGCAACGACCTGGGCCGTGTCTGCGCCACCGGCTCGGTGACGGTCCCCGCGCTCTGCTCCGTCGAGCGCCACCCGGGCCTGGTGCACCTCGTCTCCACGGTGCGCGGCGAGCTGGCGAAGGGAGCGGGCTGGCCCGAGCTTCTTGCCGGAACGTTTCCTCCCGGCTCGGTCACCGGCGCTCCCAAGTCCAGCGCCCTCCGCATCATCGACGCGCTCGAGCCCGTGCCCCGCGGCCCGTACTGCGGCGGCATCGGCTGGGTCGACGCGGATCGCGGTACGGGCGAGCTTGCCGTCGGAATCCGGACGTTCTGGATCGAACGTACCCAGTCCGGGGGACCCGTACTGCGGTTCGGCACCGGTGCCGGGATCACCTGGGGCTCGGATCCGGACCGCGAGTGGGAGGAGACCGAACTGAAGGCCTCCCGGCTGCTCGCGGTAGCGTCGGGAACGTACGAGGAGTCCGGGAGGACACGACGATGAAGATCTGGCTCGACGGGAACATGCGGGACGTCGAGGCGGCGCGTGTGTCAGTGCTCGATCACGGGCTGACCGTCGGCGACGGCGTCTTCGAAACGATCAAGGCGGTCGAAGGGCGGGCCTTCGCGCTGACCCGGCATCTCCGGCGTCTGGCGCGCTCCGCCCGCGGCCTCGGACTGCCGGAGCCGGACCTCGACGAGGTGCGGCGGGGCTGCGAGGAGGTGCTCGCGGCCGAACCGGTGCCGCTCGCCCGGCTGCGCATCACGTACACCGGCGGGCTCTCGCCCCTGGGATCGGATCGTGGCACGTCCCCGGCCACGCTGGTGGTCGCCCTGGACGAGACGACCCCGCGGCCCGACCGCACGGCCGTCGTGACCGTGCCATGGACCCGTAACGAGAACGGCGCGCTGGCCGGCCTGAAGACCACGTCGTACGGGGAGAACGTCGTCGCGCTCGCCCGGGCGCGGGAGCACGGGGCCTCCGAAGCACTCCTGGCCAACACCGCCGGTCTGCTCTGCGAGGGGACCGGGGCCAACGTGTTCGTGGTCGTCGACGGCGAGCTGCTCACCCCGACGCTCTCCTCCGGCTGCCTCGCGGGCATCACCCGCGCCCTGGTCGTGGATTGGGCCGGGGCGAAGGAGACCGACCTGCCGTACGACGTACTGCGGCGGGCGGACGAGGTGTTCGTGACCTCCAGCCTCCGCGATGTCCAGGCCGTGCACCGCGTCGACGACCGGGAGCTGCCCGGCGCCCCGGGCCCGGTCACCGCCAAGGCGATGCGGATCTTCTACGAGCGCTCGGCCACAGACTTCGATCCGCGCTGAGGGCCGGGGATGCGGCAACCTCCCCGCGGGCCCCTGCGCTGTGAAAACGGGTGACGCCGGAGTGCGGCGCGAGGTAGAACACCTCTGATGACCACCACCCTGCGGCCCACGGGGCCGGACCGGCACGGCGCGAACGGGACGCGGTCCCGCGACTACGAGGTGTGTGTCAACGGCCGTCGCGTCGGCACGACCGGGCTCTCCACGGACGGACGGTTCGGTCCATCCGTGGGCCGGATCGTGGACCTGCGGATCGACGAGCCCGACCGGCGGCGCGGTCGCGGCACCGTCGCCGCGCTCGCCGCGGAGGAGGTTCTGCGCGGCTGGGGCTGCTCGCGTGTCGAGGCCACGGTCCCGGAGTCCGCGGAGGTGGCGCTGCGTCTGGCGACCGCCCTCGGATACACCGAGCGCAACCGCAGCATGGTCAAGCGCGTGCCCGACCAGCCGCTCCCGCTCCCCGAGGGCAGCGCCGTACGCCCCATGAGCGAAGGGGAGTTCGCGGTCTGGAGCGCCCGCGCCAAGCGCACGTATGCGCGGAGCTGGACGGAGAGGGGCGTGGCGGAGGGGGAGGCGTGGGCCATGGCCGAGGCCGACGACGCGGCGATGCTGCCGGACGGGATCGGGACCCGCGCGGCTGTGCTGCGCGTGCTCTCCCACGCGGGGGAGGACGTCGGAACCCTCTGGGTGTCGCTCGCGGACCGGCTGCCCGCTGACATCGACGCGTTCGTCTTCGAGGTGGAGGTCGCCGAACGGCACCGGGGAAACGGCCACGGGCGGGCCCTGATGCTGGCCGCCGAGCAGGAGTGCCGGACGGCCGGGGCCGATCGGCTGGGCCTGAACGTGTTCGCGGGCAACACCCCGGCGCTCGGGCTGTACGAGTCGCTGGGCTATGCGACGACCCGCCGCCACTTCTGGAAGCCCTTGATCTGAGCCCGGCCGCCGTCCGGGGCCGGTACCCGCGCCGGCCGTGGCTCAGCGGCCCAGGAGCCGGTCCGCGATCTCCTCGATCCGGGTGCGCAGCCCCTCTTGGCTCTTGCCTCCGTCGAGCCGCTGTCCGTCGATGACGTACGTGGGGGTGCCGGTCACCCCGATTGCCTTCCCCTCGGCCTGGTCGGCGTCCACGATCAGCATGTGGCGTCCGTCGATCAGGGAGGTGTCCATCTCCTCGGTGTCCAGGCCGAGTTCGCCCGCCACCTCCACGAGCAGGGGCTCACCGCGCGCCGCCAGGTCCTGCGTACGCGCCAGCACTGCCTCGATGTACGCCCATCCCTGTCCCTGCGCCGCGGCCTCCTCGGCGGCTTGGGCCGCCGCGTACGCGTGCTTGTGCTTCTCCAGCGGGAAGTGCCGCAGGCGCAGTTCGAGCGCGTCGCCGTAGCGCTCGCGCAGTGCGTGCAGGTCGTCGAGGGCTGCGTGGCAGTCCGGGCACTGCAGCTCGCACCAGATGTCGAGGACGGCGGGGGCGTTCGGGGTGGCGTTGCTCATGGCGACAGTCTCGCAGTACGCGGTGACGGGTCCGGACCGGGACCTGGGGAGGATCACGCCCCGGAGATGTCCCTGAAGGGGGCCGGGAGGCATGGCCGCTGTCGTCGCGACGGTGCAGGATGGAGGGCGGAGGACGGAACACCCACGACCGGGATGGGAGTGCGCCATGCTGACCACGACCGTATGCGTGGCGCTGTCCGCCGCTGGCCTGGCGATCGCGATCCTCACGGCGTACCGGCGTCGCTATGTGCGCGCGACGCGGATCGCCGCCTTCGCGCTGATCCCGGTCGGTCTTGCGATGGCGGGCCTGGCCGAGCTGGGCGGGAAGGTGGGGCGTGCCGTGGGCGACTGGGCCGCCGACCTGGTGTTCAAGCCCTCGGTGTGGACGGGTTTCGCCGTCCTCGCTGCCTCCGTGGTGCTCTTCGTGATCGCCAGAGCCGCCGGAGGGCGCAAGGGTCGCCGAGGTGCCGTCGAGGGGGCCGGGCGGCAGGGCGTGGAACCGGGGGCCTCGGCTCCCGCGGTCGGCCCGGGCCGGGCGGCGCCGCAGACGGCGCCCAAAGCGAAGCAGGAGGCGCCGAAATCGAAGCAGGGCCGGTCCGACGCCCTGGACGACTTCGAGGACATCGAGGCGATCCTGAAGAAGCACGGGATCTGACAAGAACCGTCACGTCACGACGAAGTCCCCTGAAAATTGCGCGTGTTGAGCGTGGGCAGCGGCGCCGCTGCGCCATCATCGGCGGGAGATGAACGACGACCTCGCCACCCCGGGCGCCGACCCCTCCCTGTCCCCTGGCACAGCCCATCTGTCCCACGGCACAGGGGAATCCGGCGCCGAGCCGCGCGGCTGCCTCTTCGCGCTCTCCCAGCCCCCGTTGATGCTCTTTCTGGCTGTGATCGGAGCGCTGCTGTTGTTCACCGCGCTCTACGACCTGTATGCGTGGTGACACCGACCGTGTCCGCCGCGGCGACCGTGCCCGCCAAATCGACCGTGCCCGCCGCGGCGACCGTGCCCGCCGTAGTGGGCCGCCGTCGGGCCGCTCCGTGACCGGTCAGTGCGCGGCTTCCCGGCGTCGCGCCCGGTACGCGGCCACATGCAGACGGTTGCCGCACGTCCTGCTGTCGCAGTAGCGCCGCGAACGGTTCCTGGAGAGGTCCACAAAGGCCCGCCGGCAGTCGGGGGCCTCACAGCGCCGCAGCCGCTCCTGTTCGCCCGCGACCACGAGGAAGGCCAGCGCCATGCCCCCGTCCGCCGCCAGGTGGTCGGCGAGGGATGCGCCGGGGGCGAAGTAGTGCACATGCCAGTCGTAGCCGTCGTGGTCCGTCAGCCGGGGCGTGGTGCCGGCCCCGGCGACCATCTTGTTGAGCAGCTCCGCCGCAGTCCGGGTCTCCTCGGCCGCGAAGACCTCGGCGAAAAGGCCGCGCACGGCTCGTACGGCATCCAGATCGTGATCGTCGAGCCGTCCTACGTCGCTGATGCTGTGCCGCTCGACGAAGCCGCGCAGCGCCGCGACGTCGGGAAGCGCGTCGGGCTCTTCGCCGTCGGGGGTGGTGTTCACCAGATCGACAACCGATTCGAGGGCGCACCGGGTGTCGTGGTTGATCAGCACGGTTTGCTCCCTGGCCGGTGGTCGGCTGCCGCCGGCGCCGCGCGCCCGCGCATCGCCGGATGGTGGCCGACTCTAGCGCCCGCAACGCAGCGGCGCCTTCGTCGCGGGTGCGATCCGCGGCGAAGGCGCCGTTGGCTGCTGTATGCGATGTTCCGGGCTCGCGCCGTCTCCCCGAGTCGGACGGCTACGGGCTGTGAGCGGTTGGGGCGGTTGGTCCCTGGGTGCCTCTCGGATGTCCCCCGGCTCAGCTTTCGGCCAGGATGTGGGAGAGCTCGGTATCGAGGTCGAAGTGGCGGTGCTCGGTGCCGGGCGGAACGGCGGCGTCCGTCCGCTTGAGGAACGATTCCAGCGCCCGCGCCGGGGCCTCGAGCAGCGCCTCACCCTCGGGGGAGCTCAGGGCGATGCAGACCACGCCCTGACCATGGCTGCGGGACGGCCAGACCCGGACATCGCCGGTGCCGGTCGGCCGGTGCAGTCCCTCGGCGAGGAGGTCGCGGGCGAACACCCACTCGACGGTCTCCTCGGCTCCGGTGTGAAAGGTGGCGTGCACGGCGTAAGGATCGGCCGTGTCATACCGCAGACCCGCTGGGACGGGCAGGGAGGATTCGCTCGACACAACGAGGCGCAGGTGCAGCTCGCAGCTGACCGTGGTGTTCATAAGCGCCAAGGCCTTTCGCTCAGTGTGCGCTCGGGGATTCGCACGTCGGCGAAATCGACATGCCACCTACGGTGTCGTTGTAAACCCCTCTGCCCGTTTTGAGGTTGTTCAGGTACCCCGAATGGTGGAGTTCTCGATCATCCTCGGCGCCCATTCCGGTGACGCTTCGTCGTCGGGTACTTTGGGTCGTATGAATGCGGAGAGTGACGAGCGGCAGGAGCTCGCCAAAGTGGCGGCCACCGGCCCGACGGGGGACGGTATGACGGGGAATGCCATGACGGATACCGGTGCGACGGCTGTCGGAGGGCGGCTCGGATCGAAGGCTCCGCAGTTCATCAAGGCCTCGAAGCCGCTGCATCTGAGCTGGCAGGTGGGGGTTTTCCTGGTCGGGCTCGCCATCGTGGTGGGCGGTGTGATCCTGCTGCCGCTGCCCGGGCCCGGCTGGTTGGTGATCTTCGCCGGCATGGCGATCTGGGCGAGCGAGTTCGTCTGGGCGCAGCTCGTGCTGCGCTGGACGAAACGGAAAGTGACCGAAGCGGCTCGCAGGGCGCTCGACCCGCGGGTGCGCCGGCGCAACATCATTCTGACCTCGATCGGCCTGGCGATCATTTTCGCTGGCGTCGGGGTGTACATCTCCCGTTACGGCCTGTTGATGCCGTGGCAGATCGGCCGCTGACGCCGAGTTGAGTCAGGGCACCCGCTGACATGCGGTAATCTGTGCCCTGCGCCGGGGCGATTAGCTCAGCGGGAGAGCGCTTCGTTCACACCGAAGAGGTCACTGGTTCGATCCCAGTATCGCCCACACCGGCCGAGGGCCGGAGGTTTTGAGCCTCCGGCCCTCGATGCTTTTCGGATTCCTTCGGGCGAGGCTCGGCCCGGAGAAGCTCGGCCCCGGAATTACCGCATTCGGCCGAGCGCATCGCGGATTTTCCGCGCGTCGCGCAGCCGGTGCTCGTAGGTCGCCCCGGTGGCCAGCAGAAGCAGCCCTGCGACGGCCGGTGGGAGCCAGCGGGGGAGGGCGTCGACGACCTGCACGATGTACGGGGCCAGCTCGTGCAGGGCGACCAGTGTCAGGACGGTGCCGCCGAGCAGCAGCGGCGCCTGGAGTCCTCGGCGGGCGCCGACCATCGTCACGGCCAGGGCGGCGAGACCGAGCAGCAGCGGCCTGACCCAATGCGTGTCGTGCCAGACCGCCATGAGGCTCGGCAGGAGCGTCGTGCCCAGGCCCGGCCCGTACGCCGTCCAGGACGACACGGGCGGGTCCTGACGGCGCTGGCGGAAGCCGATGAACAGGGCGGCGGCGGTCACCGGCAGGGTGTACGCCTCGGGGGCGGACACGTCCCATGCCGCGAGCCTGGACCACGCCGCCATGACGAACAGCGCAGCGGCGGCGTGGCGTGCGGCCCGGCGGTCCCGGCGCAGGGCCGTGGACGACATGACCACGCCGGCGAGTGCGAGGACGGCGGCGAAGATCGGCGGATCGCCCGCGGCCAGGCCGATCGCGAGGAGCAGCGCGGCGTAGCCCGTGCATTCGACGGCGAGACCGGCGGGCAGGGCACGCAGCCGAGCCGCGACGGTCGCCCCGGCCGCGGCGACCGCCACGACGGTGAAAGCGGTCCTGTGGGGCGGGAGATCCGCGGCGGCGCAGACCGCGACCGTGAGCGCAACGGCACAGGCGGTCGCGACGCCCGCCGTGACCCTCTGCCGTACGTGCGCCCAGGCGGCCGTTCCTGCGGCGGCCGAGGCCGCCGCGTGGACGACGAACAGACCGCTGAGGGCGCCCAGGGTCACCGGCTGCTCCGCCAGGCTCCAGAGGGCGGCTGTCAGCGTCATGACGGCGGCGCTGAGCAGCGCGGCGAGCGAGGGCGCCTCCGTCCACGTGCCGGCGTCCGGGCCGGCGGGAGCGGAGTCCTGGGCACCCGGTTCGCCCGGGGAGGACGTCGGCGGGTGCTCCTCCGCGGCGGCGGGCCCGGGGTGTGCGGAGGCCAGCGTCACGGAGGCCACGAGCAGCACCGCCACCTGCGCCACGAGCAGTGCCACGGCGACCGGGTGCGCGAGATCGAGGGCGACCGGCAGGACCGCGCCGAGGGCGCACCAGGCGATGACCGCCGCGGCCGCGAATGCGGCATGCCGCCGCCCGCTCGCCGTCCCACGGTTGGGCACCCCACGGTGTCGCACCGTGACCCTGCGGTGGAGCGCCATTGCCGTCACGGCGAGGACCCCGAGGACGGCGGGTACGGCGCCGGTGCCCGGCCAGTCGATGTCCACGCTCACGCTGCCAGGCGCGAGTGCGTCCCGGGCGCCGGAGGGTGCACCGGACCAGACGGCACCGGTCCACGTCACCGGCGCCAGGACGGCCGTCGCCACGGACGGCAGGGTCCAGAACACCGCGCCCGCGTGGACGAGTCCGCCTGCCGCCGACAGACCGGTCGCCATCGCCGTACGTGCGGCCGCGGCCCGGGCGGCGACCAGGACGACTGTGCCGCTCAGCAGGTAGCCGAGGACCGCCCAGGACCCCGGCAGGGCCGTCCTGAGCAGACCGCCGACCGCGCCGACCACGGCCAGGCCGCCCGCGCCCGCAGGCCAGGCGAGAGCGGCGGCGCGGCTCGCGGGCCATGGCGCGGGGCGGGGTACGGCTCCCGCGGCGGGGCCGGTGACGATTCCGGCTTCGGCTTCGGCTCCTTCGCCGTCATCCGGTCCCGCGGCGCCGGCCGCCGGTCCCGCCTGTGCGGGTGGCTCCGGCGAACAGGTCGGTGCGCCGTCGCCCGTGTGCTCCTCGCGCGAGTGGCGCCATGAGCCGGTCAGGCCGAGCGCGGCCGCCAGGAGCAGCAGCGCCGCGGCGCGCGCCGTCTCGGACAGGCCGGGAGACGTCGCCGACACCCCCGCCGCGAGCAGTGCGCCCGAGATGCCCGTGACGGATGCGCACACGGTCGCGGCCAGGCGTACGGACCGCTCGCGGAAGCCGAGGGCGAGTGCCAGGTCGGCCGCCGCCGTGACGAGGAGCGCCGAGCCGTAGCCCAGGGGTCCGGCTCCGGCGGCCAGAGCCGAGAGCGGCAGCGGAAGCTGGGCCAGGAGTACGGCGATGGGCAGGGGCAGCCGCAGCCTTCTCGCGCCGGTGTCCACCCGTGTACCGGAGTCGTCGGCGTCCCCCGCGGCGGGCGGCAGGCGAAGCCACAGCCCGTACGCGGCCCAGATCGCGGCCACCACGGCGGTTGCGAGCGCCGAATAGCCGGCCGGGTCCGCAGCCGCCAGGGCCACCTGGTGCACTGCGTATGCGTCGAGCAGCAGCAGGACCAGCCCGAGGCACGCCACCGCTTCCGCGGTCGCGGCGAGCGCACGGCGGAGGAGCAGAAGCGCGGGCGTGCCCATGGCGGTCAGTGTGAGGACGGCGAGTACGGCGGCCCGGCCGCCGATGCCCATGGCCCCCCAGCTCACGACGGTGAAGGCGGTCACGGCGACGGCGAGGAGCACCCCGCCGAGGGCGAGGAGCACGTTCTGAACGGTCGGCGGCCGGGCATCCCGCCGCGACGGCTGCGCGGCCCACGGACTCGGCGCCGGGGACCACGGACTCGGCGCGGGGGCCGATGGTCCGTGCGCCGGTGCGGACGGTCCGTGCGCCGGTGCGGACGGTCCGTGCGGCGGGGCCCAACGGGCCTGGGGAGCGGCAGCCGGGCCGGACTGCCGTAGCTGGTCCAGCAGTTGGGCCCTGCGCGTGAGCAGCCAGGCGCGGTGCGACTCCACCCGGGCCAGCGTGTGCTCGAGCTGTTGCAGCTCGGCTGCGGGCGGGAGGGCCGGGGGCACGTTGTTCATGTCCCCGGAGTGTGGTGGCCGCCACACGCCCGGGCATGGGTACGGATACTCAGATCCGGTGAGTACGCGACGCCCGCAGGCCTCTGCGCCCGTACGCCCGGTCGCGTTGCCGAGCCGGCCGCCACGGGCCCGTGCCCGGTTCCGGGTCCCGTGCCGTCGGGTCCTGCGATCTCCGCGGGTCAGGCCTGCGCGGACCGCGTCGCGGGCCCCGGATGTCGTTTGATGGAACTCTCCTGGGCACGGTATGGTTCTGGCCGTGCCGCCGGGGAAGCCCCCGGTCACAGGGGGCGATTAGCTCAGCGGGAGAGCGCTTCGTTCACACCGAAGAGGTCACTGGTTCGATCCCAGTATCGCCCACACCCCTACGAGGCCGGAATGCCAACGGGCAGCCCGGCCTTCGTCTTTGGCGAAGGCCGCGGGGCCCTACCCACCCTCGGGTGCGCCTGGATGTGCGCGGGCACGGTCCGGGAGCCCCGGCCCGCGTTCCTACGCCGCGGCCGGCAGGTCCGGTCGCAGCGGCCACGCCGGATCGACCGCCTCCTCCGTGCCGTTGCGTTCGAACCACGACTGCAGCCCCCGCGCCTGCGCCGCGTGCCAGACCGCTTGGCGGGCGTGCAGTTCGGCCGGACTGAGCTCCTCCAGCCGGGGCCCGAACCGCAGGCACAGAGCGCGTACGACCTCCAGTGCGCCCACCGCGTCGGCCGCCGCGTCATGTGCGGCGGACAGTGTCACGCCGTAGTGCTCGCACAGGTCGGAGAGGGTGCGCCGGCCCTTGCGGTACCGGTCCAGGTACTTGTCGAGGACCCGGGGGTCGAGCACGCACATCGATGTGCACCCCAGGTAGTCCGCAAGGGACTTGGCGCGGTGCCGCCTCAACTCCCGGTCCAGCAGGGTCAGATCGAATGGTGCGTTCATCACCACCAGGGGGGTCCCCGCGGCCGCCTGCGCGGCGAGAGCCCTGGCCACCTCCTCCATCACAGGCGCAGGCCAGCGGCCTTCCCGGTTCAGGTGATCCTGCGTCAGACCATGTACGGCGATGGCCTCTTCGGGTATCGGTACTCCCGGATTCACCAGCCACCGGTAGATGCGCGGTACCGCTCCCGAGGAGCTCTGCACCACCAGTGCGGCGGAGACGATACGGTCCTGCTCGACGTCGATGCCCGTTGTCTCGGTGTCGAATGCGGCGAGCGGTCCCTCGAACCAGCACGACATGTCAAACTCCTCGCGCGTTACCGGCAGATCGGAAATGAGACCCTCTGTCCGAGCTGGTGATACCCGGGCCGTTTGCGCCGTACGCGGGGCGGAGACAACACAATTGACGGGCCGTTCGAAAGTCACTCGGTCCGCAACGGGGATTCCATCGACAAGGCCCGGAAGGCTTTTCGGACATGGCGCTCGCGCAGCCCGAACAAGGGGGGCTGCTGCCCGAGCGGACAGCACCGCTGCGCGGCGGACTGGCCACCACCGCCTGCATGGAAACGCTCCAGGTGGGCTATCTCCACGCGGTCGCGGCCGCGGCGGGCTGCTCGCTTGCGCAGCCCTTTCCCGACAACGGAATCGACTGGCATGTCAGCCACAGTGCGCCGGGCCATGCGGTCGACGACGAAGTGACCATCAAGGTGCAGCTCAAATGCACCTATCAAATAGCGCCGCACCCGTCCGGTCCTTCGTTCTCCTTCACGCTCGACAACGAGCACTTGGTGAAGCTCGCACGCACCCCGGTGTCGGTGCACAAGATCCTCGTCGTGATGCTCGTGCCACGCAGCCCGGAGGAATGGCTGCGCGCCTCTCACGACCTCCTAGAACTACGGCACTGCTGTTACTGGACCAATCTGGCCGGTCACCGGGTGACCGGCCGGCGCAGGACCACGGTGCGGATCCCCACGACGCGGATCTTCGACGACCGGGCCCTCTGCGAAATCATGACCCGGGTCGGGGTGGGAGGGAGACCGTGATGCACCGGCCGTTCGACAAGTCCGTACGCCCCCACCCCCGAGAGTCCGGCGAGACCGCGGGCAGTGGCCCGGTCCCCGAGCGGGTCGACCCCGCCGTCCTCGGCGCGCTGCTGGGCCGCCACGGCTGGCGACGGCGCGGTGGCGAGGCCGGGCGCTACACGCGCTGGACGCCGCCCGGCCACGTCGCGGCCGGCACCAGCCTGCTGGTCCCCGAGAGCCGTGCCTTTCCCGACAGCGGGGACCTGATTGCCGAGGCCCTGATGGCGCTGGCCCGCAGCGCCAGCCCCTCCGCCCGTGACGTCCTCATGGGGCTCGCCGTGCCGAGCGACGAGATCCGGTGGTGGCGGGACGTGCCGCTGTCCGGGAGCGCCGGTGCGGCCTGGCCCGCGCAGGAGCAGCTTCGGACGGGGGCGCGGGCGATGCTGATCGCCGGGGCGCTCGCCGCGCGGGGGCGGGCCGGCTACCACGGCGCCCGCCACCGCCGGTACGCGGAGGCGGCCCTTGAGCACGTACGGGTCGGGCCGGAGCCGGGCAACGGCCGCCGGCTCACCGTGTTCGTGCCGGTCGAGCGCGGTCGTGCCGCGGTCACCGGTCTGCTGCGCGCCCTGCACGCCGCTCGTGACGCGGCCGACTACCAGCGCGCCACCGGCCGCATGGAGGCCTTCGACGCGGCCGTCGAACTCGGGGTGAGCCAGGAGCTGACCGAGGCGGTCGTGGCGCTGGTCCGCGGCTCGGAGGGGATCCGGACGGCCGTCCAGTGGTCGCCGGCGGCGGGCGCGCCCGAGGGGTTCGCGGACGGCCCGGAACCGGTGGAGTTCTCGCCCGGCGATCTGCCGGCCCTGCGCGAGGCGGGCGCGCGGTACGTACGGGACGAGCCGTCGGTTCCCGTACGGATCACGGGCGCGGTGGTGCGGATGCGGCGCTCGGCGCCCAGGGGGCCCGGGAGCGTACGGCTGCGGGTGCTCGCCGGGGCGGATGTGCCGCAGGTGCGGGTGGCCCTGGACGAGGACGCCTACCGCATCGCGGGCCATGCACACCTGGTCGGACTGCCGGTGCGGCTCAGCGGCCGCCTGGAGAGCCGGGGCGGGTTCCGCCGGCTCACCGGAGCGGAGGGGGTGGTGCCGGTGCACGTGGACGAGGAGGAGCGGGACCGGCTGCTCAAGTCGCTCCACGAGAACCTGGACTTCTTCCAGGAGGCATGCGGCGAGGAGGAGTGAGGATCAGCGAGAACGAGCGGACGACGCGGGTCGGGCCGCGTCCCAGCAGTTCCGGAAGAGACCGGAGTTCTAGAAGATGCCGGATTTCCGGTACCGGTAGAGGTCGCGCAACAGAGCCAGTTCCGCCCCATGGTGGATCATCTCGCGATTGATGTGCAGCACCAGGGCCGTCATCGTCCGCTCCGCGTACGGCCCTTCGGCCGGACCGCAGGGGCGCTGCAGACCCTCGTCCCCGAGTGTGCGCACACCGGCTGTCCACGCCGCGTACCCCGCATCGAGCCGCGCGAGGGCCTCCTCCGCCGTACCGGGGTAGGCGTACGACTCGTAACTGACGGGCGGGCCGCCGAAGTGCGAGGCGACCCGCGCCCCGAGGACCCCGACGAGGAGGTGGCCGAGCCGCCAGGCGATCGTGGTCACCGGTGCCGGGTCGGGCTCCGGGACGGCGAAGTCGATCGTGTAGGCGCCCGCTCCGGCAGCGATGGGGGCCGTGGATTCACCTCTGGGGCGCACGTTCCAACAGCCGGGCACCGGCTCCCAGAAGTACTCGTCGTCGGACAGCCCTTCCAGCCGCGGGCGCAACTGGTTCTTCCAGTGCCACTCGAGCTGTTCGACGAGCTCGTGGTTCCAGTCGTTGGCCATACCGGTCACGGTAGGCGGCGGGCTGCTCTTTCGCGTCGCCCCCGCGCGGCTCGGTACGATTCAGGCGCGCAGTGTCCGCTGCGCCAACACCCACAGTCAGGAGAGTCCGGTGTCAGACGTCCGTGTGATCATCCAACGCGATTCCGAGCGGGAAGAGCGCGTGGTGACCACGGGCACGACGGCGGCGGAGCTCCTCGGCGGCGACCGCAGCGTTGTGGCGGCCCGCGTCGCGCCCGCCGGCGGGGTCGCGACCCTGAAGGACCTCGCGCACGAGGTGGCCGACGGGGATGTCGTCGAGCCGGTCCTCATCTCCTCCGACGACGGTCTGAACATCCTGCGCCACTCCACCGCGCATGTGATGGCGCAGGCGGTGCAGGAGCTGTTCCCGGAGGCCAAGCTCGGCATCGGCCCGCCCGTCAAGGACGGCTTCTACTACGACTTCGACGTCGACACCCCGTTCCAGCCCGACGACCTCAAGCGCATCGAGAAGAAGATGCAGGAGATCGTCAAGCGCGGCCAGCGGTTCTCGCGCCGCGCGGTCTCCGATGAGGACGCCCGCGAGGAGCTGTCCGGCGAGCCCCACAAGCTGGAGCTGATCGGTCTCAAGGGCTCCGCCGCGGACGCCGCCGAGGGTGCCTCCGCCGAGGTCGGCGCCGGCGAGCTGACGATCTACGACAACCTCGACGCCAAGTCGGGCGAGCTGTGCTGGAAGGACCTCTGCCGCGGCCCGCACCTGCCGACCACGCGCGTCATCCCGGCGTTCAAGCTGATGCGCTCGGCTGCCGCGTACTGGCGCGGCAGTGAGAAGAACAAGCAGCTCCAGCGCATCTACGGCACCGCCTGGCCGTCGAAGGACGAGCTGAAGGCGTATCTGGACTTTCTCGCCGAGGCCGAGAAGCGTGACCACCGCAAGCTCGGCTCCGAGCTGGACCTGTTCTCCATCCCGGAGGACATCGGTTCGGGACTGGCCGTCTTCCACCCCAAGGGCGGCATCGTCCGCCGGGTCATGGAGGACTACTCGCGCAAGCGGCACGAGGAGGCGGACTACGAGTTCGTCTACACCCCGCACGCGACCAAGGGGAAGCTGTTCGAGAAGTCGGGCCACCTGGACTGGTACGCCGAGGGCATGTACCCGCCCATGCAGCTCGACGAGGGCGTGGACTACTACCTCAAACCCATGAACTGCCCCATGCACAACCTGATCTTCGACGCGCGGGGCCGCTCGTACCGTGAACTGCCGCTGCGGCTTTTCGAGTTCGGGACGGTCTACCGCTACGAGAAGTCGGGCGTCGTGCACGGCCTCACCCGCGCCCGCGGCTTCACCCAGGACGACGCGCACATCTACTGCACGCGCGAGCAGATGGCGGACGAGCTGGACTCGCTGCTCACCTTCGTGCTGAATCTGCTGCGCGACTACGGCCTGGAGGACTTCTACCTGGAGCTGTCCACCAAGGACCCGGAGAAGTTCATCGGCTCGGACGAGAACTGGGAGCAGGCCACGGAGGCGCTGCGCGAGGCCGCCGAGAAGCAGGGCCTGGACCTGGTGATGGATCCGGGCGGTGCGGCTTTCTACGGCCCGAAGATCTCGGTGCAGGCCAAGGACGCGATCGGCAGGACGTGGCAGATGTCGACGATCCAGGTCGACTTCAATCTGCCCGACCGCTTCGACCTCACCTACACCGCGGCCGACGGCTCCCGGCAGCGCCCGGTCATGATCCACCGCGCGCTGTTCGGCTCGATCGAGCGGTTCTTCGCGGTGCTGCTGGAGCACTACGCGGGAGTGTTCCCGGCGTGGCTCGCCCCGGTCCAGGCGGTCGGCATCCCGATCGGTGACGACCACGTGCCGTATCTGCGGGAGGTGGCCGCTGCGCTCCGGAAGCACGGCATCCGGGTCGAGGTGGACGCGTCGGCGGACCGTATGCAGAAGAAGATCCGCAACGCGCAGAAGTCCAAGGTGCCGTACATGCTCATCGCGGGGGACGACGACGTGTCGAAGGGCGCGGTCTCCTTCCGCTACCGCAACGGTGAGCAGAAGAACGGAGTGCCGGTGGACGACGCGGTCGCCGAGATCGTCGGCGCGGTCCGCGACCGCATCCAGGTCTGAACCGCCGCCCGGCCCCCGGCAGCGGGCCGGTTCGCACACCGCGCAGCGGGCCCCCGAGCCATCACCGCTCAGGGGGCCCGGGCTCGTCCTCCGGCCGTGCGAATGTCTGCAGCAGCCAGGAGGAGAACGAGCCGGTGACGGAGCCGAGCAGTGCGAGCCCGCATGCCATGAGCAGCACGGCGATGGCCCGGCCGGTCGGCGTCACCGGCGCCACATCGCCGTAGCCGGTCGTCGTCAGCGTCGAGCAGGCCCACCACACCGAGTCGCCGAACGTACGGATCGTGGCGCCGGGCGCGTCCCGCTCGGCCGCGTAGACGGCCAGTGCCGAGGCGAAGCCGATCAGCAGCGAGGTCAGCGTGGCGTAGGTGATCACCCGCGCGTAGAGGCTGAGAACGGGCTCCTCGTGGCGCTGCTTCATCACGTTGTACATCTGCACCATGCGCAACGGCCGTAGCAGCGGCAGCGCAAGCACCACGGCGTCGAGCGGGTGGCTGGGGACGAACCGCAGCCCCTGGCGGCTCAAGCCCAGTCGGACCGCGTAGTCGACGGCGAACGAGGTCCAGGTCGCCGCCGTCACCGCCAGCCAGAAGTCGTCCCAGCCGGACGAGAGGTCCTCGTCGAGAACCCGCACCGCGTACGAGGCGAGGAACAGGAGCGACGCGACGAAGAGCGGGACGGTGGTGCGCCGCTCCCAGCTCCGCAACCGGCTGTCGTCGTTCATCGGCTCAGCATCGCGGGCGGCCCCGGGGCGACCGCCCCGGCGACACGTTGCGAACGGGCGAAGCCATATGCTGCACAGCATGACGAGTGAGCCGGAACAGCAGATCGGAGTCGGGACGCCGGACGCGTTCCAGCGGATGTGGACGCCGCACCGCATGGCTTACATCCAGGGGCAGAGCAAGCCGAGCGGCCCCGGTACGGGGGACGGCTGCCCGTTCTGCACCCTCCCGGACAAGTCGGACGAGGACGGGCTGATCATCGCCCGAGGCGAGCACGTCTACGCGGTCCTGAACCTGTACCCGTACAACGGCGGCCACCTCATGGTGGTCCCCTTCCGGCACGTCGCCGACTACACGGATCTTGACCCCACCGAGACGGCGGAGCTGGCTGAGTTCACCAAGCGGGCGATGACCGCGCTGCGCACCGCCTCCGGGGCGCACGGCTTCAACATCGGCATGAACCAGGGCACGGTCGCGGGGGCCGGTATCGCCGTCCATCTGCACCAGCATGTGGTGCCGCGGTGGGGCGGCGACACCAATTTCATGCCGATCGTCGGACACACGAGGGTGCTGCCGCAGCTCCTCGCGGATACCCGGCGGATCCTCGCCGAGACATGGCCGGCCCAGGACTGAGAGGCTCAACCGCAAGGGCGCGGGCACCTTGGGTGCCAGCGCCCTGCCATGCGTAGGTACCGTGCGCGCACCCACGCGTACGGATGCGGGCGCTCCTGCGCGTACGGAAGAAGGAGCGCCTCCGCGGTACGGATGGGAGTGAGACGACGGACGAAGGAGGAGCGCCTACGCGTACGGATGGGGGTTCGTTTACGCGTCGTAGACGTCGGCCTTCATAGGTGTCGCGCCCTGGACGCTGCCGCTGAGCAGCGTGGAACGCGTGCCGAACTGCTCGGTGTCGACGCCGTTCTCCTCCAGGACCCGGATCGCGGCCGCATGCACCACCCGCAGGACCGGGGTGGCGGCACGCAGCGCGTCGTCCGCCATGAAGCGGTGGCGCCACGGCTTGTCGGCCCAGGCGTGCCGGAGCCCGAAGGGCTCCGGCAGCACGACCTTTCCGCCGAGGTAGTCCAGGACCGGCGGGAACCAGGTCAGGGGAGCGCGGGCGGCCAGCCGCACCACCTCCTTGGCGTCCACCAGTGGCAGGCCCACCTCCTTGGTCTCCCAGAACTTCACGGCCTTGGAGACCTCTTTGGTCTTGGCTGCGGGCTTGCTGGTGAACAGCGGGTGGACCGGGCCGAGCGCGTGCCCCGTCACCTCGATGCGCAGCGTCTCGTGGAGCACGGTGACGGTGACCAGCATCGTGATCACGAGCTGTCCGTCCCAGAGGACGAACTGCACGCCCAGATAGTGGCGGTTGCCGCTGCCGAACTGCTGCTCGTTGCAGATGCGCTGGATCTCGTGCCCCCTGATCTGGAAGGCGTCGGTGTCGCTGTCCTGCTGCCTGGCCACCTCGTCGGCGCCCTCGCCGATGGGGGAGACGATCCAGTGCGTGACCGACGGCTTCGGGAAGCCGCCGGTGTGCAGCGGCCCCCGCTCCAGCATCCGCAGCTGGTCGTGGACCGCTTTGATGACGTCCCAGCTCCGGAAGGGGTTGATCTCCTTGTCCGGGTCGCGGGAGATCAGTTCCTCCGCCAGATGCCAGCTCCCCCAGCGGGTGCCCATGCCGAGAATGCCCTTGGGGCCCGCGTAGAAGACGAGGTTGCTGCGCTCCTCTGCGGACAGCTTGGCCAGTCCCAGGCGCAGCCGCTCGGCGCTGGTCTCGTTCGGGTTCTGCGGTACGGCCTCGGGGATCTTCGCGCCGATGCCTCCGCCGGCGAGCATGCCGGCCCAGCACTCGCGCAGCACCTTCGCCGTACGCTCGCAGATCTGCTTCGCCCACAGCCAGCCGATCACCGGGGCGACCACCATCGCGCGCAGATAGATGCCCAAGAAGCCGGTGAACGGGAGGCGGATGAGGAAGATCACCGCAAGCACGCCCATGGCGATGAGCACGGCCGTGCCCAGTGCTCCCGCTCCGCGGTTCTGCGAACCGGCGAGCGTGCGGCGGAGCTGGAACGCCCCGAGCCACAGCAGCATGCCCGGCAGGAACAGCAGCCCGAAGACCACCATCACCACGGTCAGCCTGGTGTCGCGCTCCTTGCGGATGCGGTTGGCCGCCAGGCAGTGCTCGACCACGGCCTGCGGCTCGGTGCCGAAGGACTGGATGATCGGCTTCCGGGCGCCGCCGAGCAGCCGCACCTGCACGGCACGCGAGAACGCCTCGCCGAGGTTGGGCTCGAACAGGGACAGCCGCGCAGCCTTCACCTGCGACTTGTGCCAGTCGCTGTTCGCCTTCAGCAGGTCGGCGACCGGACTGTCCCGGTAGGCCGCCGAGGCCAGGGCGTTGGTCGCCGCCGTCTGTCCCGCTGCGCCCGTGAGCGGAACCTGCGCTCCGGGACTGAAGTCGAAACCGCCGTCTGCCACTACCGCCCCCAAGCCGCTGCGCTTCCGCTCAACGATCTTCCCGACTACAACGCCCGGCAACCATGCCCGTGTTCAGGACGTACCGTCGGACGTGCATCTCAGCGTATCGGCGGAGTGCCGCCCGCCGCACGGCAGTTGGACGGGCGACATCTCGACGACGGGCCGGATCCGGCCTCTTGCGAGCCGGACCCGGCCTCTTATATGCGCCCGGCCGGGCGTTCCGCGCCCGGATCCGGTTTCTTCTATGCGCTGGATTCCGCCTCCTCGCGGATCTTCGTGGCGAGCTGCGGCGGCATCGGCTCGTGCCGGCTGTACGAGCGGCTGAACCGGCCCGTGCCGTGGGAGAGCGACCGCAGATCCACCGCGTACCGGCCGATCTCGATCTCCGGCACCTCGGCCCGTACGAGCGTCCGCCCGCCCGGGGTCTGTTCGGTGCCCACGACGCGGCCGCGGCGCCCGGACAGATCGCTCATCACCGAGCCCACGTACTCGTCCGAAACGAGCACCTGGACCTCCGCATACGGCTCCAGCAGGTGGATCCTGCTGGAGGACGCGGCCTCGCGCAACGCGAGCGCGCCCGCCGTCTGGAAGGCGGCGTCCGAGGAGTCCACCGAGTGCGCCTTGCCGTCGAGCAACGTCACCCGTACGTCCACGAGCTGGTACCCGGCGGCGACGCCGCGGGAGGCCTGAGCCCGCACACCCTTCTCGACCGACGGGATGAACTGGCGCGGCACGGCACCGCCGACGACCTTGTCGACGAACTCGATACCGGAGCCCTCGGGGAGCGGTTCGACCTCGATCTCGCAGATCGCGAACTGCCCGTGCCCACCGGACTGTTTGACGTGCCGTCCGCGCGCGGCGGCCTTCTCGCCGAACGTCTCGCGCAGCGACACCTTGTGGAGCACGGCGTCGACCTGGACGCCGTACCGGCTGCGCAGCCGTTCGAGCACCACGTCCATATGGGCCTCGCCCAGGCACCACAGCACCACCTGATGCGTGTCCGGATTCTGCTCCAGACGCATCGTCGGGTCCTCGGCGACCAGACGGGACAGTCCGACGGAGAGCTTGTCCTCGTCCGCCTTGCTGTGCGCCTCGATCGCGACCGGGAGCAGCGGGTCGGGCATCACCCACGGCTCCATCAGGAGCGGGTCGTTCTTGGCGGACAGGGTGTCGCCCGTCTCGGCCCGGTTCAGCTTCGCCACACACGCCAGATCACCGGCGATGGCCTCGGGCATGACCCGTTGCTGCTTTCCGAACGGCGCCGAGAGCGCGCCGATCTTCTCGTCCACGTCGTGGTCCTCGTGACCGCGGTCCTCCAGGCCGTGGCCGGAGACGTGCACCGTCTCGTCGGGGCGCAGCGTCCCGGAGAAGACCCGTACGAGACTGATCCGGCCGACATACGGGTCGGAGGCGGTCTTGACCACTTCCGCGGCGAGCCGCCCCTTGGGGTCGCACGTCAGCGCGGGGCGCGGGGCGCCCTGCGGGGTCGTGACAGCGGGTGCCTCGCGCTCCAGCGGGGTCGGGAAGCCTCCGGTGATCAGCTCCAGCAGCTCGACGGTGCCGATGCCCTGCTTGCTGCCCTCGGAGGGGGGCGCCGCGGCCAGGACCGGGTGGAAGCTGCCGCGTGCCACGGCGCGCTCCAGGTCCTCGATGAGCGTCTTGACGTCGACCTCCTCGCCGCCGAGGTAGCGGTCCATGAGGGTCTCGTCCTCGCTCTCGGCGATGATCCCCTCGATGAGGCGGTTGCGGGCCTCCTCGATGAGCGGCAGGTGCTCGTCGTCGGGTGCCCGGTCCACCCGCTCGCTCGCGGAGTAGTCGTAGACGCGCTGGGAGAGCAGCCCGATGAGCCCGGCGACCGGGGCATGCCCGTCCGCGCTCTCCTCGCCGTGCAGCGGCAGATACAGCGGCAGGACGGCGTCCGGGTCGTCGCCCCCGAAGGCCCGCCGGCACACCGCCGTCATCTCCTCGAAGCCGGCGCGGGCCGACTCCAGATGCGTCACGACGATCGCGCGCGGCATGCCGACGGCCGCGCACTCCTCCCACACCATGCGTGTCGAGCCGTCCACGCCGTCCGCCGCAGAAACGACGAAGAGGGCCGCGTCCGCTGCTCGCAGACCGGCCCTCAGCTCTCCGACGAAGTCGGCGTATCCGGGTGTGTCCAGAAGATTGATCTTGATCCCGCCCCATTCCACAGGGACGAGGGAGAGCTGTACGGATCGCTGCTGGCGGTGCTCGATCTCGTCGTAGTCGGAGAGACTGCTTCCGTCCTCGACCCGGCCCGCCCGGTTCACCGCGCCCGCTGCGAGGGCGAGTGCTTCGACCAGCGTGGTCTTTCCCGATCCGCTGTGGCCGACCAGCACCACATTCCGCAGCGATGAGGGCTGGTCGGCCGATACTGCCCTGCCGGCGGCCCCGGGGTTTGTGTTCGTCCTGTCGCCCATGTGCCTCGCCTCCCGGTCTGCACCTGTTGCGTTCTTTCGAGCTTTCCACCGCTGCCAGGCCGCGTCCATACGTCGAACCCCGGGCACGCGCCGGGTGCGCTCGCCCCGGGCAAGCGCCTGCTGGCTACGATGGGGCGGCGCCGGTGGCCGCAAGGGCCGCGCGGCCCCCACCGACCCTCGGGAAGGCCATGCTGAACAAGTACGCGCGTGCGTTCTTCACGCGTGTTCTCACACCGTTCGCGTCACTCCTGCTGCGCCTCGGCGTCAGCCCCGATGCGGTCACCCTCACCGGTACCGCGGGCGTCGTGGCGGGTGCGCTGGTCTTCTATCCGCAGGGCGAGCTGTTCTGGGGCACTGTGGTTATCACCCTGTTCGTCTTCTCGGACCTGGTGGACGGCAACATGGCCCGGCAACTGGGCAGGTCGAGCCGGTGGGGCGCCTTCCTGGACTCCACGCTCGACCGGGTCGCGGACGCGGCGATCTTCGCGGGGTTCGCGCTCTGGTACGCGGGCGGCGGCGACAGCATCGCGCTGTGCGCGGTCGCGATCTTCTGCCTGGCCAGCGGGCAGGTCGTCTCGTACACCAAGGCGCGCGGCGAGAGCATCGGCCTGCCGGTCAATGTGAACGGGCTGGTGGAGCGGGCCGAGCGGCTGACGATCTCGCTGGTCGCCGCGGGCTTCGCCGGGTTCGAGACATTCGGCGTGCCCCACATCGGCATCCTGCTGCCGATCGCTCTGTGGATCGTTGCCGTGGGCAGTCTGGTGACACTGGGGCAGCGTATGGTCACCGTACGGCGTGAGGCCGCGGAGGCGGACGCGAGTGCGGCCCCGGCGCAGGGGAGCGAGGCATGATGAGCGGGATCGCGCACCGGCTGACCGACGGGCTCTACGGCCTGGGCTGGAGCACCGTCAAGCACCTGCCCGAGCCCGTGGCCGTGACGCTGGGGCAGCAGATCGCCGACACGGCCTGGAGACGGCGCGGGAGGAGCGTGCTGCGGCTGGAGGCCAACCTCGCCCGCGTTGTGCCGGAGGCGGGAGCGGAGCGGCTCTCGGAGCTGTCCCGCGCGGGCATGCGCTCCTATCTGCGCTACTGGATGGAGTCCTTCCGCCTCCCGGCCTGGAGCAACGAGCGCATTGCGAGAAGCTTCGAGGTCAAGGACCTGCACCTGCTGGAGGAGGGCCTGGCCGCGGGCAAGGGCTTGATACTGGCACTGCCCCACCTGGCGAACTGGGACCTGGCGGGCGCCTGGGTCACCACCCGGCTCGGGGTGCCCTTCACCACCGTGGCCGAGCGGCTGAAGCCGGAGACGCTCTACGACCGGTTCGTGGCCTACCGCGAGGGCCTGGGCATGGAGGTCCTTCCGCACACCGGCGGCAGCGCATTCGGAATGCTCGCGCGGCGGCTGCGCGCGGGCGGGCTGGTGTGCCTGGTCGCCGACCGCGACCTCTCCGCGTCGGGTGTGGAGGTGTCCTTCTTCGGGGACACGGCGCGGATGCCCGCCGGGCCCGCGATGCTCGCCCAGCAGACCGGCGCGCTGCTGCTCCCGGTCACGCTCAGGTACGAGGAGCCGCCCCTCATGCGGGGCCGGGTCCACCCGGCGATCGAGGTCCCGGCGACCGGCACGCGGACCGAGAAGACCTCCGCGATGATCCAGGCCCTGGCCGATGTCTTCGCCGCCGGGATCGCCGAGTCTCCGCAGGACTGGCACATGCTGCAGCGGTTGTGGCTGAAGGACCTCGAACCCCGGGAGGCGGCCGCCGGCTCGCCGACCGGCCCGGCGGAGTCCGGCGTGGTGTCCGACGAGGTGCCCGGCGGCGGCGTGGCGCGCGGCGGTTCCACCGGCCGGGACACCGGCTCCAGGGACGACAGTTCCGGAACGGAGAAGCCTTGAGGATCGGCATCGTCTGCCCGTACTCGTGGGACGTGCCGGGCGGCGTCCAGTTCCATATCAGGGACCTGGCCGAGCACTTGATCCGTCGCGGGCACGAGGTCTCCGTCCTGGCCCCGGCGGACGACGAAACGCCGCTGCCGCCGTACGTCGTCTCGGCCGGACGCGCGGTCCCGGTGCCGTACAACGGCTCGGTGGCCCGCCTCAACTTCGGCTTCCTGTCCGCCGCGCGGGTCCGCCGCTGGCTGCACGAGGGCGACTTCGACGTTCTGCACATCCACGAGCCCGCCTCGCCCTCGCTCGGGCTGCTGTCCTGCTGGGCGGCGCAGGGCCCGATCGTGGCCACGTTCCACACCTCCAACCCCCGCTCGCGCGCGATGGTCGCCGCGTACGCGATCCTGCAGGCGGCCCTGGAGAAGATCAGCGCCCGGATCGCGGTGAGCGAGTACGCGCGCCGCACCCTCGTCGAACACCTCGGCGGCGACGCGGTGGTCATCCCCAACGGCGTGGACGTCGGCTTCTTCGCGGACGCCGAAGCGAAACCCGAGTGGCAAAGCGGCACGATCGGCTTCATCGGCCGCATCGACGAGCCGCGCAAGGGCCTTCCGGTGCTGATGAAGGCGCTGCCCCGGATCATCGAGGAGCGGCCGGAGACCAGGCTTCTCGTCGCGGGACGCGGCGACGAGAAGGAAGCGGTCGCCGGGCTGCCCGCCGAGGTGCGCGAGCGCGTGGAGTTCCTCGGCATGGTCAGCGACGAGGACAAGGCGCGTCTGCTGCGCAGTGTGGACCTGTACGTGGCGCCCAACACCGGCGGCGAGTCCTTCGGCATCATCCTCGTTGAGGCGATGTCGGCGGGCGCCCCGGTCCTGGCCAGTGACCTGGATGCGTTCGCGCAGGTCCTGGACGGGGGAGAGGCGGGCGAGCTGTTCGGCGTCGAGGATTCGGACGCGCTGGCGGCCGCGGCGGTACGGCTGCTCGGCGACCCGGAGCGCCGGGAGGTACTGCGCGAGCGCGGCAGCCGCCACGTACGGCGCTTCGACTGGGCGACGGTGGGCGCGGACATCCTGGCCGTCTACGAGACGGTCACGGACGGCGCGGCCTCGGTCGCCGCGGACGACCGCACGAGCGGCCTGCGCGCCCGCTTCGGCCTGGCCAGGGACTGACGGACGGCAGGCAGGCGTACGGGATCGGACCCGAGGGCCATCGCCTTCTCATGCAGCCGCGGAGCACGGCATGGCCGCGCCCGGGCTCAAGTCCGCTTCCGCGGCGGCCTGTTGGTCCGTGCACGGCATGGCCGCGCCTGGGCTCAAGTCCGCTTCCGCGGCGGCCTGTTGGTCGTGGGCGAGGACTGGCTGGGCAGGGTGCCCGGGAGCGGCCGTCGTCGGTTGCGCGAACGGGGTGCCGGGGGGCCCGTCGTTGAGAGGGCCTGACCCGAAGCAGCCTTTGCGGCAAGCGATTTCAGGCCGGGTGCCGGGGGGATGGCTGCTGCGGCTCCGGGCGCCCTGGAATACCGCTCACCGGGGCCTCGCTGCGGCCCCGGCCGTCACCGGCGCCCGTGCCGGACCCGATGCTCGTCCTATCCGCCGCAGTGGAGAGATGGGGCACCCTGGCCCTGGGGCGGTCCGAGCGACCCGGGTCTGCTGCGGGAAGCGTGAACGGGAAGCCTGAACGGGAAGCGGGAAGCGGGACTCCGCCGGAGCGGTCCGCGCGAGCGCGGCGGGAATCCGCCGTGCCGGGAATGGAATTCCCTGCCGGTAGCCTTGCCGCCCGTGACCTCGACTTGGATCTGGATCGCGGTGGCGCTCGTCGCGATCGCCTTGTACCTGAGCTGGACCGCGGGGCGGCTAGACCGGCTGCACGCACGCATCGACGCCACCCGCGCCGCGCTCGACGCGCAGCTTCTGCGCCGCGCCTCCGTCGCGCAGGAGGTGGCGACGTCGGGGGTCCTGGATCCGGCCGCCTCGATCGTGCTGTACCAGGCTGCTCATGCCGCCCGCCAGGCCGAGGAGGAGCAGCGCGAGGTGACCGAGAGCGAGCTCAGCCAGGCACTGCGCGCCGTCTTCTCCGAGTCCGCGCAGGTCGATGCCGTACGTGATGCCCCCGGCGGCGAGGAGGCGGTCGGGGAGCTGGCGGCGGCGGTGCGCCGTGTCCCCATGGCGCGGCGCTTCCACAACGACGCCGTACGCGCCGCGCGTGCCCTGCGGCGGCACCGCAAGGTGCGCTGGTTCCGGCTCGCGGGACACGCGCCGTTCCCGCTCGCTTTCGAGATGGACGACGAGCCCCCCGCCGCTCTCGCCGCCCGCACGAGGACCTGACTCGCGCCGAACGGGTCGCAGCTCGCGCCCAACGGGGCCCGAGCTGCGACCCCGGTCCCTGACTCGCGCCCACCGTGCCCCGATCCGCGACCCCAGGCCCCTGACCCGTACCACGCCAGGACTCCGCGCCGGGTGCGACTCCTCGCGCCGGGCGCCTGAGCCGCGCCATGGTGCGGCGCCCCCCTTTCACCATCACGGCACGAGCCGCGGTCCGACCGGGCCACCGGCGAATGATTGGCCCTTGTCCGGGTACGGCGGCACACGGTTTGGTCTTCCCCGTACCAGTCAGGCGGTCCCCCCGAACCGGGTGCCGGTCGGGGACGGACATCGAACGGCCCTACGATGGGCTCATCGCACATTCGTCATCGAGTGAGGTCAAACCGTGTCCAGCACGCTCCCCAGCACGTCTGCCAACGCTTCCTCCGGGGCCCCCGAGACCGGCACCGCGCGCGTCAAGCGCGGCATGGCCGAGCAGCTCAAGGGCGGCGTGATCATGGACGTCGTCACGCCGGAGCAGGCGAAGATCGCCGAGGACGCCGGCGCGGTCGCGGTCATGGCGCTGGAGCGCGTGCCCGCCGACATCCGCAAGGACGGCGGCGTGGCCCGTATGTCCGACCCGGACATGATCGAGGGCATCATCGGGGCCGTGTCGATCCCGGTGATGGCCAAGTCCCGTATCGGCCATTTTGTCGAGGCCCAGATCCTCCAGGCCCTCGGTGTGGACTACATCGACGAGTCCGAGGTCCTCACCCCGGCCGACGAGGTCAACCACAGCGACAAGTTCGCCTTCACCACCCCCTTTGTCTGCGGCGCGACGAATCTGGGCGAGGCCCTGCGTCGGATCGCCGAGGGGGCGGCCATGATCCGCTCCAAGGGCGAGGCCGGTACGGGCAATGTGGTCGAGGCCGTGCGCCACCTCCGCCAGATCAAGAACGAGATCGGCAGGCTGCGCGCCCTCGACAACAACGAGCTGTACGCGGCCGCCAAGGAGTTGCGCGCCCCGTACGAACTCGTCAAGGAGGTCGCGGAGCTGGGCAAGCTGCCCGTCGTGCTGTTCTCCGCCGGCGGTGTCGCCACCCCGGCCGACGCCGCGCTGATGTGCCAGCTCGGCGCCGAGGGCGTCTTCGTCGGCTCCGGCATCTTCAAGTCCGGCGACCCGGCGAAGCGCGCCGCCGCCATCGTGAAGGCCACCACCTTCTACGACGACCCCAAGATCATCGCGGACGCGTCCCGCGGCCTGGGCGAGGCCATGGTCGGCATCAACTGCGACACCCTCCCCGAGACCGAGCGGTACGCCAACCGCGGCTGGTGACCGAGTACTTCGCGACGGGTGGGCGGCCGTGGGGGACCGCGGGCCGCCCACCGGCCGCGGAGCGCGGGAATCCCCGCCCGCGTCACCCCGCAGCACCCGCAGACCGCTGACACAACAACCGCACCGCTGAGAGGTCTTCTCCCGTGTCCACCCCAGTCATCGGCGTCCTCGCCCTCCAGGGCGACGTCCGCGAGCACCTCGCCGCGCTCGCCGAGTCCGGCGCCTCGGCCCACCCGGTCCGCCGGGCCGGGGAACTCGCCGAGATCGACGGCCTGGTGATCCCCGGGGGCGAGTCGACCACCATGTCCAAGCTGGCGATCACCTTCGGCCTGCTGGAGCCGCTGCGCGAGCGGATCCGCGGCGGCCTGCCCACGTACGGCACCTGCGCCGGCATGATCATGCTGGCGGACAAGCTGCTGGACGGCCGGGACGACCAGGAGACGCTCGGCGGCATCGACATGATCGTGCGCCGTAACGCCTACGGGCGGCAGAACGAGTCCTTCGAGGCCGCCGTGGACTTCACCGGCATCCAGGGCGGCGAGGTCGAAGGCGTCTTCATCCGTGCCCCGTGGGTGGAGTCCGTCGGCGGGGACGTGGAGGTCCTGGCCACGCACGAGGATCACATCGTCGCCGTGCGTCAGGGGCATGTGCTCGCGACGTCCTTCCACCCGGAACTCACTGGCGACCACCGCGTTCACCGGCTGTTCGTGGACACGGTGCGCAACGGCGGTTGAACCGATCCCGGTAGGATCACCGGTGTTGGTCCAGGAATGGGTTACGTGAAGGAGACAGGCGGATGTCCGGCCACTCTAAATGGGCTACGACGAAGCACAAGAAGGCCGTGATCGACGCCAAGCGCGGCAAGCTCTTCGCGAAGCTGATCAAGAACATCGAGGTCGCGGCCCGTATGGGCGGGGCGGACCCTGACGGCAACCCGACGCTCTACGACGCCATCCAGAAGGCGAAGAAGCAGTCGGTGCCGAACAAGAACATCGACTCCGCGGTCAAGCGCGGCGCGGGTCTCGAGGCCGGCGGTGCCGACTACGAGACGATCATGTACGAGGGTTACGGCCCCAACGGCGTCGCGGTGCTCGTCGAGTGCCTCACCGACAACCGCAACCGCGCCGCCTCGGACGTGCGCGTCGCCATGACCCGTAACGGCGGCTCGATGGCGGACCCGGGTTCGGTGTCGTACCTCTTCAACCGCAAGGGCGTAGTGATCGTCCCGAAGAACTCGCTGGGCGAGGACGACGTCCTGGCCGCGGTTCTCGACGCGGGGGCCGAGGAGGTCAACGACCTCGGTGAGAGTTTCGAGGTCCTCAGCGAGGCGACCGACCTCGTCTCGGTGCGCTCCGCGCTCCAGGAGGCGGGCATCGACTACGACTCGGCGGACGCCAACTTCGTCCCCACCATGCAGGTGGAGCTCGACGAGGACGGCGCGCGCAAGATCTTCAAGCTGATCGACGCTCTGGAGGACAGCGACGACGTGCAGAACGTCTTCGCCAACTTCGATGTCGCCGACGACATCATGGAGAAGGTCGAGGCCTGACAGCGGGTCACCCACGGGGTCAACAGTCGTACGGCAGTGGGCCGGCAGGGCAACATGCCCGGCCGGCCCGCCGCCGTATTGCGGGAGTTGTCAGCGAGGCCCGATAGCCTGCGGGAACGCAGGAACGGATGCGCTAGACGCGAGGGGAGGGCCGCGGTGCGGGTGCTCGGCGTGGACCCGGGGCTGACCCGGTGCGGCATCGGCGTGGTCGAGGGCGTGGCGGGCCGGCCGCTGACGATGCTCGGTGTCGGCGTCGTACGGACCCCGGCGGAGGCGGGCGTCGGCGAGCGCCTGCTGGAGATCGAGCGCGGCGTCGAGCGGTGGCTGGAGGAGCACCGGCCCGAATGCGTCGCAGTGGAGCGGGTGTTCAGCCAGCACAACGTCCGCACCGTCATGGGCACCGCCCAGGCCGCCGCCGTGGCGATGCTGTGCGCATCGCGTCGCGGGCTCCCGGTCGCCCTGCACACCCCCAGCGAGGTGAAGGCCGCCGTCACCGGCAACGGCCGCGCCGACAAGGCACAGGTGGGCTCGATGGTGACCCGTCTCCTGCGGCTGGACGCCCCGCCGCGCCCCGCCGACGCGGCGGACGCCCTCGCGCTCGCCATCTGCCACATCTGGCGCAGCCCGGCGATGAACCGGCTCCAGCAGGCGCACGCGGCGGCCCGCCGCTCCGCGCCGTCCCGTATCCCGCCGACCCCGAAGGGCACCGTCCGATGATCGCCTTCGTCAGCGGCCCCGTCGCCGCTCTCGCCCCGGACACCGCGGTCGTCGAGGTCGGCGGTGTCGGCCTCGCGGTCCAGTGCACCCCGGACACCCTCTCCGGGCTCCGCCTCGGACAGCCCGCGCGGCTCGCCACCTCCCTGGTCGTCCGCGAGGACTCGCTCACGCTCTACGGCTTCGCGGACGACGACGAGCGGCAGACCTTTGAACTGCTGCAGACCGCCAGCGGCGTCGGCCCGCGGCTCGCGCAGTCCATGCTCGCCGTGCACTCGCCGGACGCCCTGCGGCGCGCGGTGGCCACGGGGGACGAGAAGGCGCTCACCGCGGTCCCCGGCATCGGCAAGAAGGGTGCCCAGAAGCTGCTGCTCGAACTGAAGGACCGGCTCGGAGCGCCGGCCGGCGCGGTCCAGGCCGCCGCGCCCGCGGCGAAAGCGGCGGGTTGGCGCGACCAGCTCCACACCGCGCTCGTCGGCCTGGGGTACGCCCCGCGCGAGGCGGACGACGCGGTCGCCGCCGTTGCCCCCCGGGCCGAAGCCGGGGACGGCCCGCCCCCGCCCGTCCCCCAGCTCCTGCGCGCGGCCCTGCAGACCCTGAACCGGGCCCGGTGACGCCTGCGCGAGTCGGGCAGGGGATGACCCGCGGACCGAGCCGCGGGCGCACAGCCGACAACGACAGCCAAGGAGCGACGAGTTGAACTGGGAAGACGGCGCGGACCGCCTGGTGGGCCCCGCCGCCGACGGTGAGGACCAGGCGGTCGAGGCCGCCCTGCGTCCGAAGGACCTCGAGGAGTTCATCGGCCAGGAGCGGGTGCGCGAGCAACTGGACCTCGTACTGCGGGCGGCGCGCGCCCGCGGCGCGACCGCCGACCACGTCCTGCTCTCCGGCGCCCCGGGCCTCGGCAAGACCACCCTGTCCATGATCATCGCAGCCGAGATGGGCGCCCCGATCCGGATCACCTCGGGTCCGGCCATCCAGCACGCCGGAGACCTGGCCGCCATCCTCTCCTCCCTCACCGAGGGCGAGGTGCTCTTCCTCGACGAGATCCACCGGATGTCCCGCCCCGCCGAGGAGATGCTCTACATGGCGATGGAGGACTTCCGCGTCGACGTGATCGTCGGCAAGGGCCCCGGAGCCACCGCCATCCCCCTGGAACTCCCGCCCTTCACACTGGTCGGCGCCACTACGCGGGCCGGGCTGCTGCCGCCTCCGCTGCGCGACCGGTTCGGCTTCACCGGGCACATGGAGTTCTACGAGCCGGAGGAGTTGGAGCGCGTACTCCACCGCTCCGCCCGGCTGCTCGAAGTCACCATCGAGGCCGAGGGGGCCGCCGAGATCGCCGGCCGCTCCCGGGGCACCCCGCGCATCGCCAACCGCCTGCTGCGCCGGGTGCGCGACTACGCCCAGGTCAAGGCGGACGGCGTCGTCACCCGCGAGGTGGCCGCCGCGGCCCTCGGGGTGTACGAGGTCGACGCCCGCGGACTGGACCGCCTCGACCGCGCCGTGCTCGGCGCCCTGCTCAAGCTGTTCAACGGCGGGCCGGTCGGTCTGTCCACGCTCTCGGTCGCTGTGGGCGAGGAGCGGGAGACCGTCGAGGAGGTCGCCGAACCCTTCCTCGTACGGGAGGGGCTCCTGGCCCGTACGCCGCGCGGGCGGATCGCGACACCCGCGGCATGGCAGCACCTGGGCCTCGTACCCCCGCAGCAGAGCGGTGGGGCGCCGGGGCAGCAGGGGTTGTTCGGGGTGTGACCGCCGGGTTACGGCGCGGGGACTCGCCGAGCGCGGAACCCGGGTGCCATGCTGAACGTTGTTCCTCTGGTGCGGACTCGCTTAGACTCCGCCGATGCCGTCTTTGTCGATGGCTCGCCCACCCCCGAATACCAGGCCGCTCCCGTGCGGTCGTGCGAAGGAAACCTCGTCCCGTGAATAACGTCGGTCTCTTCCTCCCGTTCCTCGTGCTGATCGGGGCCATGTTCCTGATGACCCGGTCCGCGAAGAACAAGCAGCGCCAGGCCGCACAGATGCGTGACCAGATGCAGCCCGGCACCGGCATCCGCACGATCGGTGGCATGTACGCCACGGTCAAGGAGGTCGGCGACGACACCGTTCTTCTCGAGGTCGCCCCCGGCGTCCACGCGATCTATGCGAAGAACTCCGTCGGCGCCGTTCTCGACGACGCCGAGTACAACCGCATCGTCCACGGCATCGAGCCCGACGACGACCTCAAGGCAGACGGTCCCGTGAAGACCGACGGCCCGGTCGTCCCGGACGACGCCTCCTCGCTCATCTCCGACGAGGCCGCCCCGGCCGACGGCGACAAGCCGCGCATCGACCTCGGCAAGTCCGACGAGGACGCCGAGGCCGACACCGACGCGGCGGCCGGCACCAAGGGTGCCGCCGAGGCCAAGGACGGCAAGAAGGACGGCGACGCCGACGCGAAGTAGCCGGCCCCGGGACCGCGCCGCATCCACGGGGGTGCCCGGCGCGGTCCCAGGACGGTCAGGCAGCGGCGGGGCGCCGTCCCACAAGACTTCGTGGCCGCCTCCGCACACCTGATGCGGAGGCGGTTGGACAGGGAGAAACGAGAAGGTGGCAGCACCGAAGAAGGGCCGTAAGCCCTCCGGGGCACAGGGCAGGCCGGGGCGCGCCCTGGCGCTGATTCTGATCGCCCTGGTGGCGCTCACCGGGGGGATGTTCCTCTCCGGGCACACCAAGCCGCGGCTGGGCATTGACCTCGCGGGCGGTACGAGCATCACGCTCACCGCCAAGAACCAGCCCGGTGAGAAGAACGCGATCAACCCGACCAACATGAACACCGCGGTCGGGATCATCGAGCGTCGCGTCAATGGTCTGGGTGTCTCCGAGGCCGAGGTCCAGACGCAGGGCGATCAGAACATCATCGTCAACATCCCGCGGGGGACGAACGAGAAGCAGGCGCGCGAGCAGGTCGGCACCACCGCCCAGCTCTTCTTCCGCCCCGTTCTGACCGTCGCCCAGGGCAGCAAGACCCCCGAGCCCAGCACCAGTCCCAAGGCTCCGGACAAGGCCAAGGGCGGGGACCAGAAGAAGAGCGGACAGCAGGCCAAGCCCTCGAACGAGCCCTCCTCCGGCCCCACCACCCAGGGCCGTGCCGTGACCGACGCGCTGAAGGCCGACGGCGACCCGAAGAAGGCCGAAGGCGCGCCGCAGGGCGACGTCGCCGAGGCGGCCCCCTCTCCCCCCGGTTCCGGTGAGCCCTCCCAGTCCCAGCCGCCGGCCCCCCAGCCGCAGCCCGGCGCCGCCATCCCGGCCGACCTGCAGAAGAAGCTGAACGCGCTGGACTGCTCCACGCCCGAGAAGCGCGCTCAGGCCGGCCAGGGCAGCAGGCCCGGCGAGCCCACCGTCGCCTGCGAGGAAGACGGGTCGGTGAAGTACGCGCTCGGCCCGGCGGACGTCGAGGGCGTCGACGTCGACGACGCCAAGGCCCAGTTCGACCAGACCCGCGGCTCCGGCTGGGTCGTGACGCTGGACTTCAACGACAAGGGCGCGAAGAAGTTCGCGGACTCCACCGGCAAGCTGGCGGGCAAGCAGCAGCCGCAGAACCAGTTCGCGATCGTCCTGGACGGCGAGGTCGTCTCTGCGCCCGGCGTCGACAACGCGATCACCGGTGGCAACGCCGAGATCTCCGGCAACTTCACCCAGCAGAGCGCCGAGGACCTGGCGAACGTCCTGTCGTACGGTGCGCTGCCGCTGACGTTCGAGGAGTCCAGCGTCACCACGGTCTCCGCCGCACTAGGTGGTGAGCAGCTCCATGCCGGTCTGATCGCCGGTGCCATCGGCCTCGCGCTGGTGGTCATCTACCTGGTGGTGTACTACCGCGGCCTGGCGTTCGTCGCGGTGCTGAGCCTGATGGTCTCCGCGGCCCTCACGTACACGATCATGACGCTGCTCGGTCCCGGCATCGGCTTCGCGCTCAACTTGCCGGCGGTCTGCGGTGCGATCGTGGCGATCGGTATCACCGCGGACTCGTTCATCGTGTACTTCGAGCGCATCCGCGACGAGATCCGTGAGGGCCGCACGCTCCGCCCCGCGGTCGAGCGCGGCTGGCCGCGCGCTCGGCGCACCATCCTGGTGTCCGACTTCGTGTCGTTCCTCGCCGCGGCCGTGCTCTTCATCGTCACCGTCGGCAAGGTGCAGGGCTTCGCCTTCACGCTCGGCCTCACCACGCTGCTCGACGTGGTCGTGGTGTTCCTCTTCACCAAGCCGCTGATGACGCTGCTGGCCCGCCGGAAGTTCTTCGCGAGCGGCCATCCCTGGTCCGGTCTGGACCCGAAGCGGCTCGGTGCCAAACCCCCTCTGCGCCGCAGCCGTCGTACCCCCGGCGTTCCGACCGACCCCAAGGAGGCGTGAGATGTCGCGACTGGGCAATATCGGCGCCAGGCTCTACCGCGGTGAGGTCGGCTACGACTTCGTCGGCAAGCGGATGATCTGGTACGGCCTGTCCGTCCTGATCACCATCACCGCCATCGTCGGGCTCGGGGTCCGCGGCCTGAACATGGGCATCGAGTTCTCCGGCGGCGCGGTCTTCACCACTCCCAGGACCAGCGTCTCGGTGGCCGAGGCGCAGGAGGAGGCCGAGAGCGCGTCCGGGCACCAGGCGATCGTGCAGCAGCTCGGCAAGGACAGCCTCCGCATCCAGATCAGCGAGGTCGAGACCGAGCAGGCCGACAAGATCCGCGAGGAGCTGGCGAAGGACTTCGGCGTCCAGGCGCAGGACATCAACGCCGAGCTGGTCGGCCCGAGTTGGGGCGAGCAGATCGCCAACAAGGCCTGGCTGGGCCTCGGTGTCTTCATGGCGCTGGTGGTGGTCTATCTCGCCATCGCCTTCGAGTGGCGCATGGCGCTGGCCGCTCTCGTCGCCCTGATCCACGACCTCACGATCACCGTTGGCATCTACGCCCTCGTCGGCTTCGAGGTCACCCCGGGCACCGTGATCGGTCTGCTGACCATCCTCGGCTACTCCCTCTACGACACCGTCGTCGTCTTCGACGGTCTGAAGGAAGCCAGCAGAGGCATCACCAAGCAGACCCGCTACACCTACAGCGAGATCGCCAACCGCAGCCTCAACGCGACCCTGGTCCGCTCCATCAACACCACGGTCGTCGCACTGCTGCCCGTCGCGGGCCTGCTGTTCATCGGTGGCGGTGTACTCGGTGGCGGCATGCTGAACGACATCTCGCTGTCGCTGTTCGTCGGCCTGGCCGCCGGTGCGTACTCGTCGATCTTCATCGCCACCCCGCTGGTCGCCGACCTCAAGGAGCGCGAGCCGAAGATGAAGGCCCTGGCCAAGCGTGTGCGGGCCAAGCGCGCCTCCGCCGCCGCCAAGGCGGAGAACGAGCCGGAGGACTCGCCACGGGACGCGGCGCCGGGCGACGGTCTCGACGGCGAGGCGGCCGTGGTCGGCCAGCGCAGCAGTCCGACGCCCCGTAGCGGAGGCCGCCGCGGCCGTCCGTCGGGCAAGCGCCGGTGACCGCCGTGGAGCAGGAGGCGCTGAAGGATCTGCTTCTCGCCCGTATCCGGGACGTGCCGGACTATCCCAAGCCCGGGGTGCTGTTCAAGGACATCACGCCGCTGCTCGCCGACCCGGCGGCCTTCGGGGCCCTCACCGAGGCGCTCGCGGAGCTGTGCGTCCGCAACGGCGCCACGAAGGTCGTGGGCCTGGAGGCGCGCGGGTTCATCCTGGCCGCCCCAGCGGCGCTCCGGGCCGGGCTGGGCTTCGTCCCGGTGCGCAAGGCGGGCAAGCTGCCCGGCGCGACCCTGAGTCAGGCGTACGAGCTGGAGTACGGCACTGCCGAGATCGAGGTGCACGCGGAGGACCTCGTGCCGGGCGACCGGGTCATGGTCATTGACGACGTGCTGGCCACGGGCGGTACGGCCGAGGCCTCGCTCGAGCTGATCCGCCGCGCCGGGGCCGGGATCGCCGGCATCGCAGTCCTGCTGGAGCTGGGCTTCCTCTCCGGCCGCGACCGCGTTCGGCGGGCATTGGGCGGCGCTCCGCTCGAAGCCCTGATCACGGTGTGAGACAGGGCGCACACGGACCGTAGGAGCGCATCGCGGCGCGAAGGGGCGGGCACCCGGGACAACCGGGCGCCCGCCCCTCGGTCGTGCGCCGGTGACGGACTGCCGACTTGCTTCACGCCTCGGGTCGATACCATGGAGATTCTCCGGTCCTGATCGGAGGCCGGACGATCCCTCCTGGCATGCCCTCGCGAGGAGGGGCACACCCGAGGAGTGCTCTTGCCCGACAAGGCTCAGCCGCTGACCGCCGCGCAACCGGAGCAGCCCGCGGCCGAGGCCGCCGCGGCCGGAGACGGGTCTGCCGAGACCGCCTCCGAGGCCCCCAGCACCCCGGCCACGCAGGCTCCCGCCTCAGGCCCGCAGTCGTCCGCAGGCGAGCGTCCGGCCGGTGCCGTCGCCGCAGCCACCGGCTCCTCCGCTGCCGGACGCCCGACGCAGGGCCCGGCAGCCAGATCGGCCTCCTCCAACCGCGTACGCGCCCGTCTGGCCCGCCTCGGTGTGCAGCGCTCCAGCCCGTACAACCCGGTGCTCGAGCCGTTGCTGCGCATCGTCCGGAGCAACGACCCGAAGATCGAGTCGGGGACGCTGCGCCAGATCGAGAAGGCGTACCAGGTCGCCGAGCGCTGGCACCGCGGCCAGAAGCGCAAGAGCGGCGACCCGTACATCACGCACCCCCTCGCCGTGACCACCATCCTCGCCGAGCTCGGGATGGATCCGGCGACGCTGATGGCGGGCCTCCTGCACGACACCGTCGAGGACACCGAGTACGGCCTGGACACCCTGCGCCGCGACTTCGGCGAGCAGGTCGCCCTGCTCGTCGACGGCGTCACCAAGCTGGACAAGGTCAAGTTCGGCGAGGCCGCGCAGGCCGAGACCGTACGCAAGATGGTCGTCGCCATGGCCAAGGACCCGCGCGTCCTGGTCATCAAGCTGGCGGACCGCCTGCACAACATGCGCACCATGCGCTATCTCAAGCGGGAGAAGCAGGAGAAGAAGGCCCGCGAAACCCTGGAGATCTACGCCCCCTTGGCGCACCGGCTGGGCATGAACACCATCAAGTGGGAGCTGGAGGACCTCGCGTTCGCGATCCTCTACCCCAAGATGTACGACGAGATCGTGCGGCTCGTCGCCGAGCGGGCACCCAAGCGCGACGAGTATCTGGCGGTGGTCACCGACCAGGTGCAGAGCGATCTGCGTGCCGCCCGGATCAAGGCGACCGTGACCGGCCGCCCGAAGCACTACTACTCCGTCTACCAGAAGATGATCGTCCGCGGCCGGGACTTCGCGGAGATCTACGACCTGGTCGGCATCCGCGTCCTCGTCGACACCGTCCGCGACTGCTATGCGGCGCTCGGGACCATCCACGCACGGTGGAATCCGGTGCCCGGCCGGTTCAAGGACTACATCGCGATGCCCAAGTTCAACATGTACCAGTCGCTGCACACGACGGTGATAGGGCCCAGCGGCAAGCCCGTTGAACTCCAGATCCGCACCTTCGACATGCACCGCCGCGCCGAGTACGGCATCGCCGCCCACTGGAAGTACAAGCAGGAGGCGGTGGCGGGCGCGTCCAAGGTCCGCAGCGACGCGCCCAAGGGCAAGGCCGGCAAGGACGACGCCATCAACGACATGGCGTGGCTGCGGCAGTTGCTCGACTGGCAGAAGGAGACCGAGGACCCGGGCGAGTTCCTGGAGTCGCTGCGCTTCGACCTCTCCCGCAACGAGGTGTTCGTCTTCACGCCCAAGGGCGACGTCATAGCGCTCCCGGCAGGCGCCACCCCCGTGGACTTCGCGTACGCGGTGCACACCGAGGTCGGCCACCGCACGATAGGAGCACGGGTCAACGGCCGGCTCGTCCCGCTCGAATCGACCCTGGACAACGGCGACTTGGTGGAGGTCTTCACCTCCAAGGCGCCCGGTGCGGGTCCGTCCCGCGACTGGCTGGGCTTCGTCAAGTCCCCGCGCGCCCGCAACAAGATCCGCGCATGGTTCTCCAAGGAGCGCCGTGACGAGGCGATCGAGCAGGGCAAGGACGCCATCGTGCGGGCCATGCGGAAGCAGAACCTGCCGATCCAGCGGATCCTGACCGGCGATTCGCTCGTGACGCTCGCGCACGAGATGCGCTACCCCGACATCTCCGCGCTCTACGCGGCGATCGGTGAGAGCCATGTCTCCGCGCAGAACGTCGTGCAGAAGCTGGTGCAGGCCCTCGGCGGCGAGGAGGCAGCCAATGAGGACATCGCCGAGACCGCGCCGCCGATCCAACGCCGTACCAAGCGCCGGTCCAGCGCGGACCCGGGCGTGGTCGTCAAGGGCGTCGACGACGTATGGGTCAAGCTCGCCCGCTGCTGTACGCCCGTGCCCGGCGACCCCATCATCGGGTTCGTCACTCGCGGCAACGGCGTATCCGTGCACCGCGCCGACTGTGTCAACGTCGATTCGCTGTCCAAGCAGCCCGAGCGCATCCTCGAGGTCGAGTGGGCCCCCACACAGTCCTCGGTCTTCCTGGTCGCCATCCAGGTCGAGGCGCTGGACCGCTCCCGGCTCCTCTCGGACGTCACCCGCGTTCTGTCCGACCAGCACGTCAACATCCTGTCCGCGGCGGTCCAGACCTCCCGCGACCGGGTCGCCACGTCCCGCTTCACCTTCGAGATGGGCGACCCGAAGCACCTCGGCCATGTGCTGAAGGCGGTACGTGGTGTGGAGGGCGTCTACGACGTGTACCGCGTGACCTCGGCCCGCAGGCCGTAACGGATCTGTGGTCCCGATACGAAGCGGCCCCGGCGCTCGGCGCCGGGGCCGCCGGTGTCAGAGGCGGTCAGGGATCAACCACCGAACTCCTGCAGGCCCTTGAGCGCTTGGTCGAGCAGCGCCTGGCGGCCCTCCAGCTCCTGCGAGAGCTTGTCCGCCTTGGCGTTGTTGCCCGCGGCCCGGGCCTGGTCGACCTGCTGGCGCAGCTTGTCGACGGCGGCCTGGAGCTGGCCGGTGAGGCCCTCGGCGCGGGCCCGCGCCTCAGGGTTCGTACGCCGCCACTCGCTCTCCTCGGCGTCCTCCAGGGCACGCTCCACCGTGTGCATCCGGCCCTCGACCTTGGGGCGGGCATCGCGCGGTACGTGGCCGATGGCCTCCCACCGCTCATTGATCGAGCGGAAGGCGGCCCGCGCCGCCTTGAGGTCGGTGACCGGGAGCAGTTTCTCGGCCTCGGCCGCCAGCTCCTCCTTGCGGTCCAGGTTCTCCCGCTGCTCCGCGTCACGCTCGGCGAAGACCTCGCCCCGCGCCTGGAAGAAGATGTCCTGGGCGCCGCGGAAGCGGTTCCACAGGTCGTCCTCCGCTTCGCGCTGCGCACGCCCCGCGGCCTTCCAGTCCTGCATCAGCTCGCGGTACCGCGCCGCGGTCGGGCCCCAGTCGGTGGACCCGGACAGCTCCTCGGCCTCGGCGACGAGCTTCTCCTTGATACGCCGGGACTCCTCGCGCTGCGCGTCCAGCGCCGCGAAGTGCGCCTTGCGGCGCTTGGAGAACGCCGAGCGTGCGTGCGAGAACCGGTGCCAGAGCTCGTCGTCGGTCTTCCGGTCCAGGCGAGGCAGGCTTTTCCAGGTGTCGACCAGTGCGCGCAGCCGCTCTCCGGCGGCCCGCCACTGCTCGCTCGCGGCCAGCTCCTCGGCCTCGGCGACCAGCTCCTCCTTGGCCCTGCGGGCCTCTTCGCTCTGCCGCGCCTTGGCCGCCTTGCGCTGTTCCCGGCGCGAGTCGACCTCGCCGGTGAGCTTGTCGAGGCGCTGCTTGAGCGCGTCCAGGTCACCGACCGCGTGGTGCGCGTCCACCTGCTCACGCAGGTGCTCGATCGCGGTGGTGGCGTCCTTCGTGGACAGATCGGTGGTCCGCACGCGGCGCTCGAGGAGGCCGATCTCGACGACCAGCCCGTCGTACTTGCGCTCGAAGTAGGCGAGTGCTTCCTCGGGAGACCCTGCCTGCCACGATCCGACGACCTTCTCGCCGTCGGCCGTCCGCACGTACACGGTCCCCGCCTCGTCGACGCGTCCCCATGGGTCGCTGGTCACAGCGCCTCCTCCACATGATGCTCGCGCAGGGGTGCAGGCCCACGGGCATCGTCCACAGTTTCGTCACCGCCAACATAGGCGAACCATGGGTCGGCTGTCCGCATCCAGCACGACCGAAATTTGACGTTCGCGCGTGTCAGGACTTGCTCACGCGCCCGTCAGGACTTGCTCACGGTGGCCCTGTCGATCACAACTGTCGCGTTGGGCGCGGTGTTCTGCGCGGCGTCCCGCGGGGTGGCTCCGGCATCGGCGATCTTCTTGAGGACGTCCTCGCCGCCGGTGATGGTACCGAACGGGGTGTAGTCGGGCGGTAGCCGGCTGTCCTGGTAGACGAGGAAGAACTGGCTGCCGCCGCTGTTCCGCCCCTGCCCCGACTGGGCGTTGTACTGGTTCGCCATCGCGACCGTGCCCGCCGGGTAGACCTTGCCCTTGAGCTTCGGGTCTTTGAGGTTCTCGTCCGGGATCGTGTAGCCGGGGCCGCCCTGCCCGGTGCCCTTCGGGTCACCGCACTGCAGCACGTAGATACCACGCGTGGTCAGGCGGTGACATCTGGTGTGGTCGAAGTATCCTTTGCCCGCCAGAAAGTTGAAGGAGTTCACCGTGCGCGGGGCCTTGGCGGCGTCCATCGCGATGTCGATGTCACCGCAGGTCGTCTCCAGCTTCATCGTGTACGCGGCTGACTTGTCGATCGTCAGCGGCGGTTCCTTCTTCCACTGCTGCGTGCCCGGGGAGCCCTTGGCGGGCTCCGCGCAGGGATCCTTGGCGGTGGGGGAGGAGGAGGGGGCGGCGCTGTCGCTCTTCTCGTCCTCGCCGCCGAAGCCGGTCATCGCGTACGCCGCGGCGCCCGCCGCCAGTACGGCCGCAAGGCCCCCCGCGAGCACGACATTGCGCAGCCGTGTCCTGCGCCGCTGCACGGCACGTCGCTGCTGCTGCCGCTGGAACTTCTCCCGGGCGAGCTGCCGCCGCCGCTGGTCCTTCGTTGCCACCGGGTCCTCTCCCTCGCATGCGTCGTACGCCTTGCGGGCGTGATGTGAGTCGTACGGTAATACGGGTTCGCTGTGCGCCGTGCGCCGCCGGTAGGCTCTGAACTGCTCAGATTGCTGATGCCGGACGACACTGAGGAACGATCGTGCTGATTGCCGGGTTCCCTGCCGGAGCCTGGGGGACCAACTGTTACCTGGTCGCCCCCGCCGCAGGTGAGGAGTGCGTGATCATCGACCCGGGCCACGAGGCCACCGAAGGGGTCGAGGAGACGCTGAAGAAGCACCGACTGAAGCCCGTCGCCGTCGTCCTCACCCATGGCCATCTCGACCATGTCGCCTCGGTCGTCCCGGTGTGCGGTGCCCACGACGTCCCTGCCTGGATCCATCCCGAGGACCGCTACATGATGAGCGACCCGGAGAAGGCGCTGGGCCGGTCGATCGGACTGCCGCTGCTGGGGGACCTGACCATCGGCGAGCCCGACGACGTACGGGAGCTGTCGGACGGCTCCGGACTGAAGCTGGCGGGCATGGAGTTCACGGTCGCGCACGCGCCCGGTCATACCAAGGGGTCGGTGACCTTCCGGCTGCCCGAGAGCGCCGACATCCCGCCGGTGTTCTTCTCGGGAGACCTGCTGTTCGCCGGCTCCATCGGACGCACCGACCTGCCCGGCGGCGACCACGCCGAGATCCTCGAGTCGCTGGGTCGCGTGTGCCTGCCGCTCGACGACTCGACCGTGGTGCTGTCCGGCCACGGCCCCCAGACGACCATCGGCCGCGAGCGCGCCACCAACCCGTTCCTGCGGGAGGTGGCGGCCGGCCTCGGAGGCGGCGGAACTGCCGCTCCGCGACGAGGAATGTGACGACTTCTTCCGTGAGCACCTTCAAGGCCCCCAAGGGTACGTACGACCTGATCCCGCCCGTGTCCGAGACGTTCCTCGCCGTACGGGAGGCTCTTGCCGCGCCGCTGCGGCGTGCCGGGTACGGCTATGTGGAGACCCCCGGGTTCGAGAGCGTGGAGCTCTTCGCGCGCGGTGTCGGGGAGTCCACCGACATCGTGACCAAGGAGATGTACACCCTCACCACCAAGGGCGGTGACGAGCTGGCGCTGCGCCCGGAGGGCACCGCGTCCGTACTGCGCGCGGCCCTGGAGGCGAATCTCCACAAAGCGGGCAATCTGCCCGTGAAGCTCTGGTACTCCGGCTCGTACTACCGCTATGAGCGGCCGCAGAAGGGGCGCTACCGCCACTTCTCGCAGGTCGGGGCGGAGGCGATCGGTGCCGAGGACCCGGCGCTGGATGCCGAGTTGATCATCCTGGCGGTCGACGCGTACAGGTCGCTGGGTCTGCGGAACTTCCGGCTGCTCCTCAACTCGCTGGGCGACAAGGACTGCCGGCCGGTCTACCGCGCCGCGCTCCAGGAGTTCCTGCGCGGCCTCGACCTCGATGAGGACACCCGCCGGCGGATCGACATCAACCCGCTGCGCGTGCTCGACGACAAGCGGGAGGCGGTGCAGAAGCAGCTCACCGGCGCGCCGATGATGCGGGACCACCTGTGCGAGGCGTGCAAGGCGTACCACGAGCAGGTGCGCGAGCTGCTGACCGCGGCCGGCGTCGCGTTCGAGGACGACCCCAAGCTGGTGCGCGGACTGGACTACTACACGCGGACCACCTTCGAGTTCGTCCACGACGGGCTCGGCTCGCAGTCCGCGGTGGGCGGCGGCGGCCGGTACGACGGCCTGTCGGAGATGATCGGCGGCCCGGAACTGCCGTCCGTCGGCTGGGCACTGGGTGTGGACCGTACGGTGCTGGCGCTGGAAGCCGAGGGCGTCGAGCTCCAACTTCCCGCATCCACCCAGGTGTTCACGGTCCCGCTGGGCGAGGAGGCGCGGCGCACGCTGTTCGGTGTGATCACCGAGCTGCGGAGGGCCGGGATCGCGGCCGACTTCGCGTTTGGCGGCAAAGGCCTGAAGAACGCGATGAAGTCCGCGAACCGTTCGGGAGCGCGGTACGCGATCGTGGCCGGTGAACGCGATCTCGCGGAGGGCGTGGTGCAGCTCAAGGATCTGCAGAGCGGTGAACAAGCGCCGGTGGCGCTGGGCGAGATCGTCGCGGAGCTGCGGCGGAAGCTGGTCTGAAGCGGCACAACGGGCGGCCCGTCGGAGAGCGGCGGGCCGCCCTTTGCGTTGCCGGGCGCGCGGGGATGACGGGCCATGGGCCTTCCCCGGCGAGCCTGGTGGGTGGATCCTTACGGTGATCGAACGCCTGCCGGGCAACCATGGGCACTCACAGTCACTCGTCCGGTGGGCTACGCCCTGCGGGCGCCCGAACTGCGGCACAATGTGCGTGTCCGGCAGGCGAAATCTTCGGCAGCGACGGAAACGGCGATATGGCGACGACAGTGGTTGACGACCTGTCCACCGAGAGGGACGACCGGGAGCACGGCAGCCGCGATGCCGTCGGCAGCAGCCGGGGTTTCGCCTGGCTGCTGGTTATCACGGGCGCGGCGGGTCTGCTCGCGGCATGGGTCATCACGATCGACAAATTCAAGATCCTCGAAGCGAAGGTCGACGGGAAGACCTTCACGCCGGGCTGCAGCCTCAACCCGATCGTCTCCTGCGGCAACATCATGGAGAGCGACCAGGCCGCCGCCTTCGGATTCCCCAACCCCATGCTGGGTCTGGTCACCTACGGCATGGTGATCGCGATCGGCATGGGACTGGTCGCGGGCGCCCGCCACCGCCGCTGGTTCTGGCTCGGGCTGAACGCGGGCACTCTCTTCGGTGTCGGCTTCTGCAGCTGGCTGCAGTACCAGTCGCTGTACGTCATCGGCTCCCTGTGCCTGTGGTGCTGCCTGGCCTGGGTCGCCACGATCGTGATGTTCTGCTACGTCACGAAGTTCAACATCGAGCGACGCTTCCTCCCTGCGCCGGAGGGACTGCGGAGCGGGCTGATGGAGTTCCACTGGGTCCCGCCCGTGGTCTGGACCGGGATCATCGGCATGATGATCCTGACCCGCTGGTGGGAGTTCTGGACGAGCTGAGCACCGGCGGGGGCACTCCAAAACGACCGCAGCAGCTTCACTCCGATTTCCGCTCCGAGGGCCTGGGACGTCGCCGTCGTTCCCGGCCCTCGGGCGTGCGAGCGCGTCGCTCCGCCCGGTGCCGTCGCGCCTGCTGCCGTCGCGTCCGCTGTCTCCCCGCTGCCGCGCGCCCGCTGTCTCCCTCGCCCGCGGGCGGACGGCGGCCGAAGCCGGGCGGCAGGGGCGCCGGTGGCCGGCCCGGAACCGGGCCGGGCGTTGTCAGTCCGGTGACATACGCTTCCGGACGTGGAGCCCGACCTGTTCACCGCAGCCGAAGAGGACCGTCGCGAGAAGGACCCGGCAGCCAGTCCGCTCGCCGTGCGGATGCGCCCCCGGACCCTCGACGAAGTCGTGGGGCAGCAGCATCTGCTGCGCCCCGGTTCTCCGTTGCGCCGACTCGTCGGCGAGGGGAACGGCGGGCCCGCCGGCCCGTCCTCCGTGATCCTCTGGGGCCCGCCGGGCACGGGGAAGACGACCCTGGCGTATGTCGTCAGCAAGGCCACCAACAAGCGCTTCGTGGAGCTGTCGGCGATCACCGCGGGTGTGAAGGAGGTGCGCTCCGTCATCGACGGCGCCCGCCGGGCGTCGGGCGGATACGGCAAGGAGACCGTGCTCTTCCTCGACGAGATCCACCGCTTCAGCAAGGCCCAGCAGGACTCCCTGCTGCCCGCCGTGGAGAACCGCTGGGTCACCCTCATCGCGGCGACCACCGAGAACCCGTACTTCTCGGTCATCTCCCCGCTGCTCTCCCGCTCGTTGCTGCTGACGCTGGAGCCGCTCACCGACGAGGACCTGCGCGGTCTCGTCCACCGGGCTCTGGAGGAGGAGCGCGGGCTCGGTGGAGCGGTCCGGCTTCCGCAGGACGCCGAGGCCCATCTGCTGCGGATCGCGGGCGGGGACGCCCGCCGGGCCCTCACCGCCCTTGAGGCGGGCGCCGGTTCGGCCCTTGCGAAGAGTGAGGAGGAGGTCACCCTTCAGTCGCTGGAGGAGGCCGTCGACCGCGCCGCCGCGACGTACGACCGCGACGGTGATCAGCACTACGACGTCGCGAGCGCTCTGATCAAGTCCATTCGCGGCTCGGACGTCGATGCGGCCCTGCACTACCTCGCCCGGATGATTGACGCGGGGGAGGACCCGCGGTTCATCGCGCGGCGGCTGATGATCTCGGCCAGTGAGGACATCGGCATGGCCGATCCGACCGCGCTGCAGACCGCCGTGGCGGCGGCCCAAGCAGTGGCCATGATCGGGTTTCCGGAGGCGGCGCTCACGCTGAGCCATGCCACGATCGCCCTCGCTCTGGCGCCGAAGTCCAACGCCGCGACGGTCGCCATCGGCGCCGCGCTCGCCGACGTTCGGGCCGGAGTGGCCGGGCCCGTGCCCCCGCATCTGCGGGACGGCCACTACAAGGGCGCCAAGAAGCTCGGCCACGCCCAGGGCTACGTGTATCCGCACGATGTGCCGGGCGCCATCGCGGCCCAGCAGTACGCCCCGGACGCCCTCCACGGCAAGCGCTACTACGAGCCGACGCGCTACGGGGCGGAGGCACGCTACGCCGACGTCGTGGACCGCGTGCGGGCACGCCTGCGTGGTGAGGCGCCCCCGCGCCAGGCGGACGGCCCGCCTGCGGCCGGGGCGAAGGGGAGCGGCAGCAAGAGCGCGGCGCAGGGGGACGGCAGCGCGACCACGGCCGGGAAGGACGGCGGCAGTGGGGGCGCCCCGGACGGGACCCCGTCGGCGTCCGACTGACCGTCCCCGCACGGCATTTGACCCGCACTCGGCAGGGACCGTCCGGGATCTGTCCGAACCCCCGGCCAGCGGCTGACCGGGAGCGCGGACGCAGGAACCGCGTGCTGACCGGGAGCGCGGACGCAGGACCCGCGTGCTGTGGACGTGGCGACGGGGTCACGGAGCTCCGAACCGCCGCGGTTTACCCCCCGGAGCAACGTCGAGCGGCGCCCGGACCGCGCTCCAAGACCATCGCCGCGGTCGGACCTCCGCACCGGGGCTGCCCGGCTCACTCGCTACTCGCTCCCGAGCGCCTCCTCGAAGAGCCGGTGCATCGCACGTCGCAGCTCGGCGATGTCCCCCACCGGCTCGGGGAAGTCGAAGCGGGCGTCGAAGGGACGGTCGTCGGCGCCGCCGAACCGGACGCGGAGCCCGAACCGGTCGAGTGCCACCGGCACGGCCCGCTGCCGCACCCCGCAGCCCCCGGCCGAGCGCTCGCCCAGCAGTGAGCACAGCCCGCGCACCTGCTCGCTGTGGGCGGCGGCGAGATGCTGCAGCAGCTCCGCCTCGTGGCACACGAGCGGATCCGCGGCCGCCGCGGCGAACTCCTCGGGCTCCACGGACTCCGCGCCCCACAGATCGTCGACTGCCGCCTCGCCGATCTCCAGACGCAGCAGCATCCAGGCGGGACGGCCGTGTTCACCGGGCCCCGGATTCTCCCGAAAGGACTCACCGATCCCCAGGATCCGGCCCACCGGGTGGTGTTCGGCGAGCAGGATCGCGGCGTCCGCGCGGTCCTCGTTCCGGACGGGAGTGAGCCAGCCGCCGACCCATCCGCGACCCCGGATACGATGGGGTACGGCGACCGGTGCGACGTCGGTGATCTCAATCACAGCCGTCAGATCGTCGTCCTGTGCGTGGGCCGCGGCGCGAGCCGCGGGGGAGTCCCCAGGCACCAGCAGCAGCACGTCCCCGTCCGGTGTGACGGCGCGTGCCGCGGGCGCTGCGGCGCCCAGTTCGTCGAGGTCCGCACCCGGAATGCACAGGGCGGCCGAGGCGTTCGACTCCACGAGGGTTCGTACACGCTCGGCGGCCGTCGGTTGCCGGGTCTCGTCCAAGGGGCGCGGCTGACCCGGCCTTGCGCTGTCCGTCGTCGATTCCGCGGCGCGGCCGGTGCTGGGCAGGGGGCTCCCAGGTCGAAACATGCGTTCTCCTCCGCTAAGGTAAGCCTCACCTAACTTACACGGAGGTTCGTTCCACGTGAACCAGTCGCGTCCCAAGGTCAAGAAGTCGAGGGCGCTCGGCATCGCCCTGACGCCGAAGGCGGTCAAGTACTTCGAGGCCCGTCCCTACCCGCCCGGCGAGCATGGCCGCGGTCGCAAGCAGAACAGCGACTACAAGGTCCGTCTGCTGGAGAAGCAGCGTCTGCGCGCTCAGTACGACATCAGCGAGCGGCAGATGGTCCGTGCCTATGACCGCGCTCGGAAGGTCACCGGCAAGACGGGCGAGGCACTCATCGTCGAGCTGGAGCGCCGTCTGGACGCGCTCGTCCTGCGTTCGGGCATCGCCCGCACGATCTACCAGGCCCGCCAGATGGTCGTCCACGGTCACATCGAGGTCAACGGCCGTAAGGTCGACAAGCCCTCGTTCCGCGTGAGCCCGGACGACGTCGTGATGGTCCGCGAGCGCAGCCGGGAGAAGCACCCCTTCCAGGTTGCCCGCGAAGGTGGCTACGCCCCCGACGGCGAGACCCCGCGTTACCTGCAGGTCAACCTCAAGGCGCTCGCGTTCCGCCTCGACCGGGAGCCGAACCGCAAGGAGGTCCCGGTGATCTGCGACGAGCAGCTCGTCGTCGAGTACTACGCCCGCTGATCCTGGCGTAGACACTCACCGAGGCGCTCGGAGCGCACGAGCGCGTGTCCCGTCGACACACCATGCGCGCGTCCCGTCGACACACCGTCGCCTCGTGCGCCTCGCACCATCGCCTTGTGTGCCCTCGCGCCATCCCCTTGTGCGCCCGCACACCGGCGCCCGCCCGCGGACACCGGCTCGTACGGGTGTCCGCGCGCACCGCTCAGCCCGCCGTCTCCCCGCCCGTCACGGAGGGGGAGGCGGCGGGTTCGTGCACCGGCGGGGCCGATTCGCCCGGCTTCTCGCTGCGCTGCCCCGGCACCCGCGGCGGGTCGGTGCTTCCACGGCGCGCCCGCGCCACCACGGCGTCCAGGTCGAGGCGGGCCCCTTCCGACAGGCACTCCTCGTACCGCTCGGTCCCCAGAGCTTCCCGTGCCTGCTGCTCGCACTCCTGATGCGGCGCGTTGAAGTACCGCGAGCCGAACAACGGCAGCCCCACCGAGCGCCACAACTGGCCCGCCGCTCCCTGAAGAACCGCCGCCTCCTCGGGATCGCCCTCGGCGACCGTGAACAGCGCGAGCAGTTCGATAGCCGTCACGGCCCCCACAAGATCCCGGAAGATGTGGTCGATGGCGAGACACTCCTCCAGCAGCCTGCGGGCCTCGGTGCTCTCGCCCCGCGTCCAGGCCGCGTACCCCAGGACGTAGAGCGCGTACGCCAGCGTCCAGCGCTCGCCGTGGTCCTCGCAGACCTGGCGGACCTCCTCGCACAGCGCGACGGCACCCGCCAGGTCGCCCTGGAAGGCCACCGTGATGGCGAGGGCGACCTGGCCCATCAGCACATTGCTGTTCAGCTCGCCGATCTCCCGGTAGCGCTCAAGCGCCGTGCGCAACAGTTCCTCGGCGCGCGGCATGTCGTCGGAGACCAGCGCCAGGCAGCCGGTGCGGTGCAGCGCGTACGCCGCAGCGAGCCGGTTGCCGGTCCGCTCCGCCTCGCCGCTGCACTCCTGGAGCGCCGTGATCGCGCCGACCGAATCGCCCTGGAGCAGCGCCACATAGCCGAGCACCCACAGGGCCTTGAGCCGCGACTCCTCGTGCTCGCTCTCCAACTCGAGCGCCCGGTCGAGCCAGTGGCGTCCCTCCGCGACATGACCGCAGCCGACCCAGTAGAACCACAGGCTGCCCGCGAGGTGCTGCCCGATGTGCGCGTCCTCCGCACCCTCCAGGCTGAATTCGAGCGCGACCCGCAAATTGCCGAGCTCCGCGTCGATCCGGGCCGCCACCTCCGTCTGCCGCGGGCTGAACCACTCCAGCTCGCACCAGGTGGCCAGTCCCAGATACCAGTCGCGGTGGCGCCGGCGCAGCCGCGTGGCGTCGCCCATCGCCTCGAGCCAGCACGCCCCGTACGCGCGGACGGTCTCCAGCATCCGGTAGCGGACGCCGGCCGCGGTGTCCTCGCGGATCAGGACCGACTGGGCCACCAACTCCGCGATCACGTCCAGGAGATCGTCGGCGGCCAGGCCCGTGCCCGAGCAGACGTACTCGGCGGCCTCCAGGTCGAAGTGACCGACGAAGACCGAGAGCCGGGCCCACAGCAGCCGCTCCTCCGGGGAGCACAGCTCATGGCTCCAGCCGATCGCGGTGCGCAGCGTGCGATGACGCGGCAGTGCGGCGCAACCGCCGCCTGTGAGCAGCCGGAAGCGGTCGTCGAGACGCTGCAGCATCTGCTCCAGGGACAGTGCGCACAGCCGTCCGGCCGCCAGCTCCAGCGCGAGCGGGATGCCGTCGAGCCGGTGGCACAACTCGGCGACAGCCCACCGGTTGTCGTCGGCGATCCCGAATCCGGGCAGGACGGCGGCCGCACGCTCGGCGAAGAGCGTGGCGGCGTCACCGGCGGGCGGGGGCGCCGCCGAGGGGGAGCGCGTCGGTGCGGGTGCGGGCATGGGGGTCAGCGGGAAGATCTGCTCGCCCGGGACGCCCAGCGGCCGCCGCCCCGCCGCCAGGACGGTGAGCCCCGGTGCACGCCTGAGCAGATCGCGGACGAGGGTCGCGCAGCCCTCGGAGATGTGCTCGAAACCGTCGAGGAGAAGCAGGAGTTGGCGGTCGGCGAGCATCTCGGCGACCTCGGTCCGGGGTGGCCTGGCAGCGTGAGCGGCCAGCCCCAGCGCCTCGGCGAGCGCGTGCTCCAGAAGATGCGGGTCGTGGACGGACGAGAGCTCGGCGAGCCACACGCCGTCCGAGAAGCGCTCCTGTCCCAGCTGTGCCGCGCGCAGCGTCAGCCGCGTCTTGCCCACCCCGCCGACGCCGGTCACCGTGACGATCCTGGACCGCTTCACCAGCCGTCCCACTTCGGCCAGTTCCGCCCTGCGGCCGACGAACGAATTCAGTTCCGCGGGGAGGTTGCCGGGGGCGGGTTCGCGAAGGCCGTACGGGGCCGGGCCCTGTCGCGTGGAGCGTCGCATGACACACGGAGAGTACTCGCATATATGCGCACCGTACAAACCGGAACAGCGGCCGTTGCCGGTCCGACCGACCGTCCCCCTAGGTCGTCCTGGACGGGGCCGGCCCGTCATGCGTACGGGACCGTCTCGTCAACCCCGTGCGCCGGGCCGACCCGCAATCCGGTACGGGACGGTGCTCCCGGCGCGATAGGGTCGACATCTGCCCCGCCGTTCCCGGAGAGACCGCCCGTGACCGGCGGCGACCGATACGTCTACAGGGAGCGTTGCATCGTGTCCGGTGGAGAGGTGGCCGGTATCCTCGTGGCCGTCTTCTGGGCCATCCTGGTGTCGTTCCTCGCCGTGGTGCTGGTGAGGCTCGCGCAGGTGCTCAGGGCGACCACCCGGCTCGTCGCGGATGTCTCCGAGCAGGCGGTGCCGCTGCTCGGCGAGGCGTCGGCGACGGTGCGGACCGCGCAGAGCCAACTCGAGCGGGTCGACGCGATCGCGACCGACGTCCAGGAGGTCACCTCCAACGCGTCGGCGCTCTCCTCGACCGTCGCCAGCACCTTCGGCGGGCCGCTGGTCAAGGTCGCGGCATTCGGCTACGGGGTGCGCCGGGCGCTGAGCCGCAAGGATGCGCAACCACCCGCACGCCGCCGTACCGTGATCGTAGGACGCAGCGTGCCGCGCGCCCGGCGAGGCGGCCGCGGCGCCCGCGGCGGAAAGGCCTGAGCAACCGATGTTCCGCCGCACGTTCTGGTTCAGCACCGGCGTGGCCGCCGGGGTGTGGGCCACCACGAAGGTCAACCGCAAGCTCCGGCAGCTCACGCCGGAGAGCCTCGCCGCGCGGGCCGCGGACAAGGCCGTCGAGGCCGGCCACCGGCTCAAGGAGTTCGCCCTCGACGTCAAGGCCGGTATGGCGCAGCGCGAGGAAGAACTGAACGGCGCCCTGGGGTTGCAGTCCCAGGACCCCCACGACAGGGAACTGCCCGCGCCGCGCCGACCCGAGGCGCCGGGCCCGAGCCGCCCGTACAACCGGAATGAGGACCACTGATGGAGTCGGCTGAAATCCGTCGCCGCTGGCTGCGCTTCTTCGAGGAGCGCGGGCACACCGTCGTGCCGTCGGCGTCGCTCATCGCGGACGATCCGACGCTGCTGCTGGTCCCGGCGGGCATGGTGCCGTTCAAGCCGTACTTCCTGGGTGAGGTCAAGCCGCCGTTCCCGCGGGCCACCAGCGTGCAGAAGTGCGTGCGGACGCCCGACATCGAAGAGGTCGGCAAGACGACCCGGCACGGCACCTTCTTCCAGATGTGCGGCAACTTCTCCTTCGGGGACTACTTCAAGGAGGGCGCCATCAAGCTGGCCTGGGAGCTGCTGACCTCCTCCGTGGAGGACGGCGGCTACGGCCTGGAGCCGGAGAAGCTCTGGATCACCGTCTACAAGGACGACGACGAGGCCGAGCGGATCTGGCGCGACGTGATCGGCGTGCCCATCGAGCGCATCCAGCGACTGGGCATGAAGGAGAACTACTGGTCCATGGGCGTCCCGGGCCCCTGCGGACCGTGTTCCGAGATCAACTACGACCGCGGCCCCGAGTTCGGCGTCGAGGGCGGCCCGGCCGTCAACGACGAGCGTTACGTGGAGATCTGGAACCTCGTCTTCATGCAGTACGAGCGCGGCGAGGGCTCCGGCAAGGAGGACTTCCCGATCCTCGGGGAGCTGCCCGACAAGAACATCGACACCGGCCTCGGCCTCGAGCGCCTGGCGATGATCCTCCAGGGCGTCCAGAACATGTACGAGATCGACACCTCGCGCATGGTCATCGACAAGGCCACCGGACTCACTGGCGTCGCCTACGGCGCCGCCCCCGCGTCCGACGTCTCCCTGCGCGTGGTCTCCGACCACCTGCGCACCTCGGTCATGCTCATCGGCGACGGCGTCACTCCCGGCAACGAGGGCCGCGGCTATGTCCTGCGCCGCATCATGCGCCGTGCCATCCGCAATATGCGCCTGCTCGGCGCCGACCGTCCCGTCGTCGGCGAGCTCGTGGACACGGTCATCGAGGCCATGGGCCCCCAGTACCCCGAGCTGGTCGAGGAACGCAAGCGCATCGAGACGGTGGCCCTGGGCGAGGAGGCCGCTTTCCTCAAGACCCTGAAGACCGGCACCAACATCCTCGACACCGCCGTCTCCGACACCAAGGCCGCCGGCGGCAGTGTCCTGCCCGGCGACAAGGCCTTCCTGCTCCACGACACCTGGGGCTTCCCGATCGACCTCACCCTCGAAATGGCCGCCGAGCAGGGCCTGTCGGTGGACGAAGAGGGCTTCCGCCGTCTGATGAAGGAGCAGCGGGAGCGGGCCAAGGCCGATGCCAGGGCCAAGAAGCAGGGGCACGCCGACCTGTCCGCGTACCGCGAGGTCGCCGACACCTCCGGCGCCACCGACTTCATCGGCTACACCGACACCTCGGGCGAGTCCCGCGTCGTCGGCCTCCTGGTGGACGGCCTTCCCTCGCCCGCCGCCCACGAGGGCGACGAGATCGAGGTCGTCCTGGACCGCACCCCGTTCTACGCCGAGGGCGGCGGCCAGCAGGCCGACACCGGCCGGATCAAGCTGGACACGGGTGCGGTCGTCCAGGTCCGGGATGTCCAGCAGCCGGTGCCGGGCGTCAGCGTGCACAAGGGCGTCGTCCAGGTCGGTGAAGTCACCGTCGGCGCCCCGGCGTTCGCCGAGATCGACGTCACCCGCCGCCGGGCCATCGCCCGCGCCCACAGTGCCACGCACCTCACCCACCAGGCGCTGCGCGACGCACTCGGCCCCACCGCCGCCCAGGCCGGTTCCGAGAACGCCCCGGGCCGCTTCCGCTTCGACTTCGGTTCGCCGAGTGCCGTGCCCACGGCCGTGCTCACCGATGTCGAGCAGCGGATCAACGAGGTGCTGGGCCGCGAACTCGACGTCACCGCCGAGGTGATGAGCATGAGCGAGGCCAAGAAGCAGGGCGCCATCGCCGAGTTCGGCGAGAAGTACGGCGAGCGGGTCCGCGTCGTGACCATCGGCGACTTCTCCAAGGAGCTGTGCGGCGGCACGCACGTCCACAACACCTCGCAGCTCGGTCTGGTGAAGCTGCTCGGCGAATCCTCCATCGGCTCCGGTGTGCGCCGCGTCGAGGCCCTGGTGGGCATGGACGCGTACAACTTCCTCGCCCGTGAGGCCACGGTCGTCGACCAGCTCACCGAGCTGGTCAAGGGCCGCTCCGAGGAACTGCCCGAGCGTGTGGCCGGGATGCTGAGCCGGCTTCGCGAGGCGGAGAAGGAGATCGAGAAGTTCCGCGCCGAGAAGGTCCTCCAGGCCGCCGCGGGCCTCGCCGAGGGCGCCAAGGACGTACGAGGCGTGGCGCTGGTCACCGGCCGGGTGCCCGACGGCACCTCCGCAGACGACCTGCGCAAGCTCGTCCTCGATGTGCGCGGCCGCCTCCAGGGCCGACCGGCCGTCGTCGCCCTGTTCACCGTGGCGAAGGGCCGTCCGCTGACCGTGGTCGCCACCAGCGAGGCCGCCCGCGACCGGGGCGTCAAGGCCGGCGAGCTGGTCCGTACGGCCGCCAAGACGCTCGGCGGCGGCGGTGGCGGCAAGGACGACGTCGCCCAGGGCGGCGGCCAGAATCCTGCCGCGATCGACGACGCCGTGGCCGCCGTCGAGCGGCTCGTCGCCGAGAAGGCATGACGTGACGGAGGCTCAGCCCATGCGCCGCGGCCGGCGTATCGCCGTGGATGTCGGGGACGCCCGGATCGGGGTCGCCTCGTGCGACCCCGACGGGGTCCTCGCCACCCCGGTGGAAACCGTCCCCGGACGGGACATTCCAGCCGCGCAGCGCCGGCTCGCCGCCATCGTCGCGGAATACGAGCCGATCGAGGTCGTCGTCGGTCTGCCCCGCTCGCTCAGCGGCGGTGAAGGACCGGCCGCGAAGAAGGTGCGCACCTTCGCACAGGGCCTGGCCGAGCGCATCGCACCCGTACCGGTTCGCCTGGTGGACGAGCGGTTGAGCACCGTCACGGCGGCCCAGGGGCTGCGTGCTTCAGGGGTCGGTTCCAGGAAGGGCCGCGGGGTCGTCGACCAGGCGGCGGCCGTGGTCATTCTGCAGAACGCACTCGAAACGGAACGCGCGTCGGGTAAAGCTCCCGGGGAGTGCGTCCGAGTGGTCATCTGATCGCGATACGGTAACGTTCCGCGCGACCGGCATCGTTCGACATGCGGATGCCGCCGTACGGAAATGAGGCGGACCGGACGCCTGCGCACGGACGACGCGCACCGGAAGCCGTCTCGCGCCTCTAGGGGATCGATGACTGAGTATGGCCGGGGTCAGGGCTCCGAACCGTGGCATCCCGAGGACCCGTTGTACGGGGACCAGGGCTGGTACGGAGAGCCGCAGTGGGACGGTCGGACGACTCCCTACGACGCTGCGCAGCAGCAGTACCCCGGCAGACAGCAGCCCGCCCCGCAGGGCTATGCCCACCAGGAATACGGCCAGGAGGACTACGCCCGGCAGAGTCACCAGCAGCAGGGCTACGGTCATCAAGGCTATGACCAGCAGGGATACGGCCGGCAGGGCTACGGCGAGCCGGGGTATGACCAGTACGGCGACGCCCGGCAGGGGTACGGCTGGGATCCCGCCCCGGCCGACCGGCCGATGGCCTACGGCACCCCCGAGGACCCGTACGGCCAGCAGCCCCAGCACCATGACCCGTACGGCGGTCGGCGCCCCGACCCGTACGGCACCCCGGACGCCTATCCGCCGCCGCAGCCACCGGGCAGCCGGAACCAGCCGCACCACCACCCCAGTCACCACCAACAGGCGGCCCAGCCCTACGGCGACCAGCTCCAGTACACCGAGCCCCCGCGGCGTGACCGGCCCGCGCCCGACGAGACCGCGGAGTGGCAGGCCGTCCCCGAGCGCGATGAGCACCCCTTCTTCGCGGGTGACCACGGGCTTGAGGACGACGACGAGCCCGGCGGCTCAGGAAGCGGCCGCCGCGGAGACCGCGACCGCGAACGGGGCCGCGACCGCGGGCCCAAACGGCGCAGCGGTATGGCCCTGTTGCTCTCCGGTGCCGTGCTGCTCGGCGCGGTCGGTGGCGCCGGATACCTCGCGTACGACTTCTGGCAGGAGCACTTCGGCCCGCCGCCCGACTTCTCCGGGAGCGGCAGCGGCCAGGTCCAGGTGGAGATCCCGGACGGCGCCACCGGCAACCAGATGGGCAACATCCTCAAGAGTGCCGGCGTGGTGAAGAGCGTCGACGCCTTCGTGGAGGCGCAGAACGACAACCCCAAGGGCGATGCCATCCAGCCCGGGGTCTACGTCCTGCGCAAGGGCATGTCCGCGGATTCGGCCGTGGAGATGATGACGGACCCGGCAAACCTCAACGCGCTCATCATCGCCGAGGGGCTGCGGGCCACCTCCGTCTACCGCGCCATCGACAAGAAGCTCGACCTCCCGCAGGGCACGACCAGCTCCGTCGCCAAGAAGAAGGCGGGCAGCCTCGGACTGCCTCCCTGGGCCGACGGCCCCGCGGTCAAGGATCCGCTGGAAGGGTTCCTCTACCCGTCGCGGTACAGCGCGGCCAAGGGGACAAAACCCGAGGAGATCCTGCGGCAGATGGTCGACCGGGCGAAGAGCGTCTACAAGAAGCTGGACGTGGAGGGCGAGGCGAAGAGGCTTGGTCTTGAGTCGCCGCGCGACGTCGTGACGGTGGCCAGCCTCGTGCAGGCCGAGGGCAAGACGCACGACGACTTCCGCAAGATGGCCGATGTTGTCTACAACCGCCTCAAGCCCGGCAACCAGGAGACGAACGGGAAGATCGAGTTCGACTCGACGTACAACTACCTCAAGAACCAGAGCAACGTCGACATCCCGATCAACGAGATCCGGAACCACGACGACCCGTACAACACGTACTTCTACCGCGGGCTCCCGCCGGGCCCGATCGGCAATCCGGGCGACGAGGCACTGCGGGCGGCGATCGACCCGGACAGGGGCGGCTGGTTCTACTTCATCTCGCTGGACAACCAGAAGACCACCTTCACCAAGACCCTCGCCGAGCACCAGAAGCTCGTCGCGGAGTTCAACAAGAACCGTGAGAAGGGCAATTGACGCCATGACGGCCGGACAGCGGCGCACGGAACGACGCGCGGCGGTCCTCGGCTCGCCGATCGCCCACTCCCTCTCGCCGGTCCTGCACCGCGCCGCGTACGAGACGATGGGCTTGGACGGCTGGCGCTACGACCGTTTCGAGATCGACGAGGACACCCTCGCCGGATTTCTCGACGGCCTTCCGGAGGGCGACTGGGCAGGGCTGTCCCTGACCATGCCGCTCAAGCGCGCGGTCATCCCGCTGCTCGACGAGATCGGCGAGACCGCGGCGTCCGTCGAGGCGGTCAACACGGTGGTCTTCACGGACGACGGGCGCCGCACCGGCGACAACACCGACATCCCCGGCATGCTCGCCGCACTGCGCGAACGCGGCGTCGAGAAGGTCGACCGGGCCGCCGTGCTCGGTGCCGGAGCCACCGCTTCCTCCGCTCTCGCCGCCCTCTCCCGCATCTGCACCGGCCCCGTCACGGCCTATGTGCGCAGCGAGGCGCGGGCCGCGGAGATGCGGCAGTGGGGGGAGCGGCTCTCGGTCGACGTGGAGACCGCCGATTGGAACGACGCGGCCCTCGCCTCGTCCGCGCCTCTCGTCATCGCCACGACTCCCGCGGGCACCACCGACGCGCTGGCCACATCCGTACCGGACATGCCGGGGACGCTGTTCGACGTGCTCTACGAGCCCTGGCCGACCCCGCTGGCCGCGGCCTGGGCGGATCGGGGCGGAGCGGTCGTCGGCGGCCTCGACCTGCTCGTTCACCAGGCCGTGCTGCAGGTCGAGCGGATGACGGGGCGCGCGCCCGCGCCGCTGGCGGCCATGCGCGCGGCCGGTGAGCGGGCGCTGCGGGGGCGTACGGCGGAGGCGTAGGGGCGTACGGCGGCGGGCGAGCGCGAGGCGTGCGGCGGAGGGCACGAGGCGTGCGGCGGGCGGCGCGCGAGGCGTTTGGCGGAGGGGGTACGAGGCGTGCGGCGGAGGCGCGAGGCCCACCGGCCCGCCCCTCGCCCTCTCCGTACGGCGTCCGCTCCGTGGACCGGCGTCCGGACGGACCGCCCGGACGTGGGAGGATCGGAGGTGGCGGGCCCAGGGCCGCGCTCCCTCAGCGACCGCGGGGTGGGGGTACCCCCAGCGGCAGGTGGGAAGTGCCCCAGGCTGCGCCGCACGACCGAGGCGCGAGCATGAGGAGCACCGTTGAGCAGGTTGCGCTGGCTGACGGCGGGGGAGTCGCACGGCCCCGCACTCGTCGCGACGCTGGAGGGTCTCCCTGCCGGCGTCCCGATCACCACAGACATGGTGGCGGACGCGCTCGCGCGGCGGCGGCTGGGCTACGGCCGTGGCGCGCGGATGAAGTTCGAGCGCGACGAAGTCACCTTCATCGGCGGGGTGCGGCACGGTCTGACCCTCGGCAGCCCGGTTGCGATCATGGTGGGCAACACCGAGTGGCCCAAGTGGGAGAAGGTCATGGCGGCTGACCCGGTCGACCCGGCCGAACTCGCCGAACTGGCCCGCAACGCGCCGCTGACCCGCCCCCGCCCCGGCCACGCCGACCTCGCGGGGATGCAGAAGTACGGCTTCGACGAGGCCCGTCCCGTGCTGGAGCGCGCCTCCGCGCGCGAGACCGCGGCTCGGGTCGCACTGGGCACCGTGGCCCGGTCGTACCTCAAGGAGACGGCCGGGATCGAGATCGTCTCCCATGTGGTGGAGCTGGCCGCGGCCAGGGCACCGTACGGCGTGTACCCGAAGCCGTCCGACGTCGAGCGCCTCGACGCCGACCCCGTGCGCTGCCTCGACCGGGACGCGAGCAAGGCGATGGTCGCCGAGATCGACCAGGCCCACAAGGACGGTGACACCCTCGGCGGCGTCGTGGAGGTGCTGGCCTACGGTGTCCCCGTCGGCCTCGGCTCCCACGTCCACTGGGATCGGCGGCTCGACGCCCGCCTCGCCGGAGCGCTGATGGGCATCCAGGCGATCAAGGGCGTCGAGGTCGGCGACGGCTTCGACCTGGCGCGGGTGCCCGGATCCAAGGCTCATGACGAGATCGTCTCCACCGACGAGGGCATCCGCCGCCGCACCGGTCGCTCCGGCGGCACGGAGGGCGGGCTGAGCACCGGTGAGCTGCTGCGCGTACGCGCCGCGATGAAGCCCATCGCGACCGTGCCCCGGGCGCTGGCCACCGTCGACGTCACCACCGGCGAGGCAACCCAGGCGCACCACCAGCGCTCCGACGTCTGCGCCGTGCCGGCCGCGGGCATCGTCGCCGAGGCGATGGTGGCACTCGTGCTGGCGGACGCGGTCGCTGAGAAGTTCGGCGGCGACAGCGTGACCGAGGCGCGACGCAATGTGCAGGGCTACCTCGACAACCTGGCGATCCGGTGAGCGGCCGCGCAGAGCGTCCGGTGAGCGGCGACCGAGCGGACGAGAGCCCGGCGAGTGGCCCGGTCGTCGTCCTGGTCGGGCCCATGGGCGTCGGCAAGTCGACCGTCGGCGCACTGCTCGCCGAGCGGCTCGGCACCGACTACCGCGACACCGACGCGGACATCGAGCGCATGGCGGGCCGCCCCATCCCCGAGATCTTCATCGACGAGGGCGAGGCGCACTTCCGCGATCTGGAGCGCCAGGCCGTCCACGCCGCGGTCGTCGAGCACTCAGGCGTCCTGGCGCTCGGCGGCGGCGCGGTCATGGACCCCGATACGCGCAAGCTGCTCGCCGGACTGCCCGTGGTCTTCCTCGACGTGGGGGTGGGCGACGCGATGAAGCGCGTGGGTCTCAACGCCCCGCGCCCGCTGCTCGCCGTCAATCCGCGGCAGCGCTGGCGCGAGCTGATGGAGGAGCGGCGACCGCTCTACACGGAAGTCGCCCGCGTCGTCGTCCAGACCGACGAGCGCACCCCCGAGGACGTCTCCGACGCCGTCCTCGACGCACTGGACCTGCAGGCTGCCGGGACGGCCGGGCACGGAGCGGCTGATCCCGGGCCGGCCACCGCCGAACGCCCCCGCACCCCCGGCGGCGACGGCGGCCCCGGGACAGGAAGGACATCGTGACGCACCACGCAGTGAGGTACGCATGAGCGAGACCGGCAGCCCCACCCGTATCCGGGTCGGCGGCAGCGCGGGCACGGACCCGTACGAGGTCCTGGTCGGCCACCAGCTCTTGGGCGAGCTGCCCGGCCTCATCGGCAGCGCCGCCAAGCGCGTCGCCGTACTGCACCCCGAGGCGCTGGCCGCCACCGGCGAAGCGGTGCGCGAGGACCTGGCCGGCCAGGGCTACGAGGCCATCGCGGTCCAGCTCCCGAACGCGGAGGAGTCCAAGACCGCCGAGGTTGCCGCGTACTGCTGGAAGGCGCTCGGGCAGACCGGCTTCACTCGCTCCGACGTCATCGTGGGCGTCGGCGGCGGCGCCACCACCGACGTGGCGGGGTTCGTCGCCGCGACCTGGCTGCGCGGGGTTCGCTGGATCGCGGTCCCGACGACGGTGCTCGGCATGGTGGACGCGGCCGTCGGCGGCAAGACCGGCATCAACACCGCAGAGGGCAAGAACCTCGTCGGCGCCTTCCACCCGCCGGCCGGCGTGCTGTGCGACCTCGCGAGCCTCGCCTCGCTGCCCGCCAACGACTACATCAGCGGCCTCGCCGAGATCATCAAGGCGGGCTTCATCGCCGACCCCGTGATCCTCGAACTGATCGAGGGGGACCCGGCCGCCGCCCGTACGCCGGAGGGCCGGCACACCGCGGAACTCATCGAGCGGTCGATCCGGGTCAAGGCCGAGGTGGTCTCCGCGGACCTGAAGGAATCCGGTCTGCGCGAGATCCTGAACTACGGCCACACGCTCGGTCACGCCATCGAGAAGAACGAGCGGTACAACTGGCGCCATGGCGCGGCCGTTTCGATCGGTATGGTCTTCGCCGCCGAGCTCGGACGCCTCGCCGGACGTCTCGACGACGCGACCGCCGACCGGCACCGGGCCGTCCTGGAGTCGGTCGGGCTGCCGCTGGCCTACCGCGGCGACCAGTGGCCCAGGCTGCTGGAGACCATGAAGGTCGACAAGAAGTCCCGCGGCGACCTGCTGCGCTTCATCGTCCTCGACGGCCTGGCCAAGCCGACCGTCCTGGAGGGACCCGACCCGGCCGTGCTCGCGGCCGCCTACGCGGAGGTCTCCCGGTGACGCGCAGGGTCTATGTGCTGAACGGCCCGAACCTCGGGAGGCTGGGCTCGCGCGAACCCGATGTCTACGGCTCCACCTCGTACAAGGGCCTGGTCGAAGAGTGCACGCGGCTCGGCGAGGAGCTCGGCTTCGAGGTCGAGGTGCGCGAAACCAACGACGAAGGGGAGATGATCCGCTGGTTGCACGAGGCCGCCGACGGATCGATCCCCGTGGTGCTCAACCCGGGGGCATTTACGCACTACTCGTACGGGATGCGGGACGCGGCGGCCCAGCTCACCGCGCCGCTCATCGAGGTGCACATCTCGAACCCGCACGCGCGCGAGGAGTTCCGCCACACCTCGGTCGTCGCCGCGGTGGCGACGGGCACCATCGCGGGCTTCGGCATCGGCTCGTACCGGCTGGCGCTGCGCGCTCTGGCCGAGGAGCTGCCGGGCTGAGCCGCCGGACTCGGCCGAAGGGGTCTCGGTCGAAGGGACCTCGGTCGAGGGGGACTAAGCATGGGGGTCTCGGCCGAGGGTGCTTCGGCATGGGGGTCTCGGCCGAGGGTGCTTCGGCATGGGGCTCGAGTGAGGGTGCTTCGGCATGGGGCTCGGGTGAGGGTGCTTCGGCGGGGCTCGAGTGAGGGGACTCCGCATCCGCCGACCCGGACTCCGCAGAGACGGAAATCCGCGCCCGCGCCCGGGCACTTCCGGACGCTCACGCCCGCTCCCCAACGGAGGTGGCGGGAACCGAACGCGCCCGGTGGCTCACCCCGCGGCGGTCGGCAAACCGCAGACGGGCCCGGGAGCTTGGGCCCGTGGCAGCCGGGTCGGGGGGGACGAGTCTTCGCCCCGGCGAGCACCGGGATGGCTCTCCCATCCTCAGGGTAGCCGGGGGCTGAGCGCCGTCTCCTTCCGGCGGCCGCCGGAGGACGGGACCGCCTGCCCCAGGCGGCGCCCGGGGTTGGAGTGCCTTCCAGCGGTGCCGGGGGTGGGGGTGCCTTCCAGCGGTGCCGGGGGTGGGGGTGCCTCCCGGCGGGAGCGGAAGATAGCGTTCGGGCCACACGGCGGCGAAGGCCGTAGACCGCACGCTGTCCGGGGCGTGACGCCGTTCGATCACACGCAGTTCGACCACGAGACGGAGAGGCAGCGGATGCAGCACGCAGTGGGAGCTCCGCTGCCACCGCCCCACGGGCCTGGGGGGCGGCCGGGTGCGGGCTGGACGCCCGTACCGCCGCCGCGCGGGCAGGGCGCACCGCCGCCGCCCCCCGGCCCGCGGCCCCACCCGGGCGCTCCGCCCCCCGCGGGCCCGCCGCAGGCACCGGCCCCCGCGGGCCCGCCGCCCGGGCCTGTGCCCGGACCGGCGCATGCGCCCGGTTGGTCGGGGCCCCCGCCGCGGCACCCGTCCGCACCGCCCACCGACACCGGCCATATCCGTCTGCCGCCGGGAGGCCCCGTTCCCATGCCGGGCCCGCCCCCGGGCACGGTGGCCCCCGACCCCGCGCAGGCGACCATCGCTGTGCTCCTCATCGGTCCCGCCGGCGCAGGCAAGACGACGGTGGCCCGCTACTGGGCGGAGACCCGACGGGTGCCGACCGCGCACATCAGCTTGGACGACGTACGCGAATGGGTCCGGTCCGGTTTCGCCGACCCCCAGGCAGGGTGGAACGACCACTCCGAGGCGCAGTACCGGCTCGCCCGCCGCACCTGCGGCTTCTCCGCCCGCAACTTCCTCGCCAACGGGATCTCCTGCATCCTCGACGACGCGGTCTTCCCCGACCGCCCGGTCGTCGGGCTGGGCGGCTGGAAGCGGCATGTGGGGCCCGGGCTGATGCCGGTGGTGCTGCTGCCGGGCCTGGAGATCGTCCTCGAGCGCAACGCCGAGCGCTCCGGCAACCGCAGGCTCTCGGACGAGGAAGTGGCCCTGATCCACGGCAAGATGGCCGGCTGGTACAGCTCCGGCCTGCCGATCATCGACAACTCCCAGCTCGACGTCCCCACCACGGCCCGGATCCTCGACGACGTGCTGGCGCGCAGCATCGCGAGCCCGCCGAGCTGGTAGTTCCGGAGGCCGGCCCGGCCTCCGCAGAGGCCCCCGGCGGACAAGCCACGGTGCCGCGGACGAGCCGTGCCATGGACAGCCGCCCGTGGACAAGCCGTGCCGTGGGCAGGCGTGCCGCCGACAGCCGAGGGCATGCTCCCCGTGCCCGCACATCCCTGGCAGGCCCGCGACGTCCTCGCCCGCGTGCCATGGACAGCCCCCTGCGGACAAGCCACCGTGCCGCGGACGAGCCGTGCCATGGGCAGCCGCCCGTGGACAAGCCACCGTGCCGCGGACGAGCCGTGCCATGGGCAGCCGCCCGTGGACAAGCCGTGCCGCCGAACCGAGGTGCCGTCGCAGGCACCGAGCGCCGCCCACCGCCCACCGGACGCCGCGCTGCCGCTGCCCAGCCCCGCGCCGCCCCGTCCGGCGGTGCTCACCGGGCCGGGTCCTGTCTCCGCTCGTAGGCTCGAAGACATGGCAGAGGTGCACGCGGCCAGGCGTACGCGCCTGCGCGACTTGTGTACGGCGGCCGGACGGGCCGCCGTACTGGTGTCGCGTCCCGCGAACGTGCGCTATCTGGCGGGTGCCGCACCCCACGGCGCGGCCCTGCTGCTCGGTCCCGCGGAGGATGTGCTCCTCAGCCTCGGCCCCCCGTCGGGTGATCCGGCCGAGGGCCGTCTCGCCGAGGATCTGCGGGTCCTGGCCCTCCCCGCGCCCACCGCCGACGCGGCCGTTGCCGCCGCTGGACTCGCGGCCGAGGCCGGGGCCGACTCCCTGGCCGTCGAGGAGCACCACCTCACCGTCTCGCGGCACCGTGCGCTGGGAGGGGTCGCCCCGCGGGTCCGGTTCACCGACCTCGGCCGCGCGGTCGAGCAGCAGCGGCTGATCAAGGACGACGCGGAGATCGCCTGTCTGCGTATCGCAGCCGAGATCTCCGATCAGGCGCTCGGCGAGCTGCTGGAGTCGATTCTCGTCGGGCGTACGGAGCGCCACCTCGCCCTGGAGCTGGAGCGCCGCCTCGTCGACCACGGCGCCGACGGCCCGGCCTTCCCCACCTCGGTCGCGACGGGGCCGAACGCGGGCGCCGAGGGTCATCTGCCCACCGACCGCCGCGTCGAGGAGGGCGACTTCCTCAGCGTCCGCCTGGGCGCGAACTACCGCGGTTACCGCTGCGAACTGGGCCGTACGTTCGTCATCGGCACCTCGCCTGCGGGCTGGCAGATCGATCTCTACGAGCTGGTCTTCGCGGCACAGCGGGCCGGGCGCGAGGCGCTCGCACCTGGTACCGCGTACTGCGAGGTGGACCGCGCCGCGCGTCACGTCCTCGACGCGGCCGGCCACGGGGAGGGCCTGCCGCCATCGACAGGGCACGGTGTGGGACTGGAAATCGATGAGGAGCCTCAGCTCTCCCCGACGGCCATGGGTAAACTGGACGCTTGTGTGCCGGTCACCGTCGAACCGGGGGTCCACCTCCCGGGCCGGGGCGGTGTCCGGATCACCGACACGCTCGTCGTCCGTCACGAGGCGGACGGCGGACCAGAGCTACTCACCATCACGACCAAGGAACTGCTCGCGCTCTAGCAAGTCCGGCGCGCAACCGAGGTCTCACCGCCAGCCAGTCCAGGAGAATTACGCAACCGTGGCCACCACGAACGACCTGAAGAACGGCATGGTGCTCAAGCTCGAGGGGGGCCAGCTCTGGTCCGTCGTCGAGTTCCAGCACGTCAAGCCCGGCAAGGGCCCTGCCTTTGTCCGCACCAAGCTGAAGAACGTGCTTTCCGGCAAGGTGGTCGACAAGACCTTCAACGCCGGCGTGAAGGTCGAGACGGCCAACGTCGACAAGCGCGGCATGCAGTTCTCGTACAAGGACGGCAACGACTTCGTGTTCATGGACATGGACACGTACGACCAGCTCCACATCACCCCGGAGACCGTGGGCGACGCCGCCAACTTCCTCCTCGAGGGCTTCGAGGCCGTCGTCGCGATGTACGAGGGCAACCCGCTCTACGTCGAACTTCCGGCCGCCGTCGAGCTGTCGATCGAGTACACCGAGCCCGGCGTCCAGGGCGACCGCTCCACCGGCGGCTCCAAGCCGGCCCGTCTGGAGACCGGCTACGAGATCGGTGTCCCGCTCTTCATCACCACCGGAGAGAAGATCAAGGTCGACACCCGCTCCGGCGAGTACCTCGGCCGGGTGAACAAGTAACCGTGGCGGCACGCAACAGGGCCCGGAAGCGCGCGTTTCAGATCCTCTTCGAGTCCGATCAGCGCGGCGTCGCGGTGAAGACCGTGCTCGCCGACTGGCTGCGGCTCGCCCGGACGGACGACCGGCAGCCGCCTGTCGGCGAATACACGATGCAGCTCGTCGAGGGGTATGAGGCGCGCGCCGAGCGGATCGACGAGCTGATCGCCACCTACGCGGTCGGCTGGACGATCGACCGTATGCCGGTGGTGGACCGCAACATCCTGCGGCTCGGCGCCTACGAGCTGATCTGGGAGGACGACGTCCCGGACGCGGTGGTGATCGACGAGGCCGTGCAACTCGCCAAGGAGTTCTCCACGGACGAGTCGCCGGCCTTTGTGAACGGGCTACTGGGCCGTCTCAAGGACCTCAAGCCGTCCCTGCGCAGAGTCTGAACCGGCGCGGGACCTTGGGGACCCGCGATCGCGCGCGATCGCCGTACGCACGACACCGGGCCCGGAACGGAAAGCCGAAGCTTTCCGTTCGGGGCCCGATCGGTTCGTCCCGGCGCCCTCGGGGGCTCCCGAGGGCGGTCGGCGTAGGACGTGACGTTTCTGCTCCGGACCGGCTCGGGTCCGGATCACAGGTCGGATCCGCGGGTCAGGCGTCCTCGTGCTGCACGGCCCGGCGGGCGTCCGCGTCCAGCACGCCCCAGCTGATGAGCTGCTCGGTCAGGACCGAGGGCGACTGGTCGTAGATCACCGCGAGCGTGCGGAGGTCGTCCTGGCGGATGGACAGGACCTTGCCGTTGTAGTCACCGCGCTGGCTCTGGATCGTCGCGGCATAGCGCTGCAGCGGACCCGCTTTCTCGGCCGGAACATGCGCCAGGCGCTCCAGGTCCAGCACCAGCTTCGGCGGCGGCTCGGCCGCTCCGCCGGGCGTGGTGCCCGGCAGCAGCTCCTGCACCGGAACGCCGTAGAAGTCCGCGAGTTCGGCGAGACGCTGCACGGTGACGGCCCGGTCGCCACGCTCGTACGAGCCGACGACGACGGCCTTCCAACGCCCCTGCGACTTCTCCTCGACGCCATGGAGAGAGAGCCCCTGCTGGGTACGGATGGCGCGAAGTTTGGCCCCGAGCTGTTTGGCGTATTCGCTGGACATATAGCTCCCCGGACGAAGGCTGGTAACTCACTGTGAGGTTACGCAGCGTAATCCCACCTCGTCAAGCGGAACGGGTCAACACCTGTTGTCCCTGGAGGTCAGAGCGGTGAGGGGGCACCGGAAGGGTCGCGGGCACCCCCTGGTACCGTTAGCCCTGTACATCCCGACGTCCTTTAAGGTCCGTCCCGTGAGGCGGAGAAGGAGGTCCGCTTCCCATGGACACAACCGGCCCGGTAGGCCCGCTCTCCGCGCGCCCCGTGCTCGAGGCACCCGACATCGCCCGGGTCCTCACCCGCATCGCCCACGAGATCGTCGAACGCGCCAAGGGCGCCGACGACGTGGTGCTTCTCGGCATCCCCACCCGCGGCGTCTTCCTCGCCCGCCGGCTGGCCGCCAAGCTCGAGGAGATCACCGGACGACCCGCGCCCGTCGGCTCCCTCGACATCACCATGTACCGCGACGACCTGCGGCTGCGCCCCGCCCGCACCCTCGCGCGTACGGAGATCCCCGGCGACGGCATCGACGGCCGCCTGGTCGTGCTGATCGACGACGTGCTCTTCTCCGGCCGCACGATCCGCGCGGCGCTCGACGCGCTGGGCGACATCGGCCGCCCCCGAGCCGTACAGCTCGCGGTCCTCGTCGACCGCGGCCACCGCGAACTGCCCATCCGCGCCGACTACGTCGGCAAGAACCTCCCGACGTCGCTGCGGGAGACGGTGAAGGTCCAGCTCACCGAAGAGGACGGGCGCGACAGCGTGCTTCTCGGAGTACGTGAACCCGCCTCCGCAGTCGAGCAGTAGCAACCTCCCCACGGACCCGGTGACCCCGGGGCCGCGGTCACGCGCGCCCGCCCGCACACCTCAACTCCCACCACGGAGCCACCAGATGAAGCGTCACCTCATCTCGGCCGCCGACCTCACCCGCGACGACGCCGTCCTCATCCTCGACACCGCCGAGGAGATGGCCCGGGTCGCGGACCGGCCGATCAAGAAGCTGCCGACCCTGCGCGGCCGCACCGTCGTCAACCTCTTCTTCGAGGACTCCACCCGGACCCGTATCTCGTTCGAGGCCGCGGCCAAGCGCCTGTCGGCCGACGTCATCAACTTCTCCGCGAAGGGCTCCTCCGTGTCCAAGGGAGAGTCGCTCAAGGACACGGCTCTGACCCTGGAGGCCATGGGCGCGGACGCGGTCGTCATCCGCCACCACGCCTCCGGCGCTCCGCACCGCCTCGCCACCTCGGGCTGGATCAACGGCTCGGTCGTCAACGCCGGCGACGGTACGCACGAACACCCCACGCAGGCGCTGCTGGACGCGTTCACCATGCGCCGCCACCTCGCGGGAGCCCCCGACGGCGGCCCCACCCACCACCAGGGGCCCGGTGAAGGCAGCGGCCGCGACCTCTCCGGCCGCCGCATCACCATCGTCGGCGACGTCCTGCACAGCCGCGTCGCCCGCTCCAACGTCCATCTGCTGCACACCCTCGGCGCCGAGGTCACCCTCATCGCGCCGCCCACCCTGCTGCCGATCGGCGTCGAGACCTGGCCCTGCGAGGTCGGCTACGACCTGGACGCGGTACTGCCGAAGTCCGACGCCGTGATGATGCTGCGCGTCCAACGGGAGCGCATGAACGCCGCCTTCTTCCCCACCGAGCGGGAGTACGCCCGCAGGTACGGACTCGACGGAGAGCGGACGAGCCGGGCACCCGAGCACGCGATCGTCCTGCACCCCGGCCCCATGAACCGCGGCATGGAGATCACCGCCGAGGTCGCCGACTCGCCGCGCTGCACGGCCGTCGAGCAGGTCGCCAACGGCGTCAGCATCCGGATGGCCGTCCTGTACCTGCTGCTCGGCGGTGCCGAGCCCGCGCCGTCGAACCCCCGCACCGAGGAGAGCAAGTGACCATGAGCGAACCGAAGAAGACCCTCCTCCGCGGTGCGCGGATCCTCGGCGGCGAGCCCCAGGACGTCCTCATCACCGGCGAGACCATCACGGCCATCGGCACCGATTCGACGGTCTCCGGTGCCGAGGACGCCACCGTGATCGACGCGGAGGGCCAGGTCCTGCTGCCGGGCCTGGTGGACCTGCACACGCATCTGCGCGAGCCGGGCCGCGAGGACTCCGAGACCGTGCTCACCGGCACCCGCGCCGCCGCCATCGGCGGGTTCACGGCAGTCCACGCCATGGCCAACACCTTCCCCGTGGCGGACACCGCCGGCGTCGTCGAGCAGGTCTACCGGCTCGGCCGGGAGTCGGGCTACTGCGACGTCCAGCCCGTCGGCGCCGTCACCGTCGGCCTGGAGGGCAAGAAGCTCGCCGAGCTGGGTGCCATGCACGACTCCGCCGCCGGCGTCCGCGTCTTCTCCGACGACGGCAAGTGCGTCGACGACGCCGTGATCATGCGCCGGGCGCTGGAGTACGTGAAGGCCTTCGACGGCGTCATCGCCCAGCACGCCCAGGAGCCCCGCCTCACCGAGGGCGCCCAGATGAACGAGGGCGTCGTCTCCGCCGAACTCGGCCTCGGCGGCTGGCCCGCCGTCGCCGAGGAGTCGATCATCTCCCGCGATGTGCTGCTCGCCGCCCACGTCGGCTCCCGCGTGCACATCTGTCACCTCTCCACCGCGGGCTCGGTCGAGATCGTCCGCTGGGCCAAGTCCAAGGGCTGGGACGTGACCGCCGAGGTCACCCCGCACCACCTGCTCCTGACCGATGAGCTCGTACGGTCCTACAACCCCGTCTACAAGGTGAATCCGCCGCTGCGTACCGAAGCCGACGTCATGGTGCTGCGCGAGGCCCTCGCCGACGGCACCATCGACTGCGTGGCCACCGACCACGCCCCGCACCCCCACGAGGACAAGGACTGCGAGTGGGGCGCGGCGGCCATGGGCATGGTCGGCCTGGAGACCGCGCTCTCCGTCGTCCAGCACACGATGGTCGATACCGGCCTGCTCGGCTGGGCCCAGGTCGCCGAGCGCATGTCCTTCCGCCCGGCCGCCATCGGCCGCCTGGAGGGCCACGGACGCCCCGTCTCGGTGGGTGAACCGGCCAACCTGACCCTCGTCGATCCGGCATACCGTGGTGTCGTGGACCCCGCGGGCTTCGCCTCCCGCAGCCGCAACACCCCGTACGAGGGCCGTGAGCTGCCGGGGCGCGTCACCCACACCTTCCTGCGGGGCCGGGCAACGGTCGTGGACGGGAAGCTGGCGTGACACCACACATCCGACCGGCCGCCGAGCTGGCCGCCGAGCAGAAGTCCCAGGACGTCACCGACCTCGCCGCCCGCTTGGGGTGGGTCGTCGGCCTCCTGCTCCTCATCGCCCTGCTCTACTGGCTGATGCGCGAGGGCTGGAAGTGGCGCGGCGTGCTCCAGTCCGGCATCCCCGAGCTGCCCGAGACCCCTGAGACCGCCGGCGAGTCACGGCTGACCATGACCGGCCGCTACCACGGCTCGACCACCGCGGGACAGTGGCTCGACCGGATCGTCGCCCACGGCCTCGGCACCCGCAGCCGCGCCGAGCTGACGCTCACCGACGAGGGCCTGTCCGTCGTACGCCCCGGGGCCCGGGACTTCTTCGTGCCGGCGGCATCCCTGCGCGGCGCCCGGCTCGACAAGGGCATCGCCGGCAAGGTCCTCACCGAGGGGGGCCTGCTGGTGATCACTTGGCAGCACGGCGACACCCTGATCGACTCCGGCTTCCGCTCCGACCGCTCCGAGGAGCACCGGGCCTGGGTCACCACGCTCGACAGCACCACCACCCACCAGGAAGGCGCACGATGACGACCTCCACCCGGGGGGCCAGGACCCCCGCCGTACTCGTCCTGGAGGACGGCCGCACTTTCCGCGGCCGCGCCTACGGGGCCGTGGGGGAGACCTTCGGTGAGGCCGTCTTCTCCACCGGCATGACCGGTTACCAGGAGACGCTGACCGACCCCTCGTACCACCGGCAGGTCGTCGTCATGACCGCCCCTCACATCGGTAACACGGGCGTCAACGACGAGGACCCGGAGTCGAAGCGCATCTGGGTCGCCGGGTACGTGGTCCGCGACCCCGCCCGCGCGCCGTCCAACTGGCGCTCCGTGCGCAGCCTCGACGAGGAACTGGCCGCCCAGGGCGTCGTCGGGATCAGCGGGATCGACACCCGCGCCCTGACCCGTCACCTGCGCGAGCGGGGGGCGATGCGGGTCGGGATCTTCTCCGGCGCGGCGATCGGCGACGAGGCGGCCATGCTGGCGCGCGTCCAGGCGGCGCCGCAGATGAAAGGCGCGAACCTCAGCGCCGAGGTGGCCACCACCGAGACGTACGTCGTCCCGGCCATCGGCGAGAAGAAGTTCACGGTGGCCGCGGTCGACCTCGGCATCAAGGGCATGACGCCGCACCGCATGGCGCAGCGCGGCATCGAGGTGCACGTCCTTCCCGCCACCGCGGCGGTGGACGACATCTACGCGGTGAATCCGGACGGGGTGTTCTTCTCCAACGGTCCTGGCGACCCGGCCGCCGCCGACCACCCCGTCTCGCTCATGCGCGGCGTGCTGGAGCGAAGGACACCGCTGTTCGGCATCTGCTTCGGCAACCAGATCCTCGGCCGCGCGCTCGGCTTCGGCACGTTCAAGCTGAAGTACGGTCACCGCGGTATCAACCAGCCGGTCCAGGACCGCGCCACCGGCAAGGTCGAGGTCACCGCGCACAACCACGGCTTCGCCGTCGACGCCCCGCTCGACCGAGACTCCGACACCCCCTTCGGGCGCGCCCAGGTCTCCCACGTCTGCCTCAACGACGGCGTGGTCGAGGGCCTGCGGTGCCTCGACGTCCCGGCCTTCAGCGTCCAGTACCACCCCGAGGCGGCCGCGGGTCCGCACGACGCCGCGTACCTGTTCGACCGCTTCGTCTCCCTCATGGAGGACCAGCGTGCCCAAGCGCACTGACATCCAGTCCGTCCTGGTCATCGGATCGGGACCGATCGTCATCGGCCAGGCTGCCGAGTTCGACTACTCCGGCACCCAGGCCTGCCGTGTGCTCAAGGCCGAGGGCATGCGGGTGATCCTGGTCAACTCCAACCCGGCCACGATCATGACGGATCCGGAGATCGCCGACGCCACGTACGTCGAGCCGATCACCCCGGACATCGTCGAGAAGATCATCGCCAAGGAGCTTCCCGACGCGCTGCTGCCCACGCTCGGCGGCCAGACCGCGCTCAACACCGCGATCTCCCTGCACGAGGCGGGCACGCTGAAGGAGTACGGCGTCGAGCTGATCGGCGCCAACGTCGAGGCCATCCACAAGGGCGAGGACCGCGACCGGTTCAAGGAGGTCGTCGAGGCCGTCCGCGCCGGCACCGGCCACGGCGAGTCCGCCCGCTCGGTCATCTGCCACTCCATGGAGGAAGTCCTCGCGGGTGTCGAGCAGTTGGGCGGCTACCCCGTCGTCGTACGGCCCTCCTTCACCATGGGCGGTGCGGGCTCCGGGTTCGCGCACGACGAGGAAGAGCTGCGGCGTATCGCGGGCCAGGGCCTGACGCTCTCGCCGACCACCGAGGTGCTCCTGGAGGAGTCGATCCTCGGCTGGAAGGAGTACGAGCTGGAGCTGATGCGCGACAAGCACGACAACGTCGTGGTCGTCTGCTCCATCGAGAACTTCGACCCGATGGGCGTGCACACCGGTGACTCGATCACCGTCGCCCCGGCGATGACGCTGACCGACCGCGAGTACCAGATCCTGCGGGACATCGGTATCGCGGTCATCCGCGAGGTCGGCGTGGACACCGGCGGCTGCAACATCCAGTTCGCGGTCAATCCGGTCGATGGCCGAGTGATCGTCATCGAGATGAACCCCCGGGTCTCCCGTTCGTCGGCGCTGGCGTCGAAGGCCACCGGCTTCCCGATCGCGAAGATCGCGGCCAAGCTCGCCGTCGGCTACACCCTCGACGAGATCCCCAACGACATCACCCGGGAGACCCCGGCGTCCTTCGAGCCCACGCTCGACTATGTGGTCGTCAAGGTGCCGCGATTCGCGTTCGAGAAGTTCCCGGCCGCCGACGCCGCCCTCACCACCACCATGAAGTCGGTCGGCGAGGCCATGGCCATCGGCCGCAACTTCCCCGAGGCGCTGCAAAAGGCGCTGCGCTCCCTGGAGAAGAAGGGCAGCCAGTTCTCCTTCACCGGCGACCCCGGCGAGCGGGCCGCACTGCTCGAGGCCGCACGTGTCCCGACCGACGGCCGGATCAACACCGTCATGCAGGCCATCCGCGCCGGCGCCACCCCGGAGGAGATCTTCGCCGCCACGACCATCGACCCCTGGTTCACCGACCAGCTCTTCCTGATCAAGGAGGTCGCGGACGAGCTCGCCGAGGCCGACGAGCTCGGCCCCGAACTGCTCGCCGAGGCCAAGCGCTACGGCTTCTCCGACGCCCAGATCGCCGGCATCCGCAGGCTGCGCGAGGACGTCGTCCGCGAGGTCCGGCACGCCCTCGGCATCCGCCCGGTCTACAAGACCGTCGACACCTGCGCGGCCGAATTCGCCGCCCGCACCCCGTACTTCTACTCCTCCTACGACGAGGAGACCGAGGTCGCTGCGCGCGAGAAGCCCGCCGTCATCATCCTTGGCTCGGGCCCCAACCGCATCGGCCAGGGCATCGAGTTCGACTACTCCTGTGTGCACGCCTCCTTCGCCCTGCACGACGCGGGCTACGAGACCGTCATGGTCAACTGCAACCCCGAGACCGTCTCCACCGACTACGACACCTCCGACCGGCTCTACTTCGAGCCGCTCACGCTGGAGGACGTCCTGGAGATCGTCCACGCCGAAACCCAGGCCGGCCCGGTTGCCGGCGTCATCGTGCAACTCGGCGGCCAGACCCCGCTGGGCCTGGCCCAGGCGCTGAAGGACAACGGCGTGTCGATCGTCGGCACCTCGCCCGAGGCCATTCACGCCGCCGAGGACCGCGGCGCATTCGGCCGTGTCCTGACCGAGGCAGGACTGCCCGCACCCAAGTACGGCACCGCCTTCTCCTTCGATGAGGCCGGGCGCATCGCCGCCGAGATCGGCTACCCGGTCATGGTCCGCCCGAGCTACGTCCTCGGCGGCCGCGGCATGGAGATCGTCTACGATGAGCCCTCGCTGGCTGAGTACCTCACACGCCACGCCGGACTCATCTCCGAGCACCCGGTCCTCATCGACCGCTTCCTCGACGACGCCATCGAAATCGACGTCGACGCGCTGTACGACGGCCACGAGCTCTACCTCGGCGGCGTCATGGAGCACATCGAGGAAGCCGGTATCCACTCCGGCGACTCCGCCTGCGCCCTGCCCCCGATCACCCTCGGCGGCTTCGACATCAAGCGGCTGCGCACCTCGACCGAGGCCATCGCCAAGGGCGTCGGCGTCCGGGGACTGATCAACATCCAGTTCGCCATGGCCGGGGACATCCTCTACGTCCTGGAGGCCAACCCGCGAGCCTCCCGCACGGTCCCCTTCACCTCCAAGGCCACGGCCGTACCATTGGCGAAGGCCGCCGCCCGCATCTCGCTCGGCGCCACCATCGCCGAGCTGCGGTCCGAAGGCCTGCTTCCGGCGGACGGTGACGGCGGCACACTCCCGCTGGACGCGCCGATCTCCGTCAAGGAGGCCGTGTTGCCCTGGAGTCGCTTCCGGGACGCCTCCGGGCGGGGCGTGGACACCATTCTCGGCCCGGAGATGCGCTCCACCGGTGAGGTCATGGGCATCGATTCGGTCTTCGGCACGGCGTACGCCAAGTCCCAGGCGGGGGCGTACGGCGCGCTGCCCACCAAGGGCCGGGCCTTCGTCTCCGTCGCCAACCGCGACAAACGCTCGATGATCTTCCCCGCACGCGAACTGGTCGGCATGGGCTTCGAACTGCTCGCCACCTCAGGCACCGCCGAGGTCCTCAAGCGCAACGGCATCAACGCCACCGTGGTCCGCAAGCACAGCGAGGGCCAGGGGCCGCAGGGCGAGAAGACCATCGTCCAGCTCATCCACGAGGGTCACGTCGATCTGATCGTCAACACCCCCTACGGCACCGGCGGCCGCCTCGACGGCTACGACATCCGTACCGCCGCGGTCGCCCGCGGCGTGCCCTGCCTGACGACCGTCCAGGCACTGGCAGCGGCCGTCCAGGGCATCGAGGCACTCAGCCGCGGCGACGTCGGGGTCCGCTCCCTCCAGGAACACGCGGAGCATCTGACCGCGGCCCGGACGGCGTAGCCCTGATCCCGCCCACCCGCCCTCGGCGGCGGGTGGGCGGCTTCCCGGACATCCCGGACCCTGGACATCCCTGCTCGCCGCGGAAGGCCCGGCCCACCATGTACTCCCTCCTGTTCCGACTGGTCCTCCGGCGGATGGACCCCGAGCGCGCCCACCACCTGGCGTTCTCCTGGATCCGGCTCGCCGCCCGCGTCCCCGTCCTGCGGACGCTGGTCGCGGCCGTCCTCACACCGCGGGACCCGGCGCTGCGCACCGAGGCGCTGGGCCTGACGATGCCCGGCCCGTTCGGTCTTGCCGCCGGCTTCGACAAGAACGCGACCGGGATCGATGGGCTGTCCATGCTCGGATTCGGCCACGTCGAGATCGGCACGGTGACCGCGCAGCCCCAGCCGGGCAACCCCAGGCAGCGGCTGTTCCGGCTGGTCCCGGACCGCGCCCTGATCAACCGCATGGGCTTCAACAACGACGGTTCGGCCACCGTCGCCGCCCGGCTCAGCGCGCGCCGCGCGGTCTTCCCCGCGGTCGTCGGCGTCAACATCGGAAAGACGAAGGTCGTCCCGGAGGCTGAAGCTGTGGCCGACTACGTGACGTCGACCGAGCGCCTCGCGAGCCACGCCGACTACCTCGTCGTCAACGTCAGCTCCCCGAACACACCCGGACTGAGGAATCTGCAGGCCGTCGAGCACCTTCGCCCCCTGCTCTCCGCGGTCCGCGAGGCGGCCGACCGTACGGTCACCGGCCGCCGCGTCCCGCTGCTCGTCAAGATCGCCCCGGACCTCGCCGACGAGGACGTGGACGCCGCCGCCGATCTCGCGGTCGAGCTGGGCCTCGACGGCATCATCGCCACCAACACCACCATCGCTCGCGAGGGCCTCGGCCTGGCCACGGAGAAGCCGGAGATCGAGGCCGTCGGCGCCGGAGGACTCTCCGGCGCGCCCCTGAAATCCCGCTCCCTGGAGGTCCTGCGCCGGCTCTACGCGCGCGTGGGCGACTGCGTCACGCTCATCGGTGTGGGCGGCATCGAGACCGCCGACGACGCCTGGGAGCGCATCCTCGCCGGCGCCACGCTGGTCCAGGGGTACAGCGGATTCATCTACGCGGGCCCTTGGTGGTGCCGCACGATCAACGCCGGGCTCGCGGACCGCCTCGCCCGCAGCCCGTACGCCACCCTCGCCGACGCCGTCGGCGCCGAAAACCGGAAGGCTGCCGCCTGATGACCGAACCGGAGCCGTTCGGCGCGCGTCTGCGCCGCGCCATGGACACCCGCGGCCCGCTGTGCGTCGGGATCGACCCGCATGCCTCGCTGCTCACCGACTGGGGGTTGGACGACGACGTCACGGGTCTGGAGCGGTTCACGCGCACGGTCGTCGAGGCGCTCGCCGACCGCGTTGCCGTGCTGAAGCCGCAGTCCGCGTTCTTCGAGCGCTTCGGCTCCCGGGGCATCGCCGTACTGGAGAAGGCCGTGGCCGAGGCCCGCGACGCCGGAGCCCTGGTGCTCATGGACGCCAAGCGCGGCGACATCGGTTCCACCATGGGCGCGTACGCCGCCACCTATCTGCACCCAGGAAGCCCGCTGTTCTCCGATGCGGTGACGGTCAGCCCGTATCTCGGCTTCGGCTCGCTGCGCCCGGCCCTCGACGCGGCCTCGGCCGCCGGCTGCGGCGTCTTCGTCCTCGCGCTCACCTCCAACCCCGAGGGGGCCGAGGTGCAGCGCGCCACCGCTGCGGACGGCAGGTCCCTCGCGCAGGTGATGCTCGACCACATGGCGGCGGAGAACGCGGGCGCGGCTCCGCTCGGCTCGGTCGGAGCCGTCGTCGGCGCGACCCTCGGCGACGCGGACGCCGACCTCGCGATCAATGGTCCGCTGCTCGCCCCCGGGATCGGCGCCCAGGGGGCGACTCCGGCGGATCTGCCCGGTGTCTTCGGCGCCGCGGTGGGCAATGTCGTGCCCAGCGTCAGCCGCGGGGTGCTCCGGCACGGCCCGGACGCCGCGGGGCTGCGGGGGGCCGCGGCGGGGCTGGCCGACGAGGTGCGCGCGGCCGTGCGGGTGGGCTGATACGGCCGGGCCGGTCGGATCCGTGCCGGCGGGCACCGGCCCCGGAGTGCATCAGGATCCCGTCACGGACCGGGTGGAGACGAGGCGGTCGCAGTTCCCGGGCAGGGCCCGGCCGCACGCTTGAGCGGCGGTCTTTCCGCGGTCCCGCAGGTCACGCTGTTGAACAATTTCGAGGGGAACCGGAGACTTTTTGTCCTAAATGTCCCAGTCAAGTAAGGCTGACCAGGACTTTTCCGCCGTTCTCGCTGACTCCGGCGCACTTGGCCGCTAGTCTCCGTCGCAGAGCGAACGTGCAAGCGCGTTGCTCGTTGCTCCGCAGGTGTGGGGCGACTAGGTTCCTCACCGGTCCGTATCCGACGTTCGACATCCGAGGTGACGTAGGCGTGGCTCTTCCGCCCCTTACCCCTGAACAGCGCGCAGCCGCGCTCGAAAAGGCCGCCGCGGCTCGCCGGGAGCGGGCCGAGGTCAAGAATCGACTCAAGCACTCCGGTGCCTCGCTGCACGAGGTCATCAAGCAGGGCCAGGAGAACGATGTCATCGGGAAGATGAAGGTCTCCGCCCTCCTGGAGTCCCTGCCCGGCGTCGGCAAGGTCCGCGCCAAGCAGATCATGGAGCGTCTCGGCATCTCCGAGAGCCGTCGTGTGCGCGGTCTCGGCTCCAATCAGATCGCCTCCCTCGAGCGCGAGTTCGGCGGCGCCACCTCCTGATGTTCCCGGGCACTCCCGGGAACCTGGATAATCGCCCCATGGCCGCAACATCCCGGGGGACGCACCGTCCCCTCGAGTCGCCGGGGGAAACCCCGGCCCCTCCGGACGCACGTCCGCGACTGACCGTGCTCTCCGGCCCCTCCGGGGTCGGGAAGAGCACGGTCGTCGCTCATCTGCGCAAGGCACACCCCGAGGTGTGGCTCTCCGTCTCGGCGACCACCCGCAAGCCCCGTCCAGGGGAGCGGCACGGCGTCCAGTACTTCTTCGTCGAGGACGAGGAGTTCGACAAGCTCGTCGCCAACGGTGAGCTGCTGGAGTGGGCAGAGTTCGCCGGGAACCGGTACGGCACGCCCCGAAGAGCCGTCCTCGATCATCTGGACGCCGGAGAACCGGTGCTTCTCGAGATCGACCTCCAGGGTGCACGGCTGGTCCGTGCGTCCATGCCCGACGCGCAGCTCGTCTTCCTCGCGCCGCCGAGCTGGGACGAGTTGGTCCGCCGGCTCACCGGCCGGGGCACCGAGCCTCCGGCGGTCATCGAGCGCCGGCTGGAGGCGGCGAGGACGGAGCTCGCGGCCGAGTCCGAGTTCGATACCACCCTGGTCAACACCTCCGTCGAGGACGTGGCGCGTGAGCTGCTAGCCTTGATGCGAGTTTCCTGATCTTCTCCCCCTTTCGGAAGGTAGAGCGTGTCCTCTTCCATCACCGCGCCCGAGGGCATCATCAACCCGCCGATCGACGAGCTTCTCGAGGCCACGGACTCGAAGTACAGCCTCGTGATCTACGCGGCCAAGCGCGCGCGCCAGATCAACGCGTACTACTCCCAGCTCGGCGAGGGCCTGCTCGAGTACGTCGGCCCCCTCGTGGACACCCATGTGCACGAGAAGCCGCTCTCGATCGCCCTGCGCGAGATCAACGCGGGTCTGCTGACCTCCGAGGCCGTCGAGGGCCCCGCGCAGTAGCAGCAGCACTGGATCGTCATCCCTGGCCCGGCGGCGCGCCCGCCGGGCCTGTGGTGTGTCATGGGTGGGTACAGGCCGGTACGGGGTCATGGTGTGGGGAGAGCGATGGACAAGCCGAAGGTCGTCCTGGGTGTCAGCGGTGGGATCGCCGCCTACAAGGCGTGCGAGCTGCTGCGCCGCCTGACCGAGTCCGGGCATGACGTACGGGTCGTGCCGACCGACTCCGCGCTCCACTTCGTCGGCGAGGCGACCTGGTCCGCGCTCTCCGGAAACCCCGTGTCCACCGAGGTGTGGGGGTCCGTCCACGAGGTGCCGCACGTCCGCATCGGGCAGGCGGCCGACCTCGTGGTGGTCGCTCCCGCCACCGCGGACCTGCTCGCCAGGGCCGCCCACGGTCTCGCGGACGACCTGCTCACCAACACGCTCCTCACCGCACGATGTCCGGTGGTCTTCGCCCCCGCGATGCACACCGAGATGTGGGAGCACCCGGCCACGCAGGAGAACGTGGCGACCCTGCGCCGCCGCGGCGCCGTCGTCATCGAGCCGGCCGTCGGTCGACTGACCGGCGTGGACACCGGCAAGGGGCGACTCCCGGAACCCGCCGAGATCTTCGACGTCTGCCGCCGGGTCCTGGCCCGGGGAGCCGCGGGTGCAGAGGTGCGGGACATGGTGGGCCTGCACGTCGTGGTGAGTGCGGGCGGTACCCGCGAGCCGCTCGATCCCGTCCGCTTTCTCGGCAACCGCTCCTCGGGCAAGCAGGGTTACGCCCTCGCCCGTACGGCCGTGGCGCGCGGAGCCCGTGTGACGCTGGTCGCCGCCAACACCACCGGTCTGCCGGACCCCGCCGGGGTCGATGTGGTGCCGGTCGGCACCGCCGTCCAGCTCCGTGAGGCCGTGCTGAAGGCCGCCGCCGACGCGGACGCCGTGGTCATGGCCGCGGCCGTCGCCGACTTCCGTCCCGCGCACTACGCCGAGGGCAAGATCAAGAAGAAGGACGGCGAGGAGCCCGAACCCGTCGCCCTGGTGCGCAATCCGGATGTGCTCGCCGAGCTCTCTGCCGACCGGGCGCGGTCCGGCCAGGTGATCGTCGGCTTCGCCGCCGAGACGGACGACGTGCTGGCCAACGGTCGCGCCAAGTTGGAGCGCAAGGGCTGTGATCTGCTCGTCGTCAACGAGGTGGGGGAGCGCAAGACCTTCGGTTCGGAAGCGAACGAGGCGGTCGTGCTGGGTGCGGACGGCAGCGAGACACCCGTGCCCTTCGGGCCCAAGGAGGATCTCGCCGAGATCGTGTGGGATCTGGTGAGCCGGCGCGTCCGCTGATATTTTCCGATCGTTCCGCGTTGATCCGGAACAGGTACGACACGCCCGGCTCGCGGGATGCGAACGGAGGACGAGCGACCCGTGAACGGGTGGTTCCGCAGGTCATAGCGCTCCCACGGAGCGAGATGCCTTGTCCGTTCGCCGGAAGTGACCGATAAACTGGTGCCGGATCCGCGTCGGGCGCAGCCCCCGCACGGGTCCAGCCATGATCAGCCAGCAGCCGCTGCAACCCCAGGGAGCGATGTGTCCCGCCGCCTGTTCACCTCGGAGTCCGTGACCGAGGGCCACCCCGACAAGATCGCTGACCAGGTCAGCGACACGATTCTCGACGCTCTGATCCAGGAGGACCCCACGTCGCGGGTCGCCGTGGAGACCTTGATCACCACGGGCCTGGTGCACGTGGCCGGCGAGGTGACGACCAAGGCGTACGCGCCGATCGCCACCCTCGTCCGCAACAAGATCCTCGAGATCGGTTACGACTCCTCCAAGAAGGGCTTCGACGGCGCCTCCTGTGGCGTCTCGGTGTCCATCGGAGCGCAGTCGCCGGACATCGCGCAGGGTGTCGACGCCGCGTACGAGAAGCGGGTCGAGGGCGATGACGACGAGCTGGACCGGCAGGGCGCGGGCGACCAGGGCCTGATGTTCGGGTACGCCTGCGACGAGACGCCCGAGCTGATGCCACTGCCGATCAACCTGGCCCACCGGCTCTCCCGCCGGCTCTCGGAGGTGCGGAAGAACGGGACCATCCCCTACCTCCGTCCCGATGGCAAGACCCAGGTCACCATCGAGTACGACGGCGACAAGGCGGTCCGCCTCGACACCGTCGTGGTCTCCTCGCAGCACGCCTCCGACATCGACCTGGATTCGCTGCTGGCGCCCGACATCCGCGAGTTCGTCGTCGAGCACGTCCTCAACCAGCTCATCGAGGACGGCATCAAGCTCGACACCAACGGCTACCGCCTGCTGGTGAACCCGACCGGTCGCTTCGAGATCGGCGGCCCCATGGGCGACGCCGGCCTCACCGGCCGGAAGATCATCATCGACACCTACGGCGGCATGGCCCGCCACGGCGGCGGCGCCTTCTCCGGCAAGGACCCGTCCAAGGTCGACCGCTCGGCGGCGTACGCCATGCGCTGGGTCGCGAAGAACGTGGTGGCGGCCGGTCTGGCCTCCCGCTGCGAGGTGCAGGTCGCGTACGCGATCGGTAAGGCGGAGCCCGTCGGTCTCTTCGTGGAGACCTTCGGCACCGCCACGGCCGACGTGGAGAAGATCGAGAAGGCCATCACCAAGGTCTTCGACCTCCGTCCGGCCGCGATCATCCGCGATCTGGACCTGCTCCGCCCGATCTACGCCCAGACCGCGGCCTACGGTCACTTCGGCCGCGAGCTCCCGGACTTCACCTGGGAGCGCACGGATCGCGTCGACGCGCTCCGCGCCGAGGTGGGGCTGTAGGCCTCCGGCACCTCACGGCGGCGGCCCCGGACCGAGTGGTTCGGGGCCGCCGCCGTCCTACGCGGGCATGCGCGCGGTACGGCGTCCGCGAACCGAGGTGTCGGCCCCGTCTGGTAGGACGGTGTGTGTGAGCAGCGAGAACGGGCCGCCGGGCGAGGACCCGGCGAGGACGTCCCCGGCGGAGGAGCCGCAGGGCGGCGAGCAACTCGCGCTCATCCGCGAGACCGTGCGCAAGGCGAAGGTGCCCCGCGCCAAGCCCCGTACCTGGCGCGGGGCGCCACTCGCCGAGCACGACCCCGTGGCGCGGGTGCTCGTCGACAAGGGCCTGATCCACCTCGACCAGTTCTTCGACTACGCCGTGCCCGCAGCGATGGACACCGAGGCCCGTCCAGGCGCCCGCGTCCGGGTCCGTTTCGGCGCCCGCGTGGTCAAGGGCCGCCGCGAGGGCGGAGAACTGCACGACGGGTTCATCGTCGAGCGGCGCGCCGAGAGCGACTACCGCGGGCCGCTGGCCCCCATCGCCCAGGTGCTCTCCCCGGAACCGGTGCTCGGCCCGGGCCTGCTGTCCCTGTGCCGAGCCGTCGCCGACCGCTACGCCGGCGCGCTCGCCGATGTCGTCCAACTCGCCGTGCCCCCGCGCCGCGTCCGCCCCGAGGCCGAGCCCGCCACGGACCCGTTGCCGCCGCCGCGGCCGCCTGAGCCCGGCCCCTGGACGCGGTACGCAAGCGGCCCCGGCTATCTCCAGGCCCTGGCGCGCGGTGACGCCCCCCGGGCGGTGTGGACCGCGCTCCCCGGCCCCCACTGGGCCGACGAACTCGCCCGCGCCGCCGCCGCCGCGCTCGCCTCCGGGCGGGGCGCGCTCGTCGTCGTGCCCGACGGGCGTACGGCCGCGCGCGTCGACGCGGCGCTCACCGCCCTCGTCGGCACCGGCCGCCACGTGCTGCTCACCGCGGACAGCGGGCCCGAGGAGCGATATCGCAGATGGCTCGCGGTAAACCGCGGCAGTGTGCGCGCCGTGGTCGGTACCCGGGCCGCCATGTTCTCCCCCGTACGGGACCTCGGACTCGCCGCGATCTGGGACGACGGGGACTCCAGCCACAGCGAGCAGCACGCGCCGCAGCCGCACGCCCGCGAGGTGCTGCTGCTGCGCGCGGCGCACGAGAAGGCCGCCTTTCTGCTGGGAGGGGTCGGCTGCACGGTCGAAGGAGCCCAACTGGTCGAAACGGGCTGGGCGTTGCCGCTCGCGGCCCCGCGCGAGCAGGTCCGTTCCTCGGCGCCACTGGTCCGTACCATCGGCGACGCCGACCAGGCGCGCGACGAGGCCGCGCGCGCCGCCCGGCTGCCCACGATGGCCTGGCAGGTGGTGCGGGAGGGGCTGCGTACGGGCCCGGTCCTGATCCAGGTGCCACGCCGGGGGTATGTGCCGCGGCTGTCGTGCGAGCGATGTCGTACCCCGGCTCGCTGCGCACAGTGCTCGGGGCCGCTCCAGGGGGAGGACGAGGGCGTGCTGCGCTGCGGCTGGTGCGGGCGGACGGAGTCCGACTGGCACTGCGCCGAGTGCGGGGGAGTGCGGCTGCGAGCACAGGTCGTCGGGGCGCGGCGCACCGCCGAGGAGTTGGGCCGGGCCTTCCCCGCCGTACCGGTGCGGACCTCGGGGCGCGACCACGTCCTGGACACGGTGTCCGGCAGACCCGCGCTGATCGTCAGCACGCCGGGCGCGGAGCCGGTCGCCGAGGGCGGCTATGCCGCTGCGCTGCTGCTCGACGGCTGGGCCATGCTCGGCCGGCCCGACCTGCGTGCGGGGGAGGAGGCACTGCGCCGCTGGCTGGCCGCGGCGGCGCTGGTGCGGGGCCAGGACGACGGCGGCACGGTGGTGGTCGTCGCCGAGCCGACGCTGCGTCCCGTGCAGGCCCTGGTCCGCTGGGACCCCGCGGGGCATGCGGTGCGCGAACTCGCCGAGCGGGCCGAACTCGGCTTTCCGCCGGTCTCGCGAATGGCGGCGCTCGTCGGCCGCCCTGACGATGTGCAGGATCTGCTGTCCACGATCCAACTGCCCGTCGGGACGGAGGTGTTGGGGCCCGTTCCGCTGCCCGCTCCGCCGCCGGGCCGGCCGCGTCGCGCGGGCGACCCGCCACCGGCCGCGCAGGGCGGGGGCCGGACGGGGGAGAACTGGGAGCGCACCCTGCTGCGCGTCCGCCCGGGGAACGGTGCGGCGCTGGCGGCCGCGTTGAAGGCCGCCCAGGCGGCTCGTGCGGTGCGGCGCGAAGGGGAGCCGGTGCGTGTCCGCATGGACCCGCCCGACCTGGGCTGAGGGGCGGCCTCGGATCGGTCCTTACTGCGACCGCGGACGCCGGTGCGGCGCAGCGGCTCGTACGCGCTCCCCTCACGCAGCGCCGGCCGCCGATCTGCACCAGGTGCAGTGGCGGCCCGATGGCGCATGACGCGGCGGAACTGCGCCGGACGGCGAAGACGCCGACGCGAACGGAAGCAACGGCGGGGCGACGGAAGACTCAGCCGTGGCGGGGACCCGGAAGAGCGGTCTGACGGGAGTCCTCCCGCACCGGCGCCCCGGCAGCGGTGTGCGGTGCCACCGAGCGGGCCGCGGGCACGGCCGGCTGCGACCCGCCGTGCCGGAGCCCGGAGGGCGACGGCGTGACGGACAGCTCCGGGCCCTCGGTCGTACGGACCGGGGCCTCGCTGTCGCCACCGCTGGTGGCGGCGGTGCGGCGGGACCCGTAACGGCGGTGCACCGCCTGCTTGGTGACCCCGAGTGCAGAGCCCACCGCGTCCCAGGAGAACCCCAGGGACCGGTCGAAGTCGACGGCCGCGGTCACCAGGGTCTCGACACTGTCCCGCAGTTCCTGGGCGAGTCGCACGGTCGGTGCGGGCGCCCTTCCGTAGACGACGAATCCCGCGGACGGGCCGGTGCGCCGCGGCCGGTAGACGTTGCCCAACTGGGCGGTGAGGGTACGCAGTGCGTCCACCTGCCGGCGGACCCGCTCGATGTCCCGCACCAGGAGGTGCAGACTGGCCCGAGCCTGGGCGTCGTGGGTTGCGTGGTCGGCCATGAACAAGCCTCTCGAACCGGCGTTGAATAGGATCGGGCCGCAACTGTGGCCCGATTTCGGTCAATCTCTCTTGACCGGACCAACGCGCCACCTGCCGAAGTGGTCACGGTCCGGTGAGCGTGAGCCTGTTGCCAAGGGGCGCGCGGGAGTGCGCGTGCCGTCACGGACGTGACAGCTGCCGCGATTCCGGAGGTCATAGACTGAAGTGCCGCCGGGGCCGGCAGCCCGGCGCCGTCGTTCCCGCCTGAGAGGCAGCGCATCACCGATGAAGCTCGTCTTCGCCGGCACCCCCGAGGTCGCCGTACCCGCCCTTGACGCCCTGATCGCCTCGGGGCGCCACGAGATCGCCGCCGTCGTCACCCGGCCCGACGCGGCCGCGGGGCGCGGGCGCCATCTGGTGGCCAGCCCCGTCGCGCAGCGCGCGGAGGAGGCGGGCATCGAGGTGCTCAAGCCGGCGCGGCCGCGTGACGAGGACTTCCTCGGCCGCCTCAGCGAGATCGGCCCCGACTGCTGCCCCGTCGTGGCCTACGGCGCGCTGCTGCCCAGAACCGCTCTCGATGTCCCCGCCCACGGCTGGGTGAACCTGCACTTCTCGCTGCTGCCGGCATGGCGCGGCGCCGCCCCCGTGCAGCACGCGGTGCTGGCGGGAGACGAGGTCACCGGCGCGACGACATTCCTGATCGAGGAGTCCCTCGACTCGGGGCCGGTCTACGGCGTGGTGACCGAGAACGTACGCCCGACCGACACCAGCGGCGATCTGCTGACCCGTCTCGCCTTCGCGGGCGCGGGCCTGCTGGCCGCGACGATGGACGGTATCGAGGACGGCACGCTCAAGGCCGTGCCGCAGGCCACCGAAGGCGTCACCTACGCGTCGAAGATCAACGTCGAGGACGCGGAGATCGACTGGTCGGCGCCCGCACTGCGCGTGGACCGGCTCGTCCGCGCCTGTACGCCCGCACCGGGCGCCTGGACCGTCTTCCGCGGCGAGCGCCTGAAGGTCATGTCGGTGACGCCTGCCGGGGACCGTGCGGACCTGGGTCCCGGAGACCTCGCCGCCACCAAGAAGGCGGTCCACGCCGGCACCGGTTCGCACGCCGTCGAGCTGCAGTGGGTGCAGCCTCAGGGCAAGAAGCCGATGCCGGCTGCCGATTGGGCGCGCGGTGTGCGTATCGCGGGCGGGGAGAAGCTGGGCGGGTAGGGCCGGTTCCGGCCGGGTCCTTGGGCGCGGACCACGGGACGTAGGCTGGTGGGCACAAGACCCCATGCGTACCCGGAGCACATTTCCCGTGAACGACCAGCGCCGTCGTGGCCGTCCCGGCAAGCCGTACCGCCGCCCCAAGAAGGATCCCGTCCGCATCCTCGCCTTCGAGGCGCTGCGGGCCGTCGACGAGCGCGACGCATACGCCAACCTCGTCCTGCCGCCGTTGCTGCGCAAGGCCCGGGAGAGCGAAGGGTTCGACACCCGGGACGCGGCGCTGGCGACCGAGCTGGTGTACGGCACGCTGCGCCGCCAGGGCACCTACGACGCGATCATCGCCGCGTGCGTCGACCGGCCGCTGCGTGAGGTCGACCCTCCCGTGCTCGATGTACTCGGCCTCGGCGCGCACCAACTCCTCGGCACCCGCATCCCGACGCACGCCGCGGTCTCCGCGACCGTCGAACTCGCTCGGGTCGTATTGGGTGATGGGCGGGCCAAGTTCGTCAACGCCGTGCTGCGCAGGATCGCGGACGACGACCTCGACGGCTGGCTGGACCGCGTGGCGCCGCCCTATGACGAGGACCCCGAGGACCATCTGGCCGTGGTCCACTCGCATCCGCGCTGGATCGTCTCGGCTCTGTGGGACGCGCTGGGGGCACCCCCAGCGGTAGCCGGGGGAGGCGGCAGCGCCGGAATCGAGGACCTGCTGGAGGCCGACAACGAGCGGCCGGAGGTGACGCTCGTCGCGCGCCCAGGCAGGTGCACGACGGACGAGTTGCTGGAGACGCTGGGGGAGGAGGCCGGTCTGCCCGGCCGCTGGTCCCCGTACGCGGTGCGGTTGGCGGACGGCGGTGAGCCCGGAGCGCTCGACGCCGTCCGCGAGGGTCGCGCCGGAGTGCAGGACGAAGGCAGCCAGCTCGTCGCCCTCTCGCTCGCAAACGCGCCCCTGGACGGAGACGACAGCCGATGGCTCGACGGCTGCGCGGGTCCCGGCGGCAAGGCGGCGCTCTTGGGGGCGCTGGCAGCGGAGCGGGGCGCCGCGTTGCTCGCCGCCGAGAAGCAGCCGCACCGGGCGCGGCTGGTCGCCCGGGCACTCGACGGGAACCCTGGGCCGTACCAGGTGATCACGGCGGACGGCACGCGGCCGCCGTGGCGCTCCGGCACGTTCGACCGGGTGCTGATGGACGTCCCGTGCACCGGCCTCGGCGCGCTGCGCCGCCGGCCGGAGGCGCGCTGGCGGCGCCGCCCCGAGGACCTCGACGGCTTCGCGCCACTGCAGCGCGCTCTTCTGCGGGAGGCGCTCGGCGCCGTCCGCGTCGGCGGTGTCGTCGCGTACGCGACGTGCTCGCCGCACCTGGCGGAGACGCGCGCCGTCGTGGACGACGTGCTGAAGGGCCGCGGCGGGACCGCGCCCGGGGCGGAGTGGATCGACGCCCGCCCGTTGATGCCCGGGGTACCGGCACTGGGCGCAGGACCGGACGTCCAGCTCTGGCCCCATTTGCACGGCACGGACGCGATGTACTTGGCGCTATTGCGGCGTACGGGCTGACCGCGCTCCGGCTGCACGCGAAAGGCCGTCACCGGACGAAGGCCACGATGTGGCGGGCGGCTTGGGCACATTGACGCACCCCGCGGATGCGGACGCGTTCGAGGGCCGCGCCGGGTTCTCCGCTGCGCGTGCAGAGTCACCAGGGCAGTCTCCGGGCCCCCTCGGATGCGGCCGGGCGCTCGCTGGGTCCTGCGTACCTGGCCAGCGGTCCGAGAATGGCGGTTGCGGTCCAGACCCCCGACGCTCAACGACCGACCACTGGCCACCGACCACCGGCTACCGGCCACTGGCCACCGACCAGTCCCCCCGACCCCCGACCGCCGACCGCCGACCGGCGGCCGCCGACCGCCGACCGCCGACCGCCGACCGCCGACCGCCGGCCACCGGCCACCGGCCACCGGCCTGGAGCCTGCGTGCCGCGGCTTCCTCGATCCGCTGCCGACACAGCCGGACGACGGCGTTCCCGCCGGTGGCGAGCAGAACGAGGAGAACAAGGAGCGCGACGAGGCCGTCCGCCGCCGGGCCGGTGCAACGCCCGTCAGAGCATCGAGCCGTCGCGCGTCGTCCCTCGTACGTTCGCCTCCTGCATGACTGCCTCGTGCACGTCGGTGTCCGGCACATGCGTCTCGGGGACGTCCGCGTCGTGCATGTCCGCGTCGTGCATGTCCGCCCAGCCCAGCGGGTGCTCCTGCGCGCCGACGGCGGTCTCCTGCGGTTCCCCACCGGCCTCGCTGAAGACCGTCAGTGCCTCGATCAGCGGAGCGCTGCTCAGGGGCGAGACGCGCCACGATCGAGGCGATCTCGCGCCGCCGCCGGGCCATGACGTCGTCGACGAGCCTGTGCCCGTCCTCGGTCAGCCGCAGGACGGTCTCGCGGCGGTTGTCGGGGTTGGTGCGGCGGTCCGCGAGCCCTGCCGCGATCATGCGGTCGATCATCCGCATCGCGGTCGACGGGTTCACCCCGAGCCGGTCTGCGAGCGTCACGAGCTTGGCCGAGCGGTGCGTGGACAGCACGATGAGCAACCGGAACTGAGCAAGTGTCACGCGGTCCTCGACTGCCGCCAGGGACCGCGAGGACACGCCGACCAGCAGCCGGGACGCGGTCAGCACCGCACGTGTCACCGCCTCGACGTCGTCGGAGTCCGGCGAGGCCGGAGAAGCTTCGCTCATACCCCCTTTGTACCGCGTTCCGGCGTACTCCCCGGCCGCCGTAACCCTCCCCATTACCTTCTTCGTGGCCCCGCAATGGGGCTCCCGGCCTCTGGAGCTGGCATGACTGGGTCCCCCTGTCGAGTGCATGGCCTGGGGGGTGGTGTCACCGGCTCCGGAGGCACTGACAGACCGCTGATTAGGGACATGACCACCGGCTTCTTCGCAGGTCGGGAGGCTCTTCGTAATGTGGATGTGGCGATCGGTGCCGTGGGACGGCCGGGTGGGTACGACCGGAGAGTGCACGTGATCGACACCAGTGACATCGGCGTCTTCCTCGGCCTGGATGTCGGCAAAGGCGAACATCACGCCACCGCCGTCACTCCCGCCGGGAAGAAGGCCTTCGACAAGCGGCTTCCCAACAGCGAGCCCAAACTCCGCGAGGTCTTCGCCAAGTTGAAGACCAAGCACAGCACGGTCCTGGTCGTGGTCGATCAGCCCGCTTCGATCGGTGCCCTGCCACTGGCCGTGGCCAGGGACATGGGCTGTGAGGTCGCGTACTTGCCCGGCCTGACGATGCGGCGGATCGCCGACCT
>NZ_JBFAYQ010000018.1:0-124310 GCF_040681345.1 Streptomyces sp. NPDC051776 | reverse complement strand
ATCTTCGTTTGTCCACACACCAACCGATGATCACGCGATGGCCGTACCCGTTCCCAGCCGGGTTCGCCACAAGATCGCGAAGTCAGACTGGAGTACTAGCCCAACGCGTCGGTCAATCAGGGTGTTGTCGAGATCGAAAAGGGCCAGCACACGGCAAGGCTACCCCTCGTGCTGAACACAAGGTGAGTCCAATCAGTAAGTGCTGGGACGAACAGATTGCTGTCAACCGAGATGGTTGCATTGGCTATCTGGCGAGCGAAGTGACGGCTGGCCCGAACTATGCCGACCTCGCCGCGCTACTGAGGTTGCTGGCCCGTCACTGCGAGAGCCTCGTGGAGCACATACCGATATGCGCTTCACCTCCGCCCTGAAGGACGGAGCACTGCACAAGGTCAGAGGTAGATCCCACTGATAGATGGTGCAGCGGGGCACCGCCAGACACATTCCCCCGCCCTTCTTTGGAAGACGCGCCGAGGGACGTCCTCCAAGGACGGTCACTCGGGTGCATCATGGGTTTTGCTGAAATATAACGTCTCAGGTGGGCGATCGAGGAGGCCGGGCGAGTGGACGTGCTTATGGCAGCCGGTGGCATCAGCGGTACCTATGCTGACGCGCTCATGTACACCTGGTTTCTGCTGGTGAGCCTGTCTACCGCTTACGTCGCATTCGATGCGTTCACCAAAAACCCTGAACTAACCGTAATGAAGTGGGGCTGGGTGCTGGTAACCCTCTACATCGGTCCGATCGGTGCTGCACTCTATGCGCTCTCCTGTCAGGAACCTAAGCCGGGGACCCACGAGCGGTTCGTGGCACCCTTGTGGAAGCAGGCCTTTGGATCGACCATCCACTGCTTGGCCGGTGATGCCACCGGCATCATGATGGCAGCCGTCATTGCATCATTGATCGGCCTCCCTGCCTGGGCCGATAGCCTACTCGAATACGTGGTGGGCTTCGGCTTCGGCCTGCTCGTCTTTCAGGCCTTATTCATGCGCGACATGCTTGGCGGAAGCTACCGCCGTGCCGTTCGTGCGACGGTGTTCGCGGAGTGGCTCTCAATGAACTGCGTGATGGGCGCCATGGTGGCGGTGATCGTAATCATCCGGAGCCACGTTCCTGGAACTGAAGACGCTGCCAGTGTGCGCTTTTGGACGACCTTCTCCCTCGCCGTGCTGGCTGGACTGATGTTTGCCTACCCGGTCAATGTCTGGCTGGTGTACAACCACCTGAAGCATGGGATGGGGACTGTCCGTGTACTAGGCAAGGGAGGAGAACCCGTCCAAAAGTCGGCAGCAGCAGGGGATCCAGCCAGCGCTGGAAGGATCATGTCACAACCGGAGCTAACGCGGGAACAAAAGGCCGCCATGGCGACCCTCACACTCGTCTTTCTGTCATCCGGCGTGCTTTTGGCCGCAATCTTCGGGTATCTCGACTGAATTAGGGACGCAGCGCGACTTCAGAGGTTTTACTGCGTGGGTGACAGCCAGGGCTTCGATGTGGCTGCAGGATGGCCGGTTTGCGGTTATCACGCTGTGACGGCTGCTATTGGCGGTGTAGACCACGAACGCCTCCCGGACCAGCGGCAATGCCAGCCTGCATCACGATCGCGAACTGGCACTCCGTGCCCCTACCGCCAAGTAGCGCGTATGCGAGCGGTATGCGTCACACCGAGCAACCATCCCGGGCCCGCCGAAATCTCCCAGTAACCAACCCCCTGCCCGGGCCAAGAAGTCTGGGCAGCCACACCGTCCTCTGCACCGCCCGTACGCGCGCCGATGCTGCGGGGCCCGGCGCGTCCCGAACGACGCCACCGACACCCTGCACGGTGCCGACACTGACTCCGCAGTGTGACGTCATGAGGCTCCGCGAGGGGGGCAGGAGCAACCTCCTTACCCGGGGCCGTGGGCCATGTGTGGGCCAGCGCCCTCACCAGAGAGTGCGAAGTCGCTCCTGACCAGGAGGTTCTTACTGCACGCTTGACGCTCTTGAAAACCGTCGTGGCAGCGATGTCACCGTGGGTTCAAATCCCACACCCTCCGCAGACGAACGGCCCCTGACCAGCGAGATTGGTTAGGGGCCGTTGGCAAATCAATTTGCTGCGTCTGCCCGAGCAGTACGGCTAGCGCTCAGGACCTGTGTCACATCCCGGCCGGGGTTCGTTGGGCTCTTGGCGGCGTACTGCGATGTCAGTTCGGAGGCAGCCGTCATGCTCTCGGCCTGGGGGAAGTACCCATGCAGCTCGATCTGGGACGGGCGTGTTTCCGGTCTCGTTGAGCAATTGGGTCAGGGTGCGGTGGGTGAACTTGGAGACGCCGATGGCCGATCGGCTCAGACCTGCTCGGTGGGGCGTACGAGCAGCTCGGCGACGGCCACGTGCCGGGGGCGGGTGACGATGTAGCCGACGGTGTCGGCGACGTCCTGGCTCTGCAGCCGTTCGATGTCCCCCAGGGCGGCGGTGATGTGCTGCTGGATGATGTCGGGGTTATGGGTGCGCAGTTCGGTGTCGACGCTGCCCGGCTCGATGACGGAAACGCGGACGTGCTGGCGTGCCAGTTCCTGGCGCAGTGATTCGCTGAAGGCGCCGACGCCGAACTTGGTGGCGCTGTACACGGCGGACATGGCGTAGGCGTTGCGGCCGGCGAGTGAGCCGATGTTGACGATGTCGGCGACCCGACGCGGTGCCTCGATGGCTGCCTTGACCAGGTGGGGAACGGCCGCGTGGGTGGTGTAGATCAGGCCCATGAGGTTGATGTCGATCATGCGGCGCCAGTCGTTCAGGTCCGCACTGGGTGCGGGCCCGAGCAGCATGAGCCCGGCGTTGTTGACCAGGGTGTCCAGGCGGCCCAGGTTCTCGACGGTCCGCTCGACCGCTTCCGCGGCGGCCTGGGCGGTGGTGATGTCGGAGGGCACGACCAGTGCCTTGCCACCGGCGTCGGAGATTTCCGCGGCGAGGCCCGTGAGCCGGTCCGTGCGTCGGCCGACCAGGGCTATGGAGGCCCCCTCGCGGGCAAGCTCCAGGGCGGTGGCGTGGCCGATACCGCTGGATGCTCCGGTCACCAGGGCAACGGTTCCTTCAAGACGACGGGTCATCGTTCAAACCTTTCGATACGCGGCACGTCACCTTGCTGCGGGCCGTGCGGGATGGAGGGGAAGACAGCCGTACTGGCGCGGGCTGTACTCGGGTAGCGGCCCCTCAATGCTGGGGCCAAGGGCAGAATGGGGAAGTGAGCACCACTGGGCGGAAGACCGTCAATACCAAGGGCCAGGAGACCAAAATCGAGGGAGACCTACCACCGCGCGAGCGCCTGGTTCGGGCCGCGTCGCGGCTGTTCTATTACGAGGGCGTGCGCGCGATCGGCGTGGAGCGGCTGATCGCCGAGGCCGGGGTGACGAAGGCGACGTTCTACCGGCACTTCGCCTCCAAGGACGACCTCGTCATCGCCTATCTGCTGACCAAGGACGCCTACTACAAGGAGGTGGCCGAACCGCTCGCCGCCGGGCACCCGCCCGCGGAGGCGATCGACCTGATCTTCGAGGCGATCGCCGAGCACGCCCGTGAGCGCGGCTTTCGCGGATCGCCGTTCCTGAACGCGGCCGCAGAATACCCGGACGCCGACCATCCGGTCCGCGCCCTGGTGATGACCCACCGGGACTGGACCCGCACCCTCTTCCAGGAACTGCTCACCCGGCTCGGTCACGCCGACCCGGAGTCGGCCGCCGGTGCGCTGCTGATGCTGTGCGACGGCGCGATGGCAGCCGGCTACCTGGACGACTCGACGGCCGCCCACAACACCCTGCTGAACGCGGTCCGGCTCATCCGATCGGGCGCCTGACCCCACCGGGGCCAGGCGAAACACCGGCCCTCTGCTGGACCCCGGACAAGCCGGGGCGCGGGTTGGCTTCATGGAGCTTTTCATCTCTGTTCGACGTGCACCGGGCCCCCACTGGCAGTTGCTTGCCTGGTGGCGGCCCGGCCAGGGCCGCGACGCCACCATGAGAGGTAGGAAGACCGGTCGCTCTCCCTGTTGACGATAACCCCACGGACGTCCACGCGCCAGCGGGTGCCCCGTTTGTGGGATCCCTCACTGGCCGCCCTGGCCATCGGCGGCAGCCTGCTCGTGCTGGCCGGCGTACTCCATACGGACGTTGCACTCGGCCCGCCCCCTGGGCGTTGCCGGGCGAACCCGCTGAGCCTGGACGTTGCCGGGCGAACCCGCTGAGCCAGCGCCTCGCGTGGCCAGCAGGGAGTGGGAGTGGCACAACGTTGACCTGCTTGGCCGAATCAAGCCTCTGACTGATCGGTAACGAGCCCGCTGACCAGTGGAAAGACGATGTGACACAGCTTCGAAGCCAAGCGGACTCACGAGTTGGGGCGTGCATACGGGCTGGCGCCCTTGCGCCAGGTAGCCACACGCGCACAGGGCGGCGGCAGCGCGCGGCCCCCTTCGGCTCACGTGGCGGCCTCGGTGCGTGAGCAGACAATGGGTGATGAGGGGCAGCGACGTGCCGGCCGTCCAGGAGGCAGCCAGGCGTCAGGAGGCAGCCATGCGCCAGACCAATCTCGCCGGGGAGTCGGCCGACTACATCAAGGCCCGCGAGGAGCTGCGCCAAGCCGAGATCGAACTGATGCATCATCGCGAACGCGTCGCCGACCTGCGCCGTCGGCTCCCACTGGGGCCCGTCGCCGACGACTACGCCTTCGAGGAAGGACCTGCGGACCTGGACGGCGGTGACGCGCCGACGCGGACCGTACGACTGAGCGAGTTGTTCACCCGGCCCGGGCGCGAGATGGTGGTCTACCACTTCATGTACGGCAAGCGGCAGACCGACCCCTGCCCCATGTGCACGATGTGGATCGACGGTTTCAACGGAGTCGCCCACCACCTCGCGCAGAACGTGGACCTCGCGATCGTCGCCGCGGCCGGTCTGCCCGCTCTGCGCGCGCACGCCAGAAACCGGCGGTGGACGAACCTGCGTCTGCTCAGCGCCGGAGCGAGCTCCTTCAAGTACGACCTGGGCAGCGAGGACGCCGAGGGCAACCAGGACTCGACCGTGTCGGTGTTCACCCGCGACGGCAACGGGTCGGTGCGCCACTTCTACTCGGTGCACCCGAGGATGTCCGACGCCATCGACCAGCGCGGCATCGATCTGCTCACCCCGGTGTGGCACATCCTCGACCTCACCCGCCGAGGCCGCGACGACTGGATCGCCGCGCTCGACTACTGATGCTGCGCTGAGCCCCGGTTCTTGACCCACCGACCACGCACGACGCAGGCCCCGAAAACGCATGGCGGCCCGTCGGCGGGACTGCATAGACTGCCGTTCGTCCGTGCTGGATCGGGAGCGGAGAAGAGCAAGGGAGGTGAGGTTGATGACCGCGCTCACGGCCACCGTGCGCAGCACCCGGGTCTCCCTCACGTCCCGGATCGTGGCCTGACGTCATCCGGCCGGAGCAGCAGAGGAACGGCGCCGGCTCCACGGCCATCCGCGCGGCCCTGGCTGCGGGTAGGGACAGGGGCGAGTACTACGTCGTCGTTCTGGGACACCCGGAGTACTACCCCCGGTTCGGATTCGTCCGCGCTTCCGCCCACGGCATCGGCCTGACCATCGACGTCCCGGACGCGGCCCTGATGGCCCTCACCCTCGACGCCGGTCGCCCGCTGCCCAGCGGAACCGTCCGCTACGCCGCGCCGTTCGGCATCTGAGACAGCCTGCTGCGCGGGGGCGCTGCCACGCGCTCCCGCGGCGCGGCCTACGAGCGCTGCGGCTGGGTGCAGGCAGGCTGCGACTGGGACATGCGCGGTTCGGCGCCCGCGGTTCGGCGCCCGCGGTCCGGCCACGCGGTCCGGCCACGCGGTCCGGTGCCCGCGGGGGCGGCGACCGCGGTTCGGCCCCCGCGGGCGTGGCACCTTCCGGCCGCTCCACCGGGCGGGCGACCCGGCATGCGCCGGGGGCCAGGGCCGGGGCGGGCTCCGGCCCCGGCCGCCGTTACGAAGCGCCCGGCCGGGGTACCGCGGGAAGCCCGAACAGCACGCGACCGACCCGGCGAGAAGTTCCGTCGAGGGGGCGAGAACACATGAGCACCGAGCGCCCGGACAACCCCGCGACCAGGCATCCGCGGCCCGAATTCCCCCAGCAGGACCAGGAGCCGCCCGGCCTGACCGAGCACATGGAGCCCGAGCCCGACCATGGCGAGACCTCCTACCGCGGCAGCGGCCGCCTCCAGGGCCACCGCACGCTCATCACCGGGGGAGACTCCGGTATCGGCCGTGCGGTGGCCATAGCCTTCGCCCGGGAAGGTGCCGACGTGGCCTTCAGCCATCTGCCGGAGGAGGAGAAGGACGCGGGGGAGACGGCACGCCTCGTCGAGGAGGCAGGGCGCCGGGCGGTCGCGGTGGCATGCGACGTCCGCGACGAGAAGGAATGCCGGCGCCTGGTCGACCGGGTCGTGGAGGAGTTCGGCGGACTCGAGGTCCTCGTGAACAACGCGGCCTACCAGATGTCCCAGCCCGAAGGGATCGAGGACATCTCGACGGAGCAGTTCGACCGTGTGATGCACACGAATCTCTACGCCATGTTCTGGCTGTGCAAGATGGCCCTCCCCCATATGAAGGCGGGCGCCAACATCATCAACACCACGTCGGTGCAGGCGTACAAACCGAGCACCCACCTCTTGGACTACGCCACCACCAAGGGCGCGATCGTCACGTTCACCCAGGGCCTCGCGGGGAATCTCGCCGAGCGCGGTATCCGCGTCAACGCCGTGGCGCCCGGTCCCGTGTGGACTCCGCTCATCCCCGCGACCCTGCCGGACACGGAGAAGTTCGGCCGTCAGGCACCGCTCGGACGCGCCGCCCAGCCCGTGGAGATGGCTCCCGCGTACGTGTTCCTCGCTTCTCCGGAGGCGAGCTACATCACGGCCGAGATCGTCAACGCGACGGGCGGTACGCCTCTGCCCTGAGCGACTACGCCTCTGCCCTGAGCGAAGGCGCCGGGACCCCTGCCCGGCACCCGCGGTACGACGGCACGGCGGTACGGCAGTACGGCGTGAGATGCTCCGCAGATGTTTCCGCAGACCGACCGACTCTCCCTGCGACGCTTCCGGCCTGAGGACGCGCCCGCGCTCGCCGCGTACCGCTCCGATCCGGAAGTCGCCCGCTACCAGAGCTGGGCCTCGCCGGTCCCGGTCGAGGCCGCGGACGCGCTCGTACGGTCCTACGCCGCAGGCGACCCCGCTGAGCCGGGGTGGTTCCAGTACGCGGTGGAGCTGAAGGCCCACGGCGCACTGGTCGGGGACGTGGCTGTATGTCTGCACGAGAACCGGATGCAGGCCGAGATCGGATTCACCATCGCGCCGGACCGGCAGGGCCGGGGTTACGCCACCGAGGCGGTCGGCGCGATGCTGCGGGAGCTGTTCGATGAGCGAGGCCTGCACCGGGTTTCCGCGGAGTGCGACGCGCGCAACACGGCCTCCGCACGGCTTCTGGAGCGCATGGGCTTCCAACGCGAGGGAAGGCGGCCCGAGTTCACTTGGCTCAAGGGGGAGTGGACCGACGACCTGCTCTTCGGGCTGCTCGCCGAACGGTGGCGTGCGCTCACCGCGTAGGCCGCCGACAGCGGTGGGACGGCCGGACCGTGTCCCGGTCCGGCCGTCCCGTGCGTCGACCGCGTACGCCCGTCAGGCGTTCAGCCAGGAGCCGGTGAGCCGCTGGACCGCGGAGCCGTCCGCGTCGGCCAGCTTCACCGCGGTGAATTCGGCCGCCCAGTCGGACGTCTGGTAGCGGAAGCGGGGTTCGGCGTCGGTCAAGGGGCGGATGACCGCCTCCGCGCACTCCTCCGCGGTCTGGGAGGTCGAGGCGTCGTAGGCCTCGGCGGTCCGTGCGAGGTAGCTGTTGATCACCGGCTGGTAGTCGCCGGCGCCGGCGATCATGGCCTCGACGTCGCGGTCCGCGCGGACGTTGCTGACGAACTCGGTGACGACGGCGCCCGGTTCGACGACGCTCACCGTGACCCCCAGCTTGCCCGCGACCGGGGCGAGGCTCTCCATCCACCCCTCGACGGCGAACTTCGCGGCGCAGTACGCCTCGTTGAACGGCTGGGCCACCACTCCCCCGACGCTCGTCACCGTGATGAGGCGGCCCTGTGAGGCGCGCAGGTGCGGCATGACGGCCTTGGACACCTGGACGACGCCGAAGAAGTTGACCTCCATGACCCTCCGGACGTCGTCCACGTCCTCCAGTTCTATGGTGCCGAGGTGTCCGGCGCCCGCGTTGTTGATCACCGCGTCCAGCCGCCCGTAGTCGGCGATGACGCTCTCGACGCAGGCCGCGACCGAAGCGGGGTCGACGACGTCGAGCCGCCGGATGTCGGCCCCGGGCAGCGCCTCGCGCAGCGGGCCCGCCTTGTCCGTGTCGCGCATGGTCGCGACGACCTGGTAACCGGCCTTGGCGGCGAGGACGGCGGCGGCCCGGCCGATGCCGGTGGAGGTGCCGGTGATGAGGACGACCTTCATGGTGTGCTCCTGTGCTTTTCGTGGTTGCGGAGGGGGAGGGAATGCGGAGAGGTGCGGGGAGGGGATGCGGAGAGATGCGGTTCCGGATGGGTGCGACCGGTGCCGGCCGGACGTCAGTTGTTGACTCGATCCATCAGCTGCTCGGGGTAGCGCAGTCCAGCGGCCGCGCCCGGCGGCAGGGCCGCGTCGAGCGCTGCGAGGTGTGCGGCGCCGAGGCGTACATCCGCGGCGGCCGTGTTCTCCTCGAGGTACGCGATGCGCTTGGTGCCGGGGATCGGGACGACGTCATCGCCCTGGTGCAGCAGCCAGGCGAGGGCGAGCTGGGTGGGGGTGATCCCGATGTCGGACGCGAGGGCCCGGACCTGCTCGGCCAGGCGGAGATTGCGGCGCAGGTTCTCGCCCTGGAAGCGCGGGTCGACCCGGCGGTAGTCGTCCTCGGCGAGCGTGGCGAGGTCCGTGACCGCGCCGGAGAGGAATCCGCGGCCCACGGGGGAGTACGGGACGAGGGCGATGCCCAGCTCACGCGCGGTGGGCAGGATGTCCGCCTCGACGGAGCGCTCCCACAGCGAGTACTCGGTCTGGAGGGCGGCGACCGGGTGGACCGCGTGGGCCCGGCGCAGGGTGTCGGCGCTGACCTCGGACAGCCCGATGTGGCGGACCTTTCCGGCGGCCACGAGCTCGGCCAGGCCGCCGACGGTGTCCTCGATCGGTACCTGCGGGTCGCGGCGGTGCACGTAGTACAGGTCGATGTGGTCGAGGCCCAGGCGGGTGAGCGAGGCGTCGACCGCCAACTTGGCGTACCCGGGGGTCGAGTCGACGGTGACGGTGTTGCCCTGCCGGCGGGCACCGAACTTGGTGGCCACGACGGCCTCGTCGCGCCGGCGGCCGGCCAGGGCACGGCCGAGCAGTTCCTCGTTGTGGCCGGAGCCGTAGACGTCCGCGGTGTCGAGCAGGTTCACGCCCAGGTCGAGAGCGCGGTGGATGGTGGCGATCGACCGGGTGTCGTCGGTGGCGCCGTAGAACTCGGACATGCCCATCAGGCCGAGGCCGAGAGGGTGGACCGTCGGTCCGCCGGTGCCCAGAGTGCGCTGCTTCATGGTGCGGCTCCCGCTGTGTCGGGTGAGGAGGGCGTGGGGTGCGCGCCTCGCTGACACGAAGAAGTTATGATGCATAACCATCATTGTCAATTCTGGTTGTGCCCAACCAGTTCCCTTAGGCTGTGACCATGGCTTCTGCGCGCGACCCGCTGTCCTCCGAGGTGATCGCCCTCTTCGCAAAGATCACGACGCGCTACAGCCGGGAGTACGAGGCCGCCGCCGCCCAGCACGACATCACGCCGCAGCAGGTCAAAGTGCTCCTCGCCCTGGACGAGACGCCGCTGCCGATGCGGCGGATCGCCGAGCGGGTGGGCGCCGAGCCGTCCAACCTCACCGGCGTCATCGACCGCCTCCAGGCCCGCGGCCTCGTCGAGCGCCGTCCCGACCCGAACGACCGGAGGGTCAAGCTGCTCGCCACCACCGACGCAGGGAAGGCCACGGCCAAGGACCTTCAGGAACGGCTGCGCTTCGCGAGCGACCCGCTGGTCGCCCTCGGGCAGGACCAGCGGCGCGAACTGCGGGATCTCCTGCGGCTCATGGCCGATTCATAGAGTTCGCCTCATGGAGTTCGCCGGTGCGGGGAGTTCGAGCGAACACCGTACGGAACAAGCGGAAGGGGCGCCCGGACCCGCCGGACGCCCCCTCCCCACTCCCGCTCCGGGGGTACGCGGGAGATCCGGCTCACTCGCAAGGGCAAGCCGGAGCACTGGGGCGACGAGGCGCGTGAGGCTCGCGGCGACGGGCCGGCGCCTGACTCGCTCGTCGTCCTGAGGATGGCACCGTCGGGACTAGGGACCTGCCTAGGGTCTGCCGTCACAGCGGGCGTCGGACCGCACGGCGTCCGCTGTTCCCGCCTCCCTGTTCCGGCCGTCCTTGTTCCTGCTGCCCCTGTTCCGGCCGCCCCCGGAGCGTGTGCCGGGCCGCCGAGGCGATGGTGGCGCGGGCTTCGCGCCCGGTGAGGCCCGTGCTGCGGGCGGCGTCGGTCAGGTCGCGGGCCAGGTCCGCGCCGAGCCCGCTCTCGTAGGCCCGGCAGGCCGCCCAGAAGAGCCGGTCGTTCCGCTGCCCCGGCTGCGAATCCCGTACGAATCGGATGAGTGCGGTTGCGTCCGGGCCCGGTGCGCAGGGGCCCAGGTGCCCGGCCGCGTACGGATCCGGGTGCCGCGGTGGCGCGCGGTGCGGCGGCGGTACGAGCAGGCGCAGCAGCGCGCCCGGCACGGGTGCCGGCCGGATCGGGCCCGGGGCGAGCCGGTAGACCCCCCAGGTGGTGTACGAGCCCGGGCCGACCAGATAGCCGCCGCTTCCGCGCACGTCGATGCCGGGCGCGAGGCGGCCGGCCGAGTTCGGTACGGGGCGGCCGGGCGGGCCGGTCAGCCACAGATGGCGGCCGCCGCTGGGCGTGAGGACGGTGACGGTGCGGGGGACGGTGAAGCCGTGTTCGCAGGCGAGCCGCCGCAGTGAGGCGAGGCTGTCCGTGCCGTTCTTGACGTCCAGGTCGAGCCCGATGAGGTGGTGCGGGGCGCGGCCGCAGGCGATGCCGTAGCCCGTCGCCCACGGCGCGGCGGCGAAGAGAGCCAGGACCGTCTCTGGGTCGGTCGTCGCGTCGTGGATGCCGTGGCCGACCCGACCGCATTCGCCCGTGCACCGGACGGGTGCGGGGTCCGCGTGGTGGGGGGAGCGCACGGCCGGCAGCTTTCCGCGGGTCAAGGGGATCACGGGCAGGCCGAGCGCCGCCGCGGCGAGGGCGTGGCGGCGCGGGCCGGCCGGAGGAGTACCTGACGGTGGCCAGGGCGTGGCGGGCGAAGCCATACCCCATATTTTCGTTCACATGTTCGAGTCTGGAAAGGGTGCCTTCTCTTCCTCACTCGAAGGAGGGGTGCGGTGGTGGGGCTCCCCCTGGGGCCCGCCCGGCGCGCGGTGCGAGCCGCGGCTTCCGGGTGCGCGCGAGGTTTGCCGTCCCGCTCTCACGCGTGCGGGCGAATTGGGTCGTCCCGGGCTTTCTTCTCACATTTCGTGGGCAACTCTGGGCTGCGCGACGTCGTCGCAGCGCGAAGGCGGCCGGCCAACTGCCGCGTAGCACCCAGGACTTCCGCTCATGGAGGACACACATGGCAAGCATCCGTACCGCCCGCGGCCTCGCCGCCGTCGCCTCGCTGCCACTGGCGGCCGCCCTGTTCACGGGTGTGGCGCAGGCCGAGAACGGGCCGTCCGCGGGCGACGGATCGAACGCGAGTACCGCCGCGGTCGTGGGCAGCGGGGCCAGGGGCGGCAACGCGGGCAACTCCACCACGGTGCAGCAGGTCTCGACGGGCGCCGGCGCCTCGAACCAGAACAGCACCGCGAGCGTGAAGGACGCGGAGGGCACCACCATCGACCAGTCCACGCACGATGTCTCGGTGTACTTCAGCAAACTGAAGTGAGCGGGGGGTCTCACGGTCACCGGGGAGGGTGAACGGTTCGCGCGGCGGTACCTGCGAGGTGCCGCCGCGCAGCCGTGTCCGGCTCCGGCCAGTACGGTCCGCGACCTTGACACCGCTCCTTATCTGACGGACAGTCAGAAAATTGACCGGTGGTACGGCGCAGGGGGTGGGGTGGGAGTGGACGACGGCCTGTACGAGCGGATCACGGCGTACGAGGGGCAGCCCGCCGCGACCGGAGGGCAGGGGCGCGACCCGGTCAACGAGCCCATGATCAGGCACTGGTGCGAGGCCATGGGCGACACCAGTCCCGCCTACCCCGCCGTCGCCCCGCCCACGATGCTGCAGGCATGGACCATGGCCGGGCTGTCCGGGCCGCGGAGGACCGGGGCGTACATCGAACTGCTGGAGCTTCTGGACGAGGCCGGATTCACCTCCATCGTGGCCACCGACTGCGAGCAGGAGTACCTGCGCCCGCTCCGCCCCGGCGACCGCATCGGCTTCGACGCCGTGATCGAGTCCGTGTCCCCGCGGAAGACGACGAAGCTCGGCCCGGGCCACTTCGTGACCACGCGCATGGACATCACGGCCGACGGCGAGCCCGCGGGCACCCACCGCTTCCGCGTCCTCAAGTACGCGCCCGCGCAGCGGAGGTCCCGTGCGGAAGAGGCCGGATCACAGGACCGGGCCGCCAGGCGGCCGCGGCCCGTGATCAATCGCGACAACGCCGGCTTCTGGGAGGGCGTCGCACGCCACGAACTCCTCCTCCAGCGCTGCACCCGCTGCGGGACGCTCCGCTTCCCCTGGCTCCCCGGGTGCAACGCGTGCGCGTCGGCCGACTGGGACACGGTCCGCGCCTCCGGCTCCGGCACCGTCCACAGCTACGTCGTCATGCACCACCCGCCGTTCCCCGCCTTCGACCCTCCCTATGCGGTGGCTCTGGTCGAACTGGCCGAGGGTGTCCGGATGATCAGCAACGTCACCGGGGTGCCGTACGACAAGGTCCGGATCGGCATGCCGGTGGAGCTCGAATTCCACGCCGCTGACGAGGAGTTGACCCTTCCCGTCTTCCGCGGAAGCGAGGGCTGAACCCATGACGCGCCCCCCCGGAAACCCGCCCGGCCCCGTCGGCACGACGCGGTCGCCCGGCCCCCGCGGTACGACGCGGCCCGGCGAAGAACTCCCGCCCCTGCGCGTCCCCGTCACCCGCACGCTCATCGTCGCCGGAGCCATCGCCTCCCGCGACTACCAGGACGTGCATCACGACGCGGAAGCGGCCCGGGCGAAGGGCTCCCCCGACATCTTCATGAACATCCTCACCACCAATGGCCTCGTCGGCCGGTACATCACCGACCACTTCGGGCCGCGGGCGCAGCTGCGCAAGGTGGCCATCCGCCTGGGCGTGCCCAACCACCCCGGCGACGAAATGGTGCTGACCGGCACCGTCACGTCCGTGGACGACGGGTTCGCCGAGGTCAGGGTGACCGGCACCAACAACCTCGGCCACCACGTCACCGGCACGGTCACCGTGGAACTCCCCCGCAGTGCCCCGGACATGGCGGACCAGCAGAACCCGGAGGCGAGGGCATGAGCGTCCGCGGCCGGAACAGCCTGGGCGGAAGGACGGCCATCGCCGGCATCGGCGCCACGGAGTTCTCCAAGAACTCCGGCCGCAGCGAGCTGAAGCTCGCGGTCGAAGCGGTGCATGCGGCCCTGGACGACGCCGGGCTCGTCCCCGCCGACGTCGACGGCATGGTCACCTTCACCATGGACACCAGCCCCGAGATCACCGTGGCGCAGGCGGCCGGCATCGGTGAACTCTCATTCTTCTCCCGGATCCACTACGGCGGTGGCGCGGCCTGCGCCACCGTGCTGCAGGCGGCCATGGCCGTCGCCACCGGCCAGGCGGACGTGGTGGTCTGCTACCGCGCGTTCAACGAGCGGTCCGGCCGCCGTTTCGGTTCGGGCGTGCAGCATCGTGAACCCTCGGCCGAGGGCGCCGCGCTCGGCTGGTCGCTGCCCTTCGGTCTGCTCACCCCCGCCTCCTGGGTCGCCATGGCGGCGCAGCGCTATCTCCACACGTACGGGCTGACACCCGAGGTTTTCGGTCATGTCGCTGTCACCGACCGCAGGTACGCGGCCACCAACCCGGCCGCGTACTTCCACGGGAAGCCGATCACGCTCGACGACCACGCCGCCTCCCGCTGGATCGTCGAGCCGCTGCGGCTGCTCGACTGCTGCCAGGAGACGGACGGTGGGCAGGCGATCGTCGTGACGTCGATGGAGCGGGCACGCGACCTGCGCAACCCACCCGCCGTCATCACGGCCGCTGCCCAGGGTGCCGGCCGGGCGCAGGAGCAGATGACCGGCTTCTACCACGGCCCTCTCACGGGCCTGCCCGAGTCGGGCGTCGTCGCACGCCGTCTGTGGAACGGGAGCGGGCTGGGCCCGGGCGACATCGACGTCGCGATCCTCTACGACCACTTCACCCCGTTCGTACTGATGCAGCTCGAGGAGTTCGGCTTCTGCCCCCGTGGTGAGGCCGGTGCCTTCGTCGCCGCCGGCGACCTGCCGCTCAACACTCACGGCGGCCAGCTCGGCGAGGCGTATCTGCACGGGATGAACGGCATCGCCGAGGCCGTGCGGCAGGTGCGCGGCAGCGCCGTGAACCAGATTGCGGGAGCTAGCACGGTTCTGGTGACGGCGGGAACCGGAGTTCCGACATCCGGGCTTCTCATTGGTGCTTCCGGCTGACTTCGATCAGCCAGGTCGCGTGTCTGGCGCTTCTCCGGGTTGCGTGCACCGTTCACTCGCCCTATGGAACGACGAAAGAAGATCATTCAATATGTGGTCGCGCTGTTCGCGGCCCTGGCCGCAGTGCTCGGCGGGCTCTTCGCCGGGGGAGCCGCGGCGAAGGACCCGGGCGACGGCGACCCGCTCTCCAAGGGCGCGGAGGTCTTCACCGGGCTGGGCTTCGACACCTGCGAGGCCCCGTCCCTCGGTTCCATGAACGCCTGGCGGAAATCCCACTACCGGGCCGTCGGCGTCTACTTCGCCGGCCGGGGCCGCGCCTGCAAGACGCAGGCCAACCTGGGCCGCCGCTGGATCCACGAGGTGGACAGAACCGGCTGGAGCATCCTCCCGCTCTACGTCGGCTCGCAGTCCCCCTGCGTGCTGAACGAGAAGAAGAAGACGGTGCCCATCGACGGGGACCCGTGGACCCTGGGCACGGAGGAGGGGCGCGACGCCGTCGAGAGCGCCGCCGAACTCGGCATGCTGGAGCGCAGTGCCCTCTACCTCGACGTCGAAGCGTACGACCAGCGCGACACCGCATGCGCCGAGCACACCCTCTCCTTCATCCGCGCATGGAGCCGCGAGGTGCGCCGCCAGGGCTACTTCCCCGGCTTCTACAGCAGTTCCACCTCGGGGGTGGAGCACGTCGAGAGCGCGCGCCGCAGCGGAGTGCGGGACCTGCCCGACATCATGTGGTTCGCCCGCTGGAACGTGTCACCGTCGCTCTACGACGAACCGGTGCTGGACCGCACCGCGTGGGCCCCGCATCGCCGCATCCACCAGTACAAGGGCAACCTCGTTGAGACGTACGGCGGCGTGACGATGAAGGTCGACCCGAATCTGGTGGACGCGCCCGTCGCGGTCGTCGACCGGGACGAACCCGCCGCCTAGAGACGGACGTTGACGCGTACCCTTCGTACACGCCTCCGTACGTACCGGATCACCCGCACATCGACTCCGACCGCGACCCCCGACCCGGGGGCGGAGACCGCTCCACCTGAGGGAGGTAGGGCTCGCACCGTGCGTACAACCTGAGGCTGACCCCTCAAAGGGACCTGCGGGCGATCCCCCGGCACCCTCCGCGCTCCTAGGTTTGGCGCATGACCACGCCAGTCTGCACGAGCGCCACCACAGCACTGTTCCCGTCGTTCTCGTCCTATGTACGGGCACGCGGGCCCGTCCTGCTGCGCACCGCACGCTCGCTCACCGCGAACCCCTGCGATGCCGAGGACCTGCTGCAGACCGCGCTGACGAAGACGTACCTGGCCTGGGAGCGGATCGAGGACCACCGGGCGCTCGACGGGTACGTGCGACGTGCCCTGGTGAACACCCGCACCTCGCAGTGGCGCAAGCGCAAGGTCGACGAATTCGCCTGCGACGAGCTGCCCGAGCCCTATGCCGCCCCGGCCCCGGACCCCGCGGAACAGCAGCTCCTCCACGACGCCATGTGGCGTGCGATATCCCGGCTTCCCGACCGCCAGCGCGCGATGGTCGTCCTCCGGTACTACGAGGACCTGAGCGAGGCCCAGACCGCCGAGGTGCTCGGTGTCTCGGTCGGCACGGTCAAGAGCGCCGTCTCCCGTGCCCTCTCCAAGCTGCGCGAGGACCCCGAACTGGGCTGTGCCGCCTGAACCGACCTCCGGACGTGGGACACCCCACACCGGCACGGTTGTGCGCGGAGTAGTGACATACCGCTTGGTATGGAAGCAGAATCTGCTCACCACTACCTTCGCGTAACCGCGACCTCGGGAGGCCACGGTGTACAGCTCGATGCAGGATGTACCGCTGACAGTGAGCCGCATCCTGCGGCACGGATCGACCGTTCACGCCGGCTCGCTCGTCACCACATGGACCGGGGAGGGCGAACCCGAGCGTCGTACGTTCGCCGAGACCGGGGCCCGCGCCGCGCAGCTCGCGCATGCGCTCCGTGACGAGCTGGGGGTCGTCGGCGACCAGCGCATCGCGACACTCATGTGGAACAACAGCGTCCACCTCGAGGCCTATCTGGCCATCCCCTCCATGGGTGCGGTCCTGCACACCCTCAACCTCCGCCTCCCGGCCGACCAGCTCACCTGGATCGTCAACCACGCCGCCGACCGCGTGATCATCGTCAACGGCACACTGCTCCCGCTTCTCGCCCCGCTGCTGTCCGGGCTGGTGTCGGTCGAGCACGTCGTCGTCGCCGGGCCCGGCGACCGTGCCGTCCTCGACGGCGCCCGAGCCCGTGTCCACGACTACGAGGAACTGATCGCCGGCCGGCCCACCGACTTCGACTGGCCCGACCTCGACGAGCGCGAGGCCGCCGCCCTCTGCTACACCTCCGGCACGACCGGCGACCCCAAGGGCGTCCTCTACAGCCAGCGCTCGCTCTATCTGCACTCGATGCAGGTCAACAGCGCCGAGGCGTTCGGGCTCACCGGACGCGACACCGCCCTGCCCGTCGTGCCGATGTTCCACGTCAACGCCTGGGGCCTGGCGCACGCCTCCTTCCTGGCGGGCACCTCGCTGCTGATGCCCGACCGCTTCCTGCAGCCGGCCCCGCTCGCCGAGATGATCGAGACCGAACGGCCCACCGTCGCCGCCGCCGTACCCACCATCTGGCAGGGCTTGCTCGCCGAACTCGACGCCAACAAGCGGGACGTGTCCAGCCTCGGCACGGTCGTCATCGGCGGGGCCACGTGTCCGCCCACACTGATGACGGCCTTCTGGGAGCGGCACGCCATCCGCGTCGTCCACGCCTGGGGCATGACCGAGACCTCGCCGCTCGGTACCGTCTCGCACCCGCCCGCCGGGGTCAGCGAGGAGGAGGCGTGGCCGTACCGCTTCAGCCAGGGCCGCCTGTGCTCCTCCGTCGAACTCCGGCTGTCCGGGCCCGACGGCGGACTCCTGCCATGGGACGGCGAGTCGGCCGGTGAGCTGGAGGTGCGGGGTCCCTGGATCGCGGGCTCGTACTACGGCGGCGCCGGCGCCGACCCCCTGCGGCCCGAGGACAAGTTCACCGAGGACGGCTGGTTGCGCACCGGTGACGTCGGGACGATAACTCCCAATGGCTACCTCAACATCACCGACCGCGCGAAGGATGTCATCAAGTCCGGCGGTGAGTGGATCTCCTCGGTCGAGCTGGAGAACCATCTGATGGCCCACCCGGATGTCGCCGAGGCCGCGGTCGTGGCCGTACCCGATACCAAGTGGGGCGAACGGCCGCTCGCCACCGTCGTCCTGAAGGAGGACGCAACCGCCGACTACGAGTCGCTCAGGACCTGGCTCGGGGAACGGATCGCTCGCTGGCAGGTGCCCGAGCGGTGGGCCGTGATCCCGGCCGTTCCCAAGACGAGCGTCGGGAAGTTCGACAAGAAGGTGCTGCGCAAGCAGTACGCGGACGGGGAGCTCGACGTCACCGAGATGTGACGGCCGCAGGCACCGCGGGAGGAAGGACACGGAGGCCGGGGCGGTGGTGTGACCGCCCCGGCCTTCTCCGTTACGCGTGGGCCCGCGCCCGCGCACGCCATCGACGGCCCGTCTTGCCCCAGGGCCCGGGCGTTTTGAGTCAGTTCGCCCCGATCTTCGCGAGGAGATCCACGATCCGGTTCTGCACATCCGGGCTCGTCGAGCGCTCCGCCAGGAAGAGAACCGTCTCGCCCGAGGTGAGCCGCGGCAGCTCCGCCGGGTCGATGTCGGCGGAGGTGTAGACGACCAGCGGGGTGCGGTTGAGCAGACCGTTCGCCCGGAGCCAGTCCACGATTCCGGCGCGCCGGCGGCGCACCTGCATGAGGTCCATCACCACGAGGTTCGGGCGCATCTGCGACGCGAGCGTCACCGCGTCCGCATCCGCAGCGGCACGCCCGACCTGCATGCCGCGCCGCTCCAGCGTCGCTGTCAGGGCGCCCGCGATCGGGTCGTGCGCCTCGATCAGCAGCACCCGCGGCGGGTGTTGCTCGCTGTCGCGCGGTGCCAGCGCCTTCAGCAGTACCGCCGGGTCGGCGCCGTACGCCGCTTCCCGAGTCGCCTGCCCGAGTCCGGCCGTCACCAGCACGGGAACCTCGGCCGCCACCGCCGCCGTACGCAGCGACTGCAGCGCGGTCCGGGTGATCGGCCCGGTGAGCGGGTCCACGAAGAGCGCCGCCGGATAGGCCGCGATCTGGGCGTCCACCTCCTCGCGGGAGTGGACGATCACCGGGCGGTAGCCGCGGTCGCTCAGCGCCTGCTGGGTCGCGACGTCCGGAGCGGGCCACACCAGCAGCCGCCGCGGATTGTCCAGGGGCTCGGGCGGCAGCTCGTCATCCATCGGCGGAGCGACCTGGGAGTCCGTGACGTCCACGGCGCCGTTCGGGCCGTCCAGCGGCTCGGGACCCTCGCTGCCCTCGTCGGGCGCACCGATCGCGTACGCCCTGCCCTCCGTGGAGTCCAGCAACCGCGGTGCCTGGGGCTGCTGCTGCTCGATGGGGCGTGCGGCGGACTCGGGCGGGCCTGACGGCGGCGGCGTCCGATCGCCCTCCTGCGGCGGCGCTGCGAGCCTGCGCCGCCTGCCGGAACCGCCGGACGGCTGGGCCGGCGGGGATGGCGGTCGCTGCTGATCGGCGATCTGCTGCGCGAACGGCACGCCCTGGCCGAGCGTCCGCACGCTGATGGCGCGCGACTGTGCGGCCGCCGGACCGTCGGCAGCCGGCGGCTGCCCCGGCGGTGGCTGGAGCCGGACCGGGTGCTGGCCCGGCGGGGTCGCTTGTGCCGGTTGCGGCTGTACCGGTTGCGCCGACGCGGCCGCCGTCCGTGCCGGAGGGGCGGGGGCTTCGGCGGGCAGCGGCTGGGCGGCGCGGTTGCGGTCCGCCTGCGGCGGAGGCGCGTGCCCCGGCTGCGCGTCGGGCTGTGGCTGCGCGTCGGGTTGCGGCTGTGCGGCGGGTTGGGGCTGCGCGTCGGGTTGCGGCTGTGCGTCGGGTTGCGGCTGTGCGTCGGGTTGCGGCTGTGCGTCGGCCGGCGGCCCGGCCGAGACCGGAGCGCCGGGACCGGCCTGGTCCACGGCCGCCGGCAACGCCCCCGCGACCCCGGACTCCTGCTGCGCAGGCGGCCCGGCCGGGCCCTCCGCGGGGAGGCCGGGGTCCTGGCTGGGGAAGCCCTGAGCCGGGGTGGACCGCGGTGCCGCCGGCGCGCCCGCGTCGGCCGACAGGCGCCTGCTCTGCTGCTCCTCGGCCGGGTCCCGCCGGGCACGGCGTCGGCCGGTTGGCGCCGGTACGGGGTGGGCCTGCGGCGGAGTGTGTTCAGCGTCGATGCCCGGGGCCATCGGGTCGTGACGGTTCTGCTCGTCCCCGGCCCAAGGGCCCGGCCCAGCCGGTCCGGTCGGTCCGGTCGGTCCGGTCGGTCGGTCGCCCTCCGCGGGCGGCAGGGCCAGGGCCTGGCGGTCCGCACCCGCCTCATCGTCCACGGCCTGGTCCTGTGCTCCGGCGGGGAGCGCCCGGCCGCTGTCGGCCAGCACTCGGCGCACCCGCCGGCCGCCTGGCCGTCCGTCCGGGGGGCCCTCAACCTGCTGCGGCGCGGCGGGCTCCGCGGATTCGGCACCCGCGCCGTAGGCCTGGGGCTGTGCTTCCGGCGCCGCAGGAGTCCCCTCGGCGGGTGTGCCGAGCCGGCGTCCGCGGTGCGCTGCCGGCTCGATGGTGGTGTCCTGCACCTCAGGGCCGCTGCCCTGCGGCGGCACGGGTACGTTCGGGCCGTTGAGGCCCGCCGGACGCAGCTGGGAGGGGACCGGGCTCAGACCTTGCTGCCCCTGCGTGTCCGGGGTCCGGAGCCCCTGCTGCCTGCCGTGGTCCGCCGGTCCGGGGAGCGCGGGCAGGGCGGACGACTGCGGTTCACGGCCGGTGCCCTGCTGCGGTCCGCCAACGGTGCCGTTCCCGCCCGCGGCATACATCCCGTTCTGTACGGGCGAGTTGGTGCCCTCGCCGCTGTCCGGACGCTCGTCCGCGGCCGTCGCCAGCGAGCCGGACGACGCGTCGCGGCCTCCGTGCCGGGCCCTCCGGCCCGTCCGCGGTCCGGCCGCACCGGCGGCGGCCCGCGTGCTGTCGCCCCCGGTCGTGCCGCCCGGCATGCCCTCGGGCGGTACGGACTGTGCCTCGGTAGAGCTCGGCCGGCCCCGCCGCCGCCCCGTCGGCCTGGGCTGCCCCGCCGGCACACCCGCGTCCTGGCCGTCCGGGCCCTCCTGGCCGCCATGGCCGCCATGGCCGGATGCCGGACCCCCCGCGGCCGCGTCGGCCGGATGCGCGCCCGGTACCCCCTGTCCGCCGCCCGCCATCGGGTCGCCTTCCGGGCTCCGCCGCGCACGGCGGCGTCCCGTCGGCGCGGGCTCGGAGCCGGTCGACTGTGCGGGCACGGTCACACTGCCGGAGCCAGGTGCGCCCGACCGCACACCGCCGTTCGTACGGCTCGCCGTCCCCCCTGCCGCCTGTGACGGGTCGGCCGCCGCCCCGCCGGGAACCTCCGTGCCCCGCTGCCGCTGTGTCGGCACCGGCATCACGGTCGTGGCGTTCTCCCGGTCCCGGGCGTCGACGGTCCGCTCCGGGGCCGCGTCGCCGTCCGCGCTCAGCGGCACCTCGAGGACGTACGCATTGCCGCTCGTTCCCGGCACTTCGTGGGTCTGCAGGACGCCTCCGTGCCGCTCCACGATGCCGCGCACGATCGGCTCGTGCACCGGGTCGCCTCCGGCATACGGTCCCCGCACCTCGATCCGTACGACCTCGCCGCGCTGCGCCGCCGCCACCACGATCGTCGAGTCACCGGAGCCGCCGGCGGCCGGGGCGTTACCCGTCGCATCGACTCCCGCCACATCCGCGATGAGATGTGCCAGCGCCTGCGCCAGCCGCTTCGCGTCCACCTCGACCTCGATCGGCGGGGCGTGCACGGCGAACTGTGCGCGTCCGGGGCCGATGAGCTCGATAGCGCCCTCGACACCCGCGGACACCACACCATCGAGGGACACCGGTGCGCGGTCCAGCCGCTCCTTGCCGGTGTCGAGGCGCTGGTAGCTCAGCACGCTGTCGATGAGGGTGGTCATCCGGGCGTAACCGGCGGTCAGGTAGTGCAGGATCTGGTTGGCCTCGGGCCAGAGCTGCCCGGCCGGGTCCGAGGCGAGCGTGCCCAGCTCGGAGCGGAGCTGGTCGAGCGGCCCGCGCAGTGCCTCGTCCAGTACGGCCAGCAACTGGGCGTGCCGCGCGGCCACCGCGTTGTACTTCCGCCGGTCGGTGAACGTCATCACCGCGCCGACGAGCTGCTCCCCGTCGCGTACGGGCGCGGTCGTCATGTCGACGGGGACCGCGCGGCCGTCCTTCGCCCACAGCACCTGGCCCCGGACGCGGTGCTTGCGGCCGGACCGCAGGGAGTCGGCGAGCGGTGTCTCGTTGTACGGCAACGGGCTGCCGTCGGGGCGGGAGTGGTGGATCAGCGGGTGCAGTTCCTGGCCACCGAGATCCCCGGCTCGGTACCCGAGGATCTGCGCGGCCGACGGATTGACGAGCACGACCTTGCCGTCCGTGTCGACACCGACGACGCCCTCGGCCGCGGCGCGCAGGATCATCTCGGTCTGGCGCTGCTGGCGCGCCAGCTCGGCCTCGGTGTCCACCGTTCCGGACAGGTCCCGGACGACCAGCATCAGCAGCTCGTCACCGGTGAAGTGGTTCAGGGACGGGTCGGCGTACGGGGTGCGGCCGTCCTCCAGGTGCGCGCTGGTGACCTCGACGGGAAACTCGGACCCGTCGGTGCGCCGGGCCACCATCCGGGTCGGCTTCGTCCGGCCCTCGTCGGCCTCTGGCTGCCGCATCGACCCCGGGATGCGGCGAGAGTCGAAGGACGGCAACAGGTCGAGCAGGCCCCGGCCCACGAGGGCGGTGCCCGGTGCCTCGAACGTCTCCAGGGCGATGGTGTTGGCGTTGACGACTGTGCCGTTGCAGTTCACCAGCAGCAGCGCGTCGGGCAGCGCATCGAGTATGGCTGCAAGCCGAGCAGCGCCCCGGGATGGCCTGCTGCTCACGACGACCATTCCTCCCTGATCACTGCTCCTTACCTGACGGCCCCGGCCATTCTGCCGCGCGCTCCGGGGCGTGTCACTGGAGGGAGTCTACGGGCACCCGTTGCGGGGGCAACGGCGGATGAGGGGAGGACGAGCGACGAGTTTGTGCGACTTACCGCACGCCTGACATAAGCCTTGGGCGTCGGCGACGGCATAGGAATGGGCCCCTTCCCAGCAGTTCCGGACAGCGCCGGGCGACACCCTTGGGTACGGGTGTCGCCCGGCGCTCGAACAGGATCGGTCGGTGGGCGTTCCGATTCTGCAGGTATGCGTACGAAACGGGTCGGTGGCGGACCGGACTGGTGGGTCGCCCCGGATCGCCCGGCGCGCGTGGCGGTTCGCGCGGCCCTCCCTCCGGTTCGCGCGGCGTGCGTGCCGGTTCACCGGGACGCCATGCGGTGGCCGGGGCGAACCGGGCGGGGGCGCGGACCGGGGCCGGGCGCACTCCGGTGCGTGTGCACCCGATTCAGACGCCGGCCTCGGGAAGGACGGGCCGGAGACGGTTCCAGCGGGCGATCGCGCAGCCGTCGTGACGGTCGAAGCGGGCATCGACCGGGCGCCCGGCCCAGGTGCCGGTGATCCGCGCGGTGGTCGGACCGCCGTACATCATCGTGCAGTTGCCGCGCGGCTCCCCGGGCCCGAACGGGTCCTCGCCCCACCGGGTCATCTCGTCGAGCCGGTCGCACGCGGCCCGGGCCTGGCTGTGCGTACCGCCCGTGGGGTGGCAGTCGAGGGAGTAGCGGCCGTCGACGGCCCGGTTGCCGCTGTTGCTGATGGTGATGGTGAGCCGGTCCTCACCGGCCGGGGCCACGGACGGCGGCGGCATGAACGATCCGAGCAACGGGAGGGGCATGGGGTGCGGCATGGGAGCTGCGGCGGCTCCGGCGGCAGGTGCGGCAGCAAGGGCGGCGGCAGCGGTCAGGGTGACCAGCGCAAGGCGGCGGAGCAGCATCGGGAACTCCTGGGGTGCGGACTGGAGACGGGGCTCGGGCGTCAGGGCGTCGGGGGCGGCAGGGGCCGCTCGCGCGAGCCCGCCATTACTAACGCTCCGGCCGCCGAGGCGTTGCGCAAGCCACCGGGGTCCCTAGGAGTGACCGGGGTGGAGAGGCGGCTACGACCGGTCCGGTCACCGCCCGCCGGTAGAACGGGCCGTGGGCGGCTGCGACCGGTCCCGTCACCGCCCGACCGGCACCCCGGGTCGGCCGTCCGGTCCGCCGGGCGCCTCGCCTTGGCGTGTCACCTGTGCCGGACATCCGATCACCGAGATCCCGCCGGGAGGCCGGGCCCCCTCCGGACCCGGCGCGACCAGGAAGGGCTTTGCTCTGCTGCCCGCGCGCCTAGTACCGTAGGGTGCGATTGGTGACAGCCCACGCGGCTGTGCCATCATCTGCACACACCACATCGCGCTCGCGCGGGTGTGTGAGGAGGCTTCGCCTAGTCTGGTCTATGGCGCCGCACTGCTAATGCGGTTTGGGGTGACCCCCCATCCCGGGTTCAAATCCCGGAGCCTCCGCTCGATCTCCTTGATCATCGAAGCCCCGGCCCCGACGGCCGGGGCTTCAGCCGTTCTTGACCGTGTCAAGTGGCGTTTGCCCAGGTCAGGTGGTGGATGGCTAACGGATTTCACGTGCGGCGGCGGGTCATGTAATGTTGTTCCCGCACCGCGGGCCGGCCGGAAAACGTCGGGACGCAAGCGCTCGTAGCTTAACGGATAGAGCACTTGACTACGGATCAAGAGGTTGCAGGTTCGAATCCTGCCGAGCGCGCAGCTCAGAGGGCCCCTTCCACACGTGGAAGGGGCCCTCTGGTTTTGCTGCGTGACTAACTGCGTGACTGCCGGCCCGAGATCAGCCCTCGAAGATGCGATCCATAGCAACCGCGCCAGTCTGAAGCACCGGACGAATCTGCTTACGGTAGACCTCCTCTGTCACGGCTGTTCCGGAGTGGCCCACGAGCCGCGAGATCTCCTCGAGGGGTACGCCGCTGTCCGACAGCAGAGAGACGACGCTGTGCCGCAGCTCACGCGGGGTCCATTCCTCGGGGTCCAGACCCTTGACGTCGCCGAGGACCTGCCGGAAGTGGAGACGAACGTTCGCAGCGTCCAGCGCGGTTCCCACCTCGGAGGTGAAACACCAGGTTCTGGTCCTGCCAACGCGCGCCTGCAGCTGCACGCTGGCGGGCTTGCCGTTCACGATGTGCTGTCAGGGCAGCGATGCACCGACCGGGCAGCGCCAGAGTCCTGCGGGACTTCCGGGTCTTCGTCTCCCCTCCTGCTCGGACAGAGCGCCACACGGCGATGTGCGGGGGGATCCCTGGAACGGCGTCCGGTGCTCCGTCGGGGTCCACGTGATCCCATGTGAGCGGCCGTAGCTCCTCGGTGCGGGCACCCGTGAGCAGCGCGACCACGATGTACGCGTGCAGCCGGGAGCCTTCCGCCACGTTCAGCACGGCCTCGGCCTGGGCAAGGGTCAGCGCCTTGGAAGGGCGCCCCTCTCGGCCTTTCGGGATCGAGCACAGCTCCACCACATTGCGCTTCACTTTGTCCCGCGCCATGGCTCGTCGGATGGAGCGGTTGAGGAGTGAATGCAGCAGCCGCAGTGTGCGGGTGCTGAGCGACGGTGCCTTGGCCGCAAGCCACTCGTCCACATCGTCCGCGCTGAACTCGCGCAGCTTCCGCGCGCCCAGAGCGGGTATGACGTGCTTTTCTCAGAGGTTGGTGTAGTTGGTCACGGTCGCCGCGTCGACTTCAGTGAGGCCGTAGGTCAGCCAGGCGTTCACGGCCTTCTCGACGGTGTAGTCAGCGGGTGCGATCGCGAGACCGTCTTCGTAGTCGCGAAGGACTTCCTTCAGCTTGTTCTTGGCCTCGGTCTTCGTCCGACCGCTGCCGCGCTTCACGATCCGCTTGCCGCTGGGGTCATAGCCGAGGCTGGCTGTGGCAATCCAGCGCTGACGCTTGTCGTCCCAATGAAGCCCACCGTCGCCCCTGCTGCGGCGCTTGCTCCCTGCTGCTCTCCTGCCTCACGCTCCAGCAGCGCGACGTACTCGTGAAGTGCGGATAGGCGGATCTTGCGTGCGCGCCCCTCCTTGACGGAGCGCAGACGACCGGTGCGCATCAGGTCGTAGATGGTGTTCTTTGACTTGATGCTGAGGAACCTCATGGCGTCCGGCACGCAGTAGAGAAGAGGCGCGTCATGCTCGGGTGCGGTCAGCGTCACGGCATCCTCCGTTTCGCAGGGGTCGGGCCGTCGCAGTGAGACCGTCGAGTCGCGGGCAGGGTGTGTGCCGCAGAAATCGCAGAATCCGCAAGAAGGTGCGGATATGGGGTCTGACCTGCGGTGTTGGAGGTGTGGGGGTGGTTGCCGCAAAATTCGCGGGAATCTCCGCAGAAATAGGCGCCGGGCACCGCGCATCGAGCCGGGACGGGGACCGCGCTGATTTGTGCGGCAGTTTCCGGGATTTTGCGGCTGGGACGCCCGAGGGCCGTTGTTGCTGGTCAGCGGGTGTGGGCGCGGGTTTCTGCGGTTTCTGCGGCTGGAACCGTGTGCGCGGTTGGGTGTGGTGGGTCAATGATGACCTTCGCCCTGCGGCGCAGTTCCTTCTTCAGCTCCCGCAGGGCGTGGAGGACATAGAGGATGTCCTCGTCTTCCTCACCGGCGCGGTAGCGGTGGCAGACCGGTTCCAGGGCGCTGAAGTCGCCGGTGCCCTTGAAGTCGAACGCGTAGAGCTCCGTTCGGGGGTCGAGGGCGGCGATGAGCAGGAACAGGCGCATCAGGAACGTCTTGCCCATGCGCGAGATGGAGCCGACCACCACCGAGGCGAACATCAGCGTCACCGAGACATCGCGCATGCGCCCCGGAGTATTTCCGGGGGCCTACTGCGTCCCTGCGGCAGAGTCCTCAACCTCGCGACATTGACCCCGATGTTTCTATCGGGGCCGCCTGTAGGCAAGCCCAGGACGACCAATGAAGACCGTCAACGACGACAACCACCCAGCTCCCGGTGGGGTACGAGGCAATGCCGCATCCCGGCGCCCAACTCGCCCGGTCTGCAACGACCTTGGCGACCCTGACAATCCCTCACTCAACCGGAGGTGGCACGTTCCGCGTATCGCCGACAGGACGCGCCCATTCAGGCATCGGCGTCCACGGCACTCAGAACAACGTATGAGATGCGAAGTCCTGCCGGTGTTGCTCCGAACGTTCCTTGTCCGTTCGCATTGCGAGGCTTGGCCCACGATCGGGCCAATCAAATTCTGTTACATCTGTGCGCAATTAATGTTCCGACGCAAAGCAGGTCAACCCACTCATCCGAAAAAGAGGACGGTATGCATAAGAGAGTGCGGCTTGGAGTCGCGGCGGTCGTGGCCATGGTCTCCGCGGGTGTGGGCATGTCCACCGCCCAAGCGGACGACCGGTACAACGACTCCGCGCCGAGCACGAGCTACGCAGACGGCGACACGGTCGTGTACGGCCATGGCAACAACATTGGCCGGCGCGACAACCTGGTCGGCTCCGGGCACACCGCAGGCACCGGCCACGTCGTGGGCACAGGCAACGTCGCGGGCGCAGGCAACGTCGCGGGCGCAGGCAACGTCGCGAGCGGCCCGGGTGCCGAGGTCCCCGGCACCCCGGCACAACAATCCGACTACTGCATCAGCATCAATGCTCGGGTAGTGGCACGGAGGGGCACCGCTCAGTGCCAGTCGGCACCCGGAAGTGCGGCCATCGCCGTCGGCGCCCAGAGCATCGCCCACGCGCTCAACGGTCAAAGCAGCACCGCCGTCGCCGTCGGCACTGGCAGCACCGCCTATGCCACCCAAGGCGACGGCAACATCGCAACCGCCGCCAAAGACCCTGCGACCGCGACCGCGACCGCGACCGCGACCGGGAACGCGGCCAGCGGCCTCGGTGGCTACACCGCTCTCGCCGTCGGCTGCACGGCGCACGCCGACGGCAACAACAACCTCGTCACCTGCCCCGAGGACGGCGCTCAGCAGACCTCGCAGCAAAATCAGAACAAGCCCCATAGGACGCAGCCGCCGACCAGCACACCACCGAGCGTCGGCAACATCTGCGTCAGGGTCAACGGCATCCTGCTCATCGGGCGCGGCTCGGCGCGGTGCCCCATGGGGTCAGGCGTCGCCATCGCCGTCGGGCCCAACAGCACCGCCACGCTCGCCGGCGCGCCAGGAGCCGGATCCAACACCGCCGTCGCCGTCGGAGCGAACACCAGCGCATTCGCGGGCGCCGGGGGCAACAACATCGCCGTCGCCAACAATGACAACAGCACCGCGACGGCCAGCAGCCTGGGCACGAGCAGTATGAACACCGCCATCGCCGCAGGAGGATGCAACGCGGACGCCGAAGGCACCGGCGAGGTCGTCAACTGCGCCGACTGACGCCCCAGACTGCCGAGCCCGTATCCTGGGCGCCGAGCGCCGGTACCGGCCCTGCTCAGGTGATCTGTCGTCGTTCATCAGATGGAGGCCATACCTGAGGAGGTTGAGCTGACCGCAGCTTTCTGAGCGGCGGTCGCTGGTCAGCGTCGCGGGTCAAAGGATCCGTTGGGGCACCGCGGCCGGGAAGGCGACCTTCAGCATGATCTAGCCTCCCGCTTTCATGAAGCGGGCTGTCCGAGGGGTGGCGACATCGCCAAGGCCCAACTGCCCAGGCTCACGGCCCACCCGAAGACTTCTGCGCCCGCCCCCAGGCGCATGTGAACGGCCTTGACGGAGAAGCTTGTCGAAACCCCCGGAGGCAAAGCCCCCTTACCTCCCCGAACGGGATACCGAGGCCTTACAGGGCCGCCCTCCCGACGGCTTGGAAAGACCTCGCGCCGCGGGCCACGCCCGCGATGGCCGTTCGTCCAGGCTGGCGCAACATGAGTGTCGAACTGCGTGACAACGACGATGGACGACTACGGACTTCCACGGACTGCAGGAGACTTGCGCCACCCGTCAGATCATGAGCGTGACCTGGTCGAATGGCATTCTAGGTTGCCTACGGATCAAGAGGTTGCAGGGTTCGAATCCTGCCGAGCGCGCACCAGCTCAGAAGCCCTGTGGAGAGATCTACAGGGCTTCTTGGTTTGCCCGTGGATGCCCGGCCGAGATTCGGGACGTTTGATCGTGTTGACGGGCGCTGGATGGGATGGAGTTGCGCTGCTGCCACGCGATCACGGCCGAGTCGGCGAGTGGCCGGCCCCCTGTTTTCGCCTCAACCTCGGTCGTCGGGAGGCTTGGTGCTCGTGTGCCTGCACCCTGCGCGTATGTGCCGGCTCTTGCCGGTGCTTCGGTTGCGCGGGTCAGCCGACCAGTGATGGTGGGGCCACTGTTCGTGCGCGGTCGTAGAGGTCGCGCGCGGTGGTGTTCTTCAAGTGGGGTCGGAGGAGGCTGAACATGCTCTTGATCCGGTCGTCGGCGCGGCCGGATTGGACCATGGGGTAGTCGTCGAGCGCCTGGTGCCAGGTGGCTGCATGCCGCTTCCAGGTGGCCGACTTCCAGTTGGCGTTCAGCCAGGGTGGCGCGGTGCCGCACGCGGGTACGGCGGTAGACGCTGTAGCGCACCTTGTTCGACTCCTGCATGGCCTCGACAGCGCCGGAAACGTCGCCGAGTTCATAACGGACCTGGCTGATGTGGTAGTTGAGCGCCGCGGAGTCGTACGAGCCGAAGGCCTTGCCGCGGGACTCCGCCCGGTCCATGGCCGCCTCAGCCTCGCGGATGTACCGCAGTGCGCTTGCACGATCGCCTGTCTGCGCAGCGGCGTGTGCTTGTTGACCTGCGAGAAACGCCCGCATGCGCGGGCCGGCCTTTGGCGAGGAGGTGGAAGCGGCGTCGGCAAGTTCCACGGCTTTGGCCCCGTGGTGCAGGTCTACTGCCTGCACGCTCATGCCGCGCAGAGTTGTGCAGTAGGTCAGGTGGTCCTCGGCTGCTCCGGCCAGTTCCAGGTAACGGCCAATAGCCTCATCTGTCTCACCGGGACCTTTCGTTCCGCTCGGCGAGACGAACGCTCAGCTCCTCGCGGGCCGTCAGGGGTCGGACGTCTCTGGGGTTGGCATCCCATTCCTTGCCCCCGCTCACGGGCCGAAGTTGGACGTACGGTCCTTCCTGGCCCATCACGATGCCGACACCGTTGCGCTCTCCCGTGTCCTTGACGATGGCGCCCAACTGGAACGACTCGCCCCCGAGCGCATCAACTCTCCCCGCCTCCATGTGCGCACCCCTTCGTCCGTTCCGCCGTTCCATTCGGTGACAACAACAAGGGAACCGCGTCGAGTTGGCAGGCTCCACGGCATCCATGCGGCACTCTTGATGCACACGCGATGCACAGAAACGCCACCTGCATGGGACGGATCGATACGGGGGAAGGGGCCGCTGTGGGCCTTGCAGACCGGCGAAAAGTCCTGGGCTGCAGTCAGGAAGGGCTTGCCCATGCTCTTGGTGTCGATCGCACAACGGTCGGTCGCTGGGAGAGTGGCAGGACCGTGCCTCAGCCGCCGTTACGGCCGAAGTTGGCGGAGGTGCTGCAAGTCGATCTTGCCGGTCTCGACTCTCTGGTGGCGCAGCCACGGAACCCCGTCCAAGAGTTCGTAGAGCCGCCCATACGCAACGACTCCGGCTCGGGGGCCATTGACGACATGATCCGACGTGAATTCCTACGGGCAATGGCGGTATCCGGCGCCCTTGCTTCTCTGGCTGTCGACCAGGATGAAGTACTTGGAGAGGGAGTCCGTCGAGGGTCGTCCGAAGACTTCCTGCGGATGAACACTCATCTCTGGCAGGTGTACCAGCTTGCCCGCACGAAGGGCTCCCTGTATCCCATCGTTCGCGAGCAACTTACCGCGCTCAGCCGGACTTTGGATGGTCGCTCGAAGGCAACGACCCGTGCCCTGTGCGGAGTGGCCGGGGATCTCTTCCAGCTTGCCGGGGAACTCGCCTTCGACGGCAACCACTACACCAACGCCGCTGCCTCCTACACGCTGGCTGCATCAGCGAGCAGGGAAGCAAAGTCATTCGATCTGTGGGCCTGTGCGCTGGTCCGACACGCATACGTCGAAGTGCACGAGGGACGACACAACGAGGCCGTAAGCATCCTGTCTGCCGCGGCGAGACTCGCCAAGCGCGGAGACGGCACGCTGTCCACCCGCCATTGGGTCGCCTCCGTCCAGGCAGAAGCGCACGCCGGCCTCGGCGATCTGAACGCGTGCGAACGCGCCTTGGACGAAGCTGACAAGGTGCAAGACCTCACCGGACCGGGGACAAACGGAGGATGGCTGCGCTTCGACGGGTCACGGCTGGCCGAGGAGCGAGGAGCCCGCTATGTACAGCTCGGGCGCCTCGACCTCGCCGAGAAAACGCTCACGAGCGCGCTGGAGCATCGTGCTCTCGCCGAGGGACAGTCGTACCGACGCCGGGGGGCCGTCCTGACCGACCTCGCAGCGATCGGTGCGAAGCGGCGGGACCCTGAGCAGGTCGTCACCTTCGGCAGGGAGGCTCTACAACTCGCCAGAGAATCATCCTCGGGCTACGTCGCCCGTAGACTCCGGAACCTACGAGCCGACTTCGGTCCCTTGGTCCGCGACAGCCGTGTGGCAGAGCTGGGAGCCGAGATCGGCGCATTGAGCACGGCGCGAGGAGAGGGGTAGGCATGGCGCAGACCGAGGGCGCACGGCTGTTCCGGGAAACCTGGATCGCCGGGGTGAAGGAACACTTCCCCGGCGAGCCCAAGCCCAGCTACGTGACGCCCTGGGAAGACACGCCGGAATGGGAACGTCAGGCAGCGGGCGCCGTCTACGAACAGGTCCGCCAGTTCCTCGAAGTGAGCAACCGCCACGCCACGCGGCTGACACGCGAGCAAAAGGGCCGCTTCGTCGCAACCTGCTGGACAGCCCAGATGTTCAGTCACTTCGAAGACCCCAAGCCGGGTTACGTGGCCGACTGGCCTGAACTTCCGGACTGGCAGAAGGAAACCGACTCGGACATCTTCGAGGCCATCGAAAAGTCTCTGAGCTGACCGCTGCCCGACGTGCGAGAGGCGGCCAACACCATGCACGGGCAGTCCGTGCCTTGCGAGCTAGAGGGCACCGCTCCGTTGACGGCAACCCTGACGGCAACGGCGGCACACATCCGCCCGTGATCACCGCCAGCAGCGCTCCATCAGGGCCAAGGCGGAGGACCGCCCCAAGGAACTGCCCCGGTCCATGTCTTGCCTCCCCGGGTCGATCAGACCTTCCACGGTATCCGTGCCCGTGGGGGACTGACCGTGGGGAACTGGCAGGCCCGCCTCGGTGTGGGTGATGGGGGTGCGAGGCGACGCGAGAACGCTTCGAGGATGCAGGCGCGCACGGCACTGCGCGGCTGCGCGGGGTCGTGCCGCTGAGCCAGTGGCTTACGGCCGATTCGTCGTAGCGCAGGGGGTGCCGGTCTCCGCGCCGATGCGGTTGACCGTCCGCGCGAACTGACGGTGTGTCCACCGGCTTTCTGTGAGCAGACCGGCGAGGGAGACGTTCGGTTCACGCTGTGCCATCTCCTCAACTCCCCGTGCCTCACCGCGTGATCGAGTGCCCGCGTGCGATGAGGGAGGGCCTGCCGCTGGAGGCGGTAGGCGCACCGGCCAAGCGCATCACGCCCCGGCATCGCCAGACATCCCATTCGGGAACACCACGTCGGCCACACGCGCGGTCTCCTCCGGGATCTCCGCCAGATCCATCCCATGCAACGACACGAACCCACACCAGAAACACGACGACGGCCTGCACGACCCCAACGGGGTCGCACAGGCCGTCGTCACGCAGACCCCGGATTCACCAACAGCATCCGGGAATCGTGCCCGCCGTCAGCTGCTGCGTTCTCGGACCGCGTCAGTGGCGGTAGGAGTTCACATAGCCCGGCGCCGGGGAGCCGACGCCCGTCACCGGGTCGTAGCCCACGACCGCGTTGAGCGAGCTGTCGGCGCCCAGCGTACGGAACGAGGTGGTGACCCCCTCGCTGTCGTCGATGCCGTTGGTGTAGTCGACCCGCACGACGCCCAGGCCCTTGCCCGCGCCCAGCGGGTGGTCGGTGACGTCGTGGTAGGACGGGGTGCCGTACCGTTGGTAGATGGCCGGGTTGGCGAAACCGATCGGCACACCGTGCCGGGCCTCCTGCGCCAGTGCTTGCACACCCGCGATCACCGGGGCCGCCAGCGAGGTGCCGCCGATGCGGTACTCGCTGTACTTCAGCGACTTGTCCGGGAACGCTTGGGTCTGGCCGACGAGGAAGCCGGTGTTCGGGTCACCCACGGCGGCGATGTCCGGAACGGTACGCATCGGGGTCGTACCGTTGGCCTTCGCCAGCTTCGCCGGGACGACACCACGCTGGTAGAAGGGCTGCGCCACGGTACGGCTCGTGCCGCCGCCCGCGCCCGAAGTGAAGGCGCCGGGGAAGTCGGTCCAGCTGTTGCCGTCCTTCGACAGCACCGCCTTCTCCGTTCCCCACCCGGTCTCCCACTGGTACGTGTTGTCCTTGCCGACGGCGAGCGAGGTGCCGCCGACGGCCGTCACCCACGCGGAGTTCGCCGGGGTGTCGACCTGCTTCTTACCGGCATTGGCGACCTCGTCGCCGTCGTCACCGGAGGAGAAGTAGAAGCCGATGCCCTCGACGGCGCCGATCTGGAACACCTGGTCGTACGCGGCCGCGAGGTCCGGAGTCTGGTTGGCCTCGATGTCGCCCCAGGAGTTGGAGACGATATCCGCGAGCCGGCCGTCGACGATCTTGCCGAGCGAGTCGAGCAGGTCGTCGTCGGTGCAGGACGCTCCGCCGACGTAGACGATGTCGGAGTCGGGCGCCACGGCGTGCACGGCCTCGACGTCGAGGGTCTCCTCGCCGTACCAGCCGGCGGCGTCGCACTCCTTGATGTTCTTGTACTTCTTGGGCAGTACCTGCGAGAGCTGGCCCTGGCCGTACGGCTTGTCGCCGTGCTTGACCGCGTAGGTCTGGGCGTCCTCGGTGATGGTCGGCGAGGCGAACGCGTCGGTGATCGCGACGGTGACGCCCTTGCCGGTCCGGCTGCCCGCACCGTAGGCCGCGCGCAGGTGTGCCCCGGTGTAGCCCTTGACGGCGTAAGGCTGCTTCTCGCCGTACGCGGACGGCAGGTCCTTGGCGACGTTGGAGCCGTAGTACGAGGAGAACGGCCCGGCGTTGCGGAACACCGCGGGCGGCGGGGGCAGTTGGGCGTGGTGCCTGACGAGCCGCGGCGCGTTGTTCAGGCCGACGACCGTCAGCACCGCGCCGTTCAGCGACTCCGGGACGGAGGCCGTACGCGACGGGGCGTGGTAGGTCTTCGAGCCCTTGCGGTAGTTGTGCAACTCGGTGCCGAAAGCTTTCTCCGCGGCGGCGGTGGTACCGCTGACCGTGATGTAGCGGGCACTGCGCCCGGTCACCTCGAGTCCTGCGGACTTCAGCCAGGCGGTGACCTTGGATATCTGTTCGCCGGTAGCACCGAAGCGGGCCTTCGTCTGACGTGCGGTCAGGTGCTTGCCGTACGAGGACGAGTGCGGGTCGGACACTGCCCTCGCATAGGCGGCGAGCCCCTTGGCGTCCCGCCCGGCGAGGTACACGCGGGCGTTGACGCGCGTAGCATCGGCGGTCGGCCCGAGGTCGGCCTTCGCGGTGGCCCACAGCGGCTGGGTGCCGCGCAGCGAGTCCCGGCCGTGCGGCCCGGACTCGGCGCCGGCGGCGGGAACGCCCATGGCAAGCGCTGCGGCGACCATCGGCAGCGTCGCTGCCAAGGCCAGCCCGGCGCGTCGTGTGGTTCGGGTGGATCTCATGTAACCCCCTGCGGTCTGGTGGCACTGGTGTGACGGCACACAGTTCCGCGTCACTCTTGCGGCCATCGCCTTAGGTGGGGGAAATGGGCATGCCAAGAAATCGTAAGGCGGGTCATCGCATATGCGGCGCGCGACCGCATAAAGTGCAAATCCCCCTGGAGAGCGGGCCGTCCGGAGGGACGAGCCGTGCTCGGCGCTGGATCTGCGCCATCGTCGAACGCGGCCCCCCGGGAGACGTTCTCGGCTCCCGCCGACCCGCGCACCGCTGACGGGCCTTCATGGCGTTCGTGGGCCGGGCGTTCCCAGGATTCCCGGCGCCTCTGGCGTTCCTCGCTCAGGGTCACGGCGGAGCACTCCCGCACCGGCTGCAGTCGGGATGCGTTCCCCCACCGGATCACCATCAGAGGCCCTGCAACTCCCGCGAGACTCTCCTCAAACGCGACGGCTCGGGCGGCTTCGACGACTCCTCCTGCGCCGCGACCAGCGGCACCTGGTACTCGTCGTACGCGCCACCTGGACCCCCGCCGCGGACGTGGACGTCGACCACCTGGTCCCGCTCGCGGAGGCGTGGGACTCGGCCGCCGGCCCGCGCCGGGCGGGCTACAACTGGACCCCGACCAAGTGGCAGCAACTCGCCAACGACCTCACCCACACCCAGCCGCTCGCGGTGATGGACAACGTCCTCCAGGCCAAGGGCGGCCAGGATCCGACCACTTGGTGGCCGAGCCGCACGTCGTACCGCTGCACGTACGCCCGCGCCCAGGTCCAGGTGAAGTACTACTACGGCCTGACCGTCGACTCCGGGGAGGAGGCCCTCTCCTCGGTCCTCAACGGCTCTCCGGTCCTGCTGCGGGGCCAACTGCGTGACTGCCGACCCGAGAAGCGCCCCCGAGAGTTGCCCACGGTGACGTCAGCGGGGCGGGCTCGTTGGCCCGTCATGAGAAAGATCGGCGCCGCGGTCGCGGCGGTACTCCTGAGCACCGGACTCGCCGGAACCGCCCACGCCGGGCCGGCCGCGGCGCTGCACCGGCCGCTCGACCCCACACCGTCAAAGGGCCTGGTCCTGACGGTGAGCGGGAGCAGCGAGACCTGGATCCGCGGTGTACTGCTGCGGTGCCCCCCCGAGCCGGACGGCTTGCACCCCCGGGCCGCCGAGGCATGTGCCGAATTGGGGCGGGCCCGGGGCGACCTGGACCGGCTGCCCGGGGAACCGGGCGTCTGCTCGGACGAGTTCGACCCTGTTACGGCCTCGGCCAAGGGGACGTACCAGGGCAAGTCGGTCGCCTGGCGTAAGACGTATGCCAATGCCTGCCAATTGTCCGCCGCCACCGGGAACGTCTTCCGCTTCTGACGGGTCCCGGCGGCGGACGGGGACGGCGAAGTGCCGGGCTCAGCGCTTGAGTTCGTGGGAGAGCGACGCGTAGATGTATTCGCTGCCCCAGCGTGTGCCGTCGAGGTCGTTCTCGATGAGGTGGGCCTCACGGCGCATCCCCAGGCGCTCGCACAGCCGCGTCGAGCCGGTGTTCTCGACGTCGATGCGGGCGAAGAGACGGTGCACCCCCAGGTCGTCGAAGGCCATCACCGCCAGCGCGCGGGCGGCTTCCGTCGCATAGCCCCGGCCCTCGTGCTCGGGGTTCAGGATCCAGCCGATCTCCGCCTGACGGGCGTACGCGCTGGCGCACTTGACGACGACCTCGCCGATGACGCCCGGCTCCGTACGGCGGCACATCGCCAGGGTCAGTGCGTCGCCGTCCTCCTCCCACCGGGTCGCGGCCGCGTTCCGGGCGACGGCCTCCTCGCAGCCCTCGCGGGTGCGCGGCGGCCGGTAGAGGTAGCGGGCCACGCTCTCCAGGCCCTGGTACGCGTACATGTCGTCGACGTCGTCCGGCGTGAACAGCCTCAGGACGAGGCGGTCGGTCGTGACGGGTAACGACGTGACGTGCATGGGTCCTCCGTGGTCGTGTGCCCTGGCCCGGAGCGGGAGTTCGGTGCGGGCGCCGTGGTCGGTGGGTTACGTGTGGGTCGGTGCTGTCCGTGCTGTCCGTACGGTCCTGCTGTGCGTGCTGTGCGTGCTGTCCGTACGGCCCTGCTGTTCGTGCTTGTCCGTGCGGACGGCCGTGCCCAGTCTCGCCGACCCGGCGTGGAAATGCGCCGGAAGCCGAGGAACGCAATGCCCTTGCCCGTCCGGGAGATCCATGCGCACGTGTGCGCAGGGGCTCGGACGTCGCGGCAGACCTGCGGCCGGAGGAGGCGGCCTTCCCGGTCGGGAACGAACTCCTCGCCCAGGTACGGGGGCAGGGCCGTGGCCTTGTCCGGCCGATGTCGGACCCATGTACCAGGATGGAGAGGACGGCGGACACGGACGGTGTCTGCTCGTACGGCATGCGCTCCGAGGGGACCCCGTGACAGCAGCGGATGACGGCTGGCGGTGCGCCGGGGTGGTCTGGCGCCCGGAGGGCGCGCGGCTCGGCTGGTACCGGGCGGCCCCGGGCGGCCGGGTCGTCGAGCGTGTCAGCGTCCCGTCCCCCGGTGAGTCAGTGGCGTTCGTCGTGGAGGGCGGACGCGTCTGCACCGGTGTGCTGCGTGGCGGCCGCCGTACGCTGTGCCCGGCTGCTGCGCCCGTGCCCGCCCGCAGCACGGGAGGGCAGTGCCCGGACTGCGCGCGGCTCGACCGGTCGCAGTCGGTCGCGGCCGACACCCGGGCCGACGACTCCCGGCCCTACCGTGTTTATCTCGCCTGGTTCGGCCCCGGTCTGCTGAAGGTCGGGATCACGGCGGCGGCGCGCGGCGCGGCACGCCTCCTGGAGCAGGGCGCCGTGGCGTACGGCTGGCTGGGCCGCGGTCCGCTCATGGCCGCACGCCGGACGGAGGAACTGCTCGGGGCGGCACTGGGCGTGAAGGACCGTGTCCCGTACGGGGTGAAGCGCGCCGCGCGCACGAGACTGCCGCCCGTCGCGGAGAGGTTCGCCGAACTGGCCGCGCTGCAGGCGCGCGTGGCGGCGCTGCCGGAGTGGCCCGAGTCGCTGGAGCGGGAGCCGTTCGTCCCGGTCGACCACACGGCCGCCTTCGGCCTCGACGCGCTGGCCGCCCGGGCGGTGGAGGGGCGGGTGGAGGAGGTCACGGAGCTGGGTGACAGCGACGTGGTGGCAGGCGGACTGCTTGGCGCGGCCGGGCCGGACCTCCATCTCGCCACGGGGAACGGCGGAGCGCTCGTGCTCGACGGACGCCTCCTGGCGGGCCGCCGGCTGCGGCCCGCGGCCGCGGGGGTGCCGACGACGGCGTCCGTACGGGAATGCGGCGCCGGCGGTCGGGCGCGGGACGCCGGGGTACAGGACGGGCTCTTCTGACGGGTATCCGCGAGGCTGCTCAAGGGGGTCGCCAAACCGTGCCGCTCGTTGGCCTTCCTCTCGGCCTCCCGCTCCTCACCGGCAGGTCGGGTGCACGTATCCGTCGGGCCTGTCCTCGCCACTGAGCGCGGCCGTGATTCTCAGGGAATTCACAGGCGGGCGAAAGCGGACTCTCAGGCGTCGGCCCGATGGTCGGGAGCATGACCAGGACCTCGCCTCACGAGCGCTCCCCCTTGCTCCGTCCGGACGGCACGCCCGTCCGCGTACTCGTCGTCGACGACGAGACCGCCCTCGCCGACCTGCTGTCCATGGCCCTGCGCTACGAGGGGTGGGAGGTGCGCAGCGCCGGGGACGGTGGCGAAGCCCTCCGTACCGCACGGGAGTTCAGGCCGGACGCCGTCGTGCTCGACATCATGCTGCCCGACCTCGACGGTCTCGCCGTCCTGCGGCGGTTGCGCCAGGTGATCCCGGACGTGCCGGTGCTGTTCCTCACCGCGCGGGACGCCGTGGAGGACCGCATCGCGGGGCTGACGGCGGGCGGTGATGACTACGTCACCAAGCCCTTCAGCCTGGAGGAGGTCGTGGCCCGGCTGCGCGGGCTGCTCCGGCGAGCCGGTGCTTCCGCGGCCAGGACGGAGTCCCTGCTGGTGGTGGGCGATCTGGTGCTCGACGAGGACAGCCACGAGGTCCGGCGGGGCGGGGTGTCGATCCACCTCACCGCGACCGAGTTCGAACTGCTCCGCTATCTGATGCGCAATCCGCGGCGGGTGCTCAGCAAGGCGCAGATCCTCGACCGGGTCTGGAACTACGACTTCGGCGGCCAGGCCAATGTCGTCGAGCTCTACATCTCGTATCTGCGGCGGAAGATCGACGCCGGACGGGCGCCGATGATCCACACCCGGCGGGGGGCCGGGTACCTGATCAAGCCGGGGGAGTGAGCCGTGCACATCCCGCCGCGGCAGCCGCGTGCTCCGGGCGACGGGCCGCCCAGCACCCCGGACAATGGATCGCCCCACGCTCGGGGCGGCAACTCATCCGCGGGGCCCGCCCATTCGACTCCCTGGCCGGGCGGCCCCTCGCATCCCGTTCCGGGGCACGCGCGTCCCGCTCCCGGCGTCCGCGCGCCGTACGCGTCCGCCTCGCCCCCGGACGCCGCCGCCTCCCCCTCGCCTCCGCGGCGCGCGCGTGCGGGCCGGCGCCGGTGGTCGCTGCGCACGCGGCTCGTCGTCTCGTGTGTGGCGCTGATCGCGGTCGTCTCCGCGATCATCGGCAGCGTCACCACCATCACCCTGCGCTCGTACCTGATCGGTCAGTCGGACGGGCAGCTCCAAGGGATCGCGAAGCGTGTCCTGCAACCGCCGCCGAAGGAGATCGACGGCAACCGGCTCGGCTTCCTCGTCGGCCCCGGACAGCCGCCCGGCACCCTGGGCGCCGTGCTCGCCGGTGGGGGTGCGGTTTCGGCCGAACGCAGCACCGACCGCGGCGAGACCGAGGAACTCACTGCTCAACAGGCCAATGCGGTCGCGTCGTTGGAGCTCGACGGCAAGCCGCACACGATCGACGTCCCGGGCCTCGGCAGCTACCGGCTGCAGGCCGTGCCCGACCGCGAGGCGCGGGGCGGCAGCATCGTCATCGGACTGCCCCTGCGCGCCGTGGAGGACACCGTCGGCACACTCGTGGTGGCCGAGCTGTGCGTGGCGGCGGCGGGGCTGGCCGCCGCGGGTCTGGCCGGTACGGCGATGATCCGCATCTCCCTGCGTCCGATGCGCCTGGTCGCCGCGACCGCCGCCCGCGTGTCCGAACTCCGTCTGGACCGCGGCGAGGTGGCGCTGCACGAGCGTGTACCGGACCACGACACCGATCCCCACACGGAAGTGGGACAGGTGGGCGCGGCGCTCAACCGGCTGCTGGGGCACGTGGGTTCGGCTCTCGCGGCGCGCCAGGCCAGTGAGACGCAGGTGCGGCAGTTCGTCGCCGACGCCAGTCACGAGTTGCGCACTCCGCTCGCCTCGATCCGCGGCTACGCCGAACTGACCCGCCGCGGACGCGAGGAGACCGGCCCGGACACCCGGTACGCGCTCGGCCGCATCGAGTCGGAGGCGGGCCGGATGACCGCACTCGTGGAAGATCTGCTGCTGCTCGCCCGCCTCGACGCCGGGAGGCCGCTCAGCCTTGCCGAGACCGATCTTTCGCCGCTGGTGGTGGACGCCGTGAGCGATGCCCGCGCCGCAGGTACGGGCCACGACTGGCGGCTCGAACTCCCCGACGAGCCCGCGCTCGTACGGGGTGATCCGGAGCGGCTCCACCAGGTACTGGTGAATCTGCTGGCCAACGCCCGTACGCACACGCCCGCGGGGACGAGAGTCACGGCGCGCGTGACGCGGGCACCGGGAGGCGGCACGGGTGCGGGCGCGGCCGCCGTCCGGCTGGAGGTCGCCGACGACGGCCCCGGGATCCCGCCCGCCCTGCTGCCGCACGTCTTCGAGCGCTTCGCGCGCGGCGACGCCTCCCGCACTCGCGCCGCCGGAAGCACGGGGCTGGGCCTGGCGATCGTGCAGGCCGTGGTGAGCGCGCACGGCGGCCACGTCGAGGTGGCGAGCGTGCCGGGCCGTACGGTCTTCGCAGTCCACCTGCCGCGGGCGGGGCGGCCCACGGGGAGCGCCGCCCCGTACGACTCACAGGCAGGGCACAGGCGGATCACACAGCCGTGACAGGGCGGCCGCCGAGTGTCGGAGCATGCGAACTCCAACCTCACCGGGCGCACTGCCCGCACGCGAACCTCTGCCGACCGTGCAGCGCCGGGAACGCGGCGACGCACTCGTCCTCGACGTCGTCGTCCCCGTGTTCAACGAGGAGACGGATCTCGGCCCCTGCGTCCGCCGCCTCCACGACCACCTCAGCCGCACCTTCCCGTACCCCTTCCGGATCACCATCGCCGACAACGCGAGCTCCGACCGCACGCCGGAAGTGGCGGCGTGGCTCGATGACCGGCTCGACGAGGTCACGGCCGTACGGCTGGAGGAGAAGGGCCGCGGGCGCGCGCTGCGCACCGTCTGGTCCATGTCCCCGGCGCCCGTGCTCGCCTACATGGACGTCGACCTCTCCACCGATCTCAACGCGCTGCTCCCGCTTGTCGCCCCGCTGATCTCCGGCCACTCCGACCTGGCGATCGGCTCGCGCCTCGCCCGGAGTTCGCGCGTGGTCCGCGGCACCAAGCGGGAGTTCGTCTCGCGCGCCTACAACCTTCTCCTGAAGGGCAGCCTGGCGGCACGGTTCAGCGACGCGCAGTGCGGGTTCAAGGCCATACGGCAGGACGTGGCGCGGCGGCTGCTGCCGATGGTCGAGGACACGGGCTGGTTCTTCGACACCGAGATGCTGGTGCTCGCGGAGCGCGCGGGCCTGCGGATCCACGAGGTGCCGGTCGACTGGGTGGACGACCCGGACAGCCGGGTGGACATCGTCCGGACGGCGGTCGAGGACCTCAAGGGCGTATGGCGTGTGGGGCGCGCGCTCGGCACGGGTGCGCTGCCGCTCGCGCGGGCGCGCCGTCCCTTCGGCGACGATCCGCGCGACCGTGAACTGCAGGGCGTGCCCCAGGGGTTGGCGCGGCAGATGCTGGGCTTCTGCGCGGTCGGTGCGCTGAGCACGCTGGTCTATCTCGTGCTCTACTCCGTGCTGCGGCTCGGCACCGGGGCCCAGGTCGCCAACGCCCTGGCCCTGCTGCTGTCCGCCGTCGGCAACACCGCCGCGAACCGGAGGTTCACCTTCGGGGTACGGGGGCGGGAGCGGGCCGTGCGCCACCAGGCCCAAGGGCTCCTGGTGTTCGGCATCGGGCTGGCCCTGACCAGCGGGTCGCTCGCGGCACTCCATGTCGGCGGCGGCAGTCCCTCGCGCGGGGCGGAACTCTCGGTCCTGATCGCCGCGAACCTGGCAGCGACGGTGCTGCGCTTCCTCCTGCTGCGTTCCTGGGTCTTCCCGGCCGGGCGGAAGACGGTCGACGCGGAGGCGGCGACCTCGTACGACCGGGCGTACGGCCACGCGTCCATGCCGGTGTACGCGGGCTTCGCGGCCGACGGGGACGTTTCCGCCGGAGCGGAGACGCTGGCACCGCAGGTTGGGGACCCGCACCCGAACGACCGGTACGGCGACGGCAGCCCGTACGGCGAGGGCCGATACGGCGACGGCCGGTACGGCGACGGCCGGTACGGCGACGGCCGGTACGGCGACGGCGATCCCTATGTCGTGGAACCGGCGGACTCGGCGGCCTTCAACGGCCACGGTCCCGACGGGCACGGTTCCCACCGCGACGGCTTCCACGGCCACGGCTTCCACGGCCACGGCTTCCACGGCCACGGCTCCCAAGGCCACGGCTTCCACGGCCACGGCTTCCACGGCCACGACTCCAGGAGCGTTCGATGACACGGCCCAGCCACGAGTCCCACCCCGGGGCCGGAAACCAGCCAGGCGCCCACGCCCGGCAAGCGGGCTCCGGAGGGACCGGGTATCCGCCCCCACCTGGAACGGTGGGCCCGGCGGGGCCGAGCCACCCGGCCCGGTCGGCCGACCCCCGCTGGGCGCGGCCGGCGCTCGCGGCGCTGCTCCTCGCGACAGCGCTGCTGTACCTGTGGAACCTCAGCGTCTCCGGCTACGCGAACTCCTTCTATTCGGCGGCGGCCCAGGCCGGGAGCGAGAGCTGGAAGGCGTTCTTCTTCGGGGCGTCGGACGCCCCGAGCTCGATCACGGTCGACAAGCCTCCGGCCGCGCTGTGGCCGATGGCCCTGTCCGTGAAGACCTTCGGGCTCAACTCGTGGGCGGTCCTCGTCCCCGAAGCACTGATGGGTGTCGGAGCCGTCGGCGTGCTGTACGCGTCGGTGAAACGACGCTTCGGACCGGCGGCCGGACTGATCGCGGGCGGCGTGCTCGCGCTGACGCCGGCCGCGGCGCTGATGTTCCGGTTCAACAACCCGGACGCGCTGCTCGCCCTGCTCATGACCTGTGCCGTGGCCTGCGTGCTGCGCGCGCTGGAGGCCGCGCGGACGAAGTGGCTGGTCCTGGCGGGCGTCACGCTCGGCTTGGCATTCCTGGTCAAGACGTTGCAGGCATTGGTGATCCTGCCGCCGCTGGTGCTGCTGTACGCGGTGTGCGCTCCCACGGCCATGGGCAAGCGGATCCGCCAACTCGCCCTCGCCGGACTGGCGATGGTGGTCTCCGGCGGCTGGTGGGTCGCGATCGTCGAGCTGTGGCCGGCGGACTCCCGGCCTTACATCGGCGGTTCGCAGAACAACAGCTTCCTGGAGCTGACGTTCGGCTACAACGGCCTCGGCCGGATCAACGGCGAGGAGACCGGCAGCGTCGGCGGTGGCGGCGGCCCGGGAGGGGGCGGCCGATGGGGTGAGACCGGTATCGGGCGGATGTTCAACGACTCCGTCGGCGGCCAGATCTCGTGGCTGCTGCCCGCGGCACTGATCCTTCTGGTCGCGTGTCTCGTGCTGCTGCGGCGGGACGAGCGTACGGACGTGCGGCGCGCGGCATTCCTGGCCTGGGGCGGGGCGCTGCTGATGACCGCCGCGGTCTTCAGCTTCATGGCGGGGATCTTCCACGAGTACTACACCGTCGCCCTGGCCCCGTACATCGCCGCGCTCGTCGGGATCGGCGCCGTGGTGCTGTGGGAGCGGCGGAAGAGCCCCGCGGTGTCCGCGGTGCTGGGTGGTGCGGTCGCCGTGACGGCGGTCTGGTCGTACGTCCTGCTGGGACGCAGCGCCGACTGGCTGCCGTGGCTGCGCTGGGTGGTGCTGGTCGGGGGACTCGTCGCGGCCGCCGGACTGATGCTCGGCGGGGGGCGGACCGGCCGCGGACTCGCCCTGGGCGCGGCCGGGTTGGGGCTGGCGGCCTCTCTGGCGGGACCTTTCGCGTACACCCTCAGCACCATCGACAGCCCGCACTCCGGCGGGATCGTGACAGCGGGGCCGCAGGTGTCGGGCGGCGCGGGCCGAGCCGGTGGGCCGGGCGGCCCTGGGCAGGGTGCCCCTGGACAGAGCGCTGCTCCTGGGCAGGGTGGTCCCGGCGGCGGTCCTGGACAGGGCGGCGGGACGCAGCAGCAGCCCGGGCAGCAGGGCCAGGGCGGTCAGCAGGGCCTGCCCGGTCAGCAGGGCGCGGCCGGTGGCCAGGGCGGACCCGGTGGCGGCGGAAGCCAACAGGGTCCGCAGGGTCGTACGGGGCAGAACGGCGCACAGGGCGGCGCGGGTCGCGGCGGCATGAACGGACTCCTCAACGGCCAGATGGTCAGCGCCGAACTCGCTGCCGAGCTGGAGCAGGACGCCGGCGCGTACACCTGGATCGCCGCGGCGGTCGGCGCGCAGAACGCGGCGAGTTACCAACTCGCCACCGAGGAACCGGTGATGCCCCTCGGCGGCTTCAACGGTAGCGATCCTTCCCCGACGCTCGCACAGTTCAAGGAGTACGTGGAGCACGGGAGGATCCACTACTTCATCTCGACCACCGGCGGCACGGGGCCGGGCGCCGGAGGCGGCCCGAGAGGCACCGGTGGTCAGGGCGGCACCGGTGGTCAGCCGGGTCCGGGCGGTGGCCAGGGCGGCGGCGCAGCGCCCGGTGGCCGGTCCCCCAACTCCGCCTCCTCCGTCATCACTTCATGGGTGGAGGAGACCTTCACCCAGGTCACCGTGGACGGCACCACGCTCTACGACCTGACCGACCCTGTATCCGACGAGGAGGACGAGGCGTAGGAGCACCGCGGAGGAGGACACCAGCGGACGGCGGGGCGGACCGGGCGCAATGCCGGGCCCGCCCCGCCCAGCCGGGCGCAAGCCGCCCCGCCCAGCATCGACGAGCAGCCCGCCGCCCCGCCCGTACGCCGCTGCGCCATCCGTGCCGCGCAGCCTCGGGCCGCTGCGCCATCCGCCGCGCCGCCCGTACGCCGCCGTGCCGCGCGGCACCCGGTCCGCAAGCCGCCGTGCCATCCGTGCCGCGCAGCCTCGGGCCGCTACGCCATCCGCGCCGCGCCGCCCGTACGCCGCCGTGCCGCGCGGCACCCGGTCCGCAAGCCGCCGCGCCATCCGCGCCGCACAGCCTCGAGCCGCCGCGCCATCACCGCCGCGCCGCCCCCGTAGGCCGCCCCGCGCCATCCACGCCGTCCGCGGCACCCAGTCCGCAGGCCACCGTGTCGCCGCGCGACGCGGCGGTCCGTCAGTTCCCGCGCCGCATCGTCACACCCGCAACCACGGGCCGGTGGTCCGAGGCCAGTGTCTCGTGCACCACCGACGACCGCAGGCCGACCCCCTCCGACACCGTGACGTAGTCGATGCGCTTCACGGGGTCCTTGGCCGGGAACGTCGGGCCGCCCAGGTCCGGTACGGCGTCGGTGAGTTCGTTCCACAGCGGCTCCAGTTCCGGCGCCCCCGGCTCCGCGTTGAAGTCCCCGACCAGCACCTGCCGCGGGCACCGGCCGCGGCTGTCGCAGTCCTCGGCCATGATCCGCCGGGTGTCGGCGACCTGCAGCTTCCGCACGGACGGGTCCCCTCGGTAGTCCAGATGCGTGCTGTAGACATGGACGTCCACACCACGTGTCCGTACGACCGCCTCGCCGAAGCCGGGGGCCGGCGCCGGCTCCGGGTTCGGGTCCTGCGTCGAGAGTCGGGTGATCTCGTGGTTCGTGGTGCTCACCATCGGGAAGCGGGAGAGCACCGCGACGCCGAACTCCCGCCGCGGCTGGCCCGCCGCGGGCGGATCCAGGCTGTAGATGGGGGCGAAGTAGAGCTGCATGCCCAGGAGGTCCGCCAGCTCGCGGCCCAGGTCGCGCCACTCGCTGCGCGCGTCCCAGTGGACGTCGACCTCCTGGAGTCCGATGACGTCGGCATCGAGGGAGCGGATCGCCTCCGCCGTCCGCCGTACGTCGAACACCCGGTCGCTCCCGATGCCCGAATGAATGTTGTACGAGGCGATCCTCATCCGCACGTATCTGCTGTCGTCGATCGGTCCGGCGGGATGCGCGGGCGGAGCGGTCGTCAGGCTCAACAGGCCTGCGGCGAAGAGCAGTTGAGCGATGTGTCGGCACACTGGCATCCGGGCCTCCTTGATCGCTACGGTGCGTTCGACGGTAACCGAGGGGCCGTGGAAAGTCTCGCTGTACGGCGTAAAAGAGTGTGGTGCGCGGTGTACGGGAATGGCCTTCGGCCACTCGGGTCTGCTGCTCACGACGGGCTGCCCCGCGGACCGATACGGCCGCAAGCGGCTGCTCGGCCGCCGGGCTCGTCCTTCATGAGCGCCATCCCGCCGGAGCAGGCCGAGGTGGGCGCGGCGGTGAACGGCACGCTCACCGAGGTCGGCAACGGCCTGGGCGTCGCCGTTCCGAGCGCCGTGCTGAACTCCCGCTTCGCCGTGCTCGTTTCACCCTCCGTCGGAACGGTATCGCGCCGTTCGCTTCACGCCTGGCTTGCGGCCGCCCGCGGTGGCGGGGACAGGGCAGGCGATCCGGGACGCCTTCGCGGCGGGCCTGGAGACCGGTCGGCTCGTCGGTTCCGCCGCGGTGCTGGCCGGGGGGTGCTCGCGGCGGTGCTGCTGCGTCGGGCCGACGGGGCACACTCACCCGTCCAGGCGGCATAGCATCGGTGCAGGCGGGCGACCGGACCGACTCGGTCCGTTTGCCCGTACGAGCTGGAGGAGGGTGCGCCATGGCAGGTGCCGACCGCGGAGCGGGTCGCCCGCGGACCAGTGTGTGGCTGGCGAGCCGCCCGGCTCCCAAACGCCGGAGCGAGCAGCCCGAGGGACTGGACCGCGACAAGATCGTTGCGGCGACGGTACGGCTGCTCGACTCCGAAGGGCCGGGCAAGTTCTCGATGCGCCGGCTGGCGGCCGAGCTGGGCGTCACGGCCATGTCCGTCTACTGGTACGTGAACACCAAGGACGATCTGCTCGAACTCGCCCTCGACGCCGTCTCGGGCGAGATCGCGCTGCCCCACGAGGACGAGGGCGACTGGCGCACACAGCTCGGCCAACTCGCCCTGCAGTACCGTAATCTCTTCGTCAACCACCCCTGGGTGTCGCGGCTCGTCGGCGAGCACCTCAACGTCGGCCCCAACGCCCTGGCCGTGTCGAGTGCAGCCCGGCGCATCCTGGGCAGCAGCGGGCTCTCCCCGGAGCAGCTGCCCGGCGCCCTCTCCCTGGTCTTCCAGTTCGCCTACGGCTTCGGCACGATCGAAGGCCGGTTCAACGAGCGGTGCCAGGAGGCGGGCGTCAGCCAGGACGAGTTCTTTCGGCAAGTGATGGGCACGGTCGAGGGGCGTCCTGAGTTCGACGACTCCAGGAACCTCATGGAAGCCCGGCGCGGTGCATCGGTCAGGGAGATGCGGGCACGCGACTGGGAGTTCGCGCTGGAGTGCGCGATCGCCGGGATCGAGGCCCTGCGCGACCGCGCCGCGGGAGGAGCGCGGGGCAACGACGGGACGGGCGCGGAGGAGGCGTCCGCGCGCGAGGAGAACCGGCACAGCAAGGCGGGCTGACGACGGGTCCGCCCACGGGACGGCCCCGCCCAGTGCTCTCGCCCACTGCTTTCGCCCCACTGCCTTCGCCCACTGATTCCGCCCCGTCCTGTTGAGCGGTCTCCCGGGGGCCGGTCGGCATCCTGTGAGGTCAGTCCTGCGGAGCCGACCGGGCCGGGAGATCTCCTCCGAGCCCCGCACGGCTCCCGTCACAGCTCCGGCAGCCGCTCCCCCTGCACCGCCTGGATGTCCAGTTCGACGCGGAGCGTCGTGCCGATCGCCGCGATCCCGGCCGAGACGACCTGGTTGTACGTCATGGCGAAGTCCTCGCGCCGCAGCTCCGCGGTCGCGCGGAACGCGGCCCGCACCCCGCCCCACGGGTCGGGCCCGGTCCCCAAGTACGCAAGATTCAGGTCGACTTCGCGCACGACTCCATGCATCGACAGCTCGCCGTGCACGGTCCAGCGGTCGGTCCCGGCCTCGCTCAGGCCCGTACTGCGGTAGCCGATCTCCGGGAAGCGCTCGACGTCCAGGAAGTCCGGCGACCGCAGGTGGCCGTCGCGCAACCGGTTCCCCGTATCGATGCTCGCGGCCCCGATCACCGCCTCGACGCGCGACGCGGCCACGTCCTCCGCGATCTCGATCCGGGCGGCGACGTCCGTGAACCGCCCGTGCACGCTGGAGATTCCCAGATGCTGCGCGACCGCGCTCACCGACGAGTGCGCGGGGTCGAGCGACCAGGTGCCGGGCGGGGGCAGCTCCGCGCCGCCCTGCCTGGCCAGCACCACCGTGCCGGCGTCCGCCCGCCCCGAGGCGGTGACGATCAGCGTCGAGGCGGCCGGTGCATAGCCGATGGCGGTGACGATCACCGTGTAGGAGCCGCCCGGCAAAGGGTCACCCGTCCTGACCATGCCCTCGTCGTCCGCAGTTGCGCGCAGCACCTGCGCGCCCGTCATGTCGGTGAGGGTCAGCACCGCGTGCTGCACGGCCCAGCCGTCCCGTGTACGGACCCGCGCCCGCAGCCCCGTGCCCGCGCCGCCTGTCCCGCCCCTGGTCATCAATGCTCCTGCTCCTCGTACGTATCGCCCCCGGGACCCGATCGCGCGCCTCCTGCCCGGTCGGCGGCCCGGCCCCGGCCCCGTCCCCGCGCCCGGAGGTCCTTCATTCGCCGGGGTGGGCGAGTTCGATGTCGTGGTCGTCCGGGCCCGGGCCGGAGACCGTGACCGGCGAGGCGGCGGGCGGGTATCCGGTCGCAATGAGCGTGTACTCGCCCTCGTCCAGGTCGGTGAATGCGTACGCCCCGTCCTCCCCGGTCGTGGACGTCGCGACCACGTTCCCCGCGGCGTCGAGCAGCGTGACGCGCGCGTCCGCCAGCGGGCGTCCGGCGGCGGCCCGTACGGTGCCCCGCACCACGGAGCCCGATCGCAACCGGGCCTCGATCCGGGTGACGCCCTGGCCGCCGACCTCGACGGGCAGTGCGAGCGGCCGGAAGCCGGAGGCGTTGACGGCCACGGTGAAGGTCCCGGGCACCAGCTCGGCGAAGCCGAACTCGCCGCCCTCGCCGGTCCGTTCGGTGGCCATGACCTCGCCGCGCACATCGGTCACGACGACCATGGCGCCCGCGACCGGCCCGCCGCCGGAGGCGGAGCGCACGGTCCCGGCCAGACCGCTGGTGCCGGACAGCGCCAGGTCGTAGCCGAGGGGCTCGTCGCCGACGACGATCGTCGCGGCCTGCGGCTGGTGCCCGTCGGCCGACGCGATCAGGACGTACGAGCCGGGGCCCGGAGCGTCCAGGGCGTACCCGCCGTCGGCGTGCGCCACCGACCTGCCGAGCTGGCGTCCGTCCAGGGAGATGAGGGTGACGGCCGCGCGCGGAACGGGAGTTCCGTCCCCGCTCCGTACGAAGCCCCGTACCGCGGTGCCGGGGCGCCCTCCGGCCGCGCCGTCCCCCGCGCTCGCCGAGACGGTGGCGGCGTTCTGCGCGCTCGCCGAGACGGTGGCGGCGCTCTGCGCGGCGACCCAGGACGGTATGCGCGGTTCGGCGGCGGCCGGGGCGGAGCCGGAGGCGGGGGCCGGGGCCGTGACGGCGGCCAGCGGCGAGGGTTCCGGTTCGTTCTCCACGGCCTCGGGCAGTGCCTCCACGCCCGGGACCGCCGCGGCCGTGGCCCCGGCCTCCGCGGCCGCCTCCGCCCCGGTCGCGGCCCGGGTCTTCAGCGGGACCTCCTTGATGAACAGCACCGTCAGCAGGGAGACCAGCGCGATCGGGGCCGCGTAGAGGTAGATGTCCGCGACCCCGTGCCCGTAGGCGCTCTCGACGACCGTGCGGATGGGCGCGGGCAGTTCGCTCACGTCCGGGATGGCGCTGCCCGGGCCGCCGTCCAACGACCCGCCGCTCGCCGCGGCGGCCTTCGGGCCCAGCTCGGCGAAGCCGTCCTTGACGTAGTCGGTGATGCGGTGCGCGAGCACGGCGCCCAGCGCTGAGACACCGACGGCCCCGCCCAGCGAGCGGAAGAAGGTGACGACCGAGCTGGCCGCGCCGAGATCCTCGGGTGCGACCTGGTTCTGGGTGGCCAGCACGAGGTTCTGCATCATCATGCCGAGGCCCAGGCCCATGACGGCCATGAAGACCGCGATCCTCCAGTACGGGGTGTCGTAGCGCATCGTGCCGAGCAGGCCGATGCCCGCCGTGACGAGCGCGCCGCCGGAGACCAGCCAGGCCTTCCAGCGGCCCGTCCTGGTGATGACCTGCCCGGAGAGGGTCGAGGAGACGAAGAGCCCGGTGATCAGCGGGATCGTCATGACCCCGGACATCGTGGGCGACTTGCCACGTGCCAGCTGGAAGTACTGGCTCAGGAAGACCGTGGAGGCGAACATCGCGACACCGACGAAGAGGCTCGCGAGCGAGGTCAGGGTGATCGTCCGGTTGCGGAACAGCCGCAGCGGGATGATCGGTTCGCTCGTCTTCGCCTCGACGAGGAGGAAGACCAGACCGAGCACGACGGCGCCGCCGACCATGGCGTAGGTCTGCCAGGACAGCCAGTCGTACTTGTCCCCGGCCAGGGTGACCCAGACCAGCAGCAGGGAGACCGCGGCGGACACGAAGAAGGCGCCGGCCCAGTCGACCTTCACCTGCCGCTTCACCACGGGGAGCTTCAGCGTCTTCTGGAGCACGATCAGTGCGATGACGGCGAACGGCACACCGACGTAGAAGCACCAGCGCCAGCCGAGCCACGAGGTGTCCGTGATGACACCGCCGAGCAGCGGGCCGCCGACGGTGGCGACGGCGAAGGTCGCTCCGAGGTAGCCGCTGTACCGACCGCGCTCGCGCGGGGAGATCATCGCGGCCATCACGATCTGGGCGAGCGCGGTCAGGCCGCCGACACCTATGCCCTGGAAGACCCGGAAGGTGATGAGCATGCCCGGGCTCTGCGCGAGACCGGCGCCCGCGGAGGCCAGCACGTAGAGGACCAGGGCCAGTTGGACCAGGGTCTTCTTGCTGATCAGGTCGGCCAGCTTGCCCCAGAGCGGGGTCGAGGCGGTCATGGCGAGCAGCGCGGCCGTGACGACCCAGGTGTACGCGCTCTGCCCGCCCCCCAGGTCGGAGATGATCTCGGGCAGTGCATTCGAGACGATCGTCGACGACAGGATCGCGACGAACATGCCGAGCAGCAGCCCGGACAGCGCCTCCATGATCTGCCGGTGCGTCATCGGCGCGGCGTGCCTGTGGTGGGGCGGGCGCGCGGCGTCTCGTTGCACACCGGCCGGCGTGGTCGTTGCCATGCTCTTCCTTCTCTTGCGTCGCTTTCGGATCGCTCGGGGGCGTCGTGCGCGGTCGGGCGTCGGTGGGGGTGCGATTGTCGGGTCCGGTGCCGTACGGACCGGGGTGCGGTGGCCGGGTGGGTGGCTGTTACGGCGCCGTACGCGCCGGCCGGCAGTCGTCGAAGCCGGCCCGCAGCCGGTCCAGCAGCTCGATGAGCAGGCCGACGTCCTCGTCGGACCAGTCGTGCAGCGCCTCGGCGAGCGTCGCCGCATAGCGGTCGGAGATGTCGCGGAGGACGCTCTCGCCGTCGGCGTTGATCCGGAGCAGCCGCGACCGCTTGTCGACCGGGTCCGGCTGCCGATCGAGCCAGCCGCGCTCTGCGAGGTGGGCGACATGCCTGCTGGTCACGGACATGTCGAGGGAGAGCAGCTCGGCCAGCCTGCTGAGCCGCATCTCGCCGTGGCGGTGAAGCAGCGAGAGCACGACGGCCGAACCGGCCTGGCACTGGTGCGGCAGATTGCGTGCGAGTCCGCGCTTGACGACGCCGAGTGCGCCGAGCTGCCGGGTCAGCTCCTCGTACTGACTCTGTGCGGCCATGGGGGACTCCTGAGATCTGCCAAGTTGCTTCGAGCAACCATAATACTGTTGGTTGCTGAAGGCAAATGAATGTTCACAGTTGCCCCACCGATACCGCACAAGCCCGAGGGTTGGGCGGTCACCGGCCGTTCGCTAGGGTCCTGGCTCATGACGAACAACCCCCAGGGTCCCCAGGGCGGCCACGACTCCGCCGGTTCCACCCAGATGTTCCGCGCCTTCGTGGACGAGGGGCCGCAGCAGGCGGCGCCCGCCCGGTCCGGTCCGGGTGCCGGCGCGATCGTCGGCGTCATCGCGGCGATCGCGGTCATCGGCGCCGTGGTATGGCTGGCGCTGGTCTGACCCGGGTCGGCGGGTGCAGGCGCCGGCGAGACACACCCGCTGAGGTACGTACGGGCTGACTCGCTGACTCGTTGACGTGCGTACGTGTGTACGTGCGTACGTGTTGAGGTGTGGCCACGCGTGCCGTGAGCGTGTGGTGGGCCCGGTCACTTCCAGTCGACGGTGACGTCCTGGGTCTCTATGTGCATGCCCGGCGGGACCCGCCACTCGTCCACGCAGACCGTCCAGCTCTTCTCGGTGCGCGCCCCTCCCTCGACCGGTACGGGCAGCTTCCGGCCCGACTCGATCGTGTCCCAGTCGATGCCGAGTACGCCGATGATGTGGGTCGCGAAGGTGGCCGTGCCCGAAGTGACGGGCTTCTCACCGGTGTTGCGCAGTTCCAGCGTCACTTTCTCGCACCAGCGCTTGTCGGTCGGTGTGCGCTGGATCGGCCCGACGGAGAGCGCGGCCGGGCGCTGCGGCTCCGGATCCGGCTCCTCGGAGGGGGACCCGGGGTCCGTGGAACCACCGCCGGAACCACCGCCGGAATCGCTGCCGCCCGTGGACGGACCGCGGCCATCGTCCGGCCCGCCACCGGGACCGCCCGGCCCGTCGCCGGAGTGCGCGTCCTCTGTCCGGTCCGCCGGGCCGGTGCTCCCGTCTCCCGCAGGCGCCACGGCGCCTTCCGGTCTGCGCTCCGACGTATCGTCACCCTGCTTGCGGGCGCCGGGTTCTGGACGGTCCAGCGGAGTCAGTGACACCTCGTCATCGGGTGGTACCGCCTTCGCCGGGCCGCCCGGGCCGCCCGGCCCGACCGCGCCGACCGCCACGTAGCCGTCGTCCCCGCCGCTCCCGCACCCCGCGAGCAGCGCGCCCAGGCACAGCACGGCCGCCGAGGAGACGAACGCCGCCCCGTGGCTGCCCAGGGGCAGGCCACGGCGCCGCGCCCGCAGGCGTACGCCATGGCACGCCCGGCCACCCACGGGGACTTCGGGGTCTCGCCTCGTCCGTCGCATCGGCCCAGTGTCGCTGACGGTACGTCAGGTGTGAAGACCGCTGGGCCGAGGCGGGCGGACCGGAGGCTCAGTCGGCGATGAGCCCTTCCCGGAGCTGCGCGAGCGTGCGGGTGAGCAGCCGGGAGACATGCATCTGGGAGATGCCGACCTCCTCGCCGATCTGCGACTGTGTCATGTTCGCGAAGAACCGGAGCATGATGATCTGCCGCTCCCGGGGCGGGAGTTTGGCCAGCAGGGGCTTGAGCGACTCGCGGTACTCCACACCCTCGAGCGCCGAGTCCTCGTAGCCGAGGCGGTCGGCCAGTGAGCCCTCGCCGCCGTCGTCCTCGGGCGAGGGGGAGTCCAGGGAACTCGCGGTGTACGCGTTGCCGACCGCGAGGCCGTCGACCACGTCCTCCTCCGACACCCCGAGCGCCGCGGCGAGTTCCGGGACGGTGGGCGAGCGATCGAGCTGCTGGGCGAGCTCGTCGCTCGCCTTGGTGAGGGCGAGGCGCAGCTCCTGCAGCCGGCGCGGTACGCGCACCGACCAACTCGTGTCCCGGAAGAAGCGCTTGATCTCCCCGACGACGGTGGGCATCGCGAACGTCGGGAATTCCACGCCCCGTTCGCAGTCGAAACGGTCGATCGCCTTGATGAGACCGATCGTCCCGACCTGGACGATGTCCTCCATCGGCTCGTTGCGGCTGCGGAATCTGGCCGCCGCGTAGCGCACTAGGGGCAGGTTGAGCTCGATGAGGGTGTCGCGGACGTACGCGCGCTCGGCGCTGTCCTCCTCGAGCGTGGCCAGCCGCATGAACAGGGAGCGGGAGAGGGTCCGGGTGTTGATGGCGTCGCAGTGTTCGGGCACGGGCGGTGCCTCATTGGCGAGCACCTTCGAGCTGCCCAGTTCTACGGACATGCCACCCCCTTGAGGTCGCGGACGGGTCACAGCGCCCTCGTCGGCGAAGGACGCAGCCTTCACGTGAATACCGGCGGCAGCGCTGCGGCAAACGCGGTTCCTGCAGAATGTCACATGTCGGCAACGCGCTGTAGTGCCAAGTCGACATATCGGCGCTGGAAAGGTACCTCGTCCTGGTTAGGACTCGATCCGATTTGCGGATCTCAGGCGGGCGAAGCTCCGGGACAGCAGCCGGGACACATGCATCTGCGATACGCCCAGCTCAGCACTGATCTGTGACTGCGTCAGATTGTTGTAGTAGCGCAGTAGAAGGATGCGCTGTTCGCGCTCGGGAAGCTGCACCAGCAGGTGGCGTACGAGGTCGCGGTGCTCGACTCCGGCCAGGGCCGGGTCCTCGTAGCCGAGCCGGTCGAGCAGCCCCGGCAGACCGTCGCCCTCCTGCGCCGCTTCGAGGGAGGTCGCGTGGTACGAGCGGCCGGCCTCGATGCAGGCGAGCACGTCCTCCTCGGCGATCTTGAGCCGTTCGGCGATCTCCGCGGTGGTGGGGGTGCGGCCGTTCTGCACCGTCAGATCCTCGGTGGCGCCGTTCACCTGGACCCAAAGCTCGTGGAGCCGCCGCGGGACGTGGACAGTCCGTACGTTGTCCCGGAAGTAACGTTTGATCTCGCCGACCACGGTGGGCATCGCGAACGTCGGGAACTGCACGCCTCGCTCCGGGTCGAACCGGTCGATCGCGTTGATCAGGCCGATCGTGCCGACCTGGATCACGTCCTCCATCGGCTCGTTGCGACTGCGGAAGCGTGCGGCGGCGTAGCGCACCAGTGGCAGGTTCGCCTCGATGAGAGCCGCGCGCACGCGCGTGTGCTCCGGCGTTCCCTGCTCGAGGGAGGACAGCTCCTTGAAGAGCACCTGGGTCAGGGCGCGTGTGTCCGCACCTCGGCTCTCGCGGGACTTTCCGGCGCCCTCGCCCTGGGGAGGCGGTGCTTCGGACGCAGTACTGGCCGACGCGGTCATGCCACCCCTTCAGGTTTCTCGCTGAACGTTCTTCTCGGTCCACTCATCCGGCAAAAGCGGTCATAGCATCACAAGACATGTGCACTGTGTGCAAGCACCGTATATCCCCGTGTTGGCGGCAAGTTGAGGCCATGTGCACCATGCAGAAAGGCCCCCGCCCAAGGGGGCGAGGGCCCGGAACACGGACGGGTCAGAACTCGTAGTCCGCGATCACCCAGGTGGCGAATTCCCGCCACTGCGCCACCCCCGCCTGATGCGCGGGGTGCTCCAGATACCGCTGCAGCGCGGACGCGTCGGCCACGGCCGAGGTGATGGCGAAGTCATAGGCGATCGGGCGGTCCGAGACGTTCCAGCCGCACTCCCAGAACTCGAGCTCGGGGACCAGCCCGCCGAGCTCGCGGAAGGCCCGCTCGCCGGCGGTCACGCGCGGTTCGTCGCGCCGTACGCCGTCGTTGAGCTTGAACAGCACCAGGTGGCGGATCATGCGAAGACTCCTCGGACGACGCGCCGCCGTCACTGCACCAGCGCGGTCATGAACTCGCCGACACCTCTGGCGGCGCTCGATATGCCCTCGAACCCTACCTGGACGAGATCCGCTGCCCGGTCCGGCGACGTGATGATCGTGTACAGCACGAAGACGATGACCAGGTAGAGCGCGATCTTCTTCGTTTGCACCATGCCGTGCCCGCTTCCCTCGCCGCGCTGTCCGCTCCGCCTGCCCCCTGGTGGGGATCGCGAGAGTCTAACCACACAAACGGTCGAAGCGATGGGCTTGCGGGCACGCCCGGAGGGGACGGCGCTCGCCCTCGTCCTCCACTCGGTGTGCATCTTTGATGCGGCAGGGGCCCGGGAGCCGTCCCGGGCGCTCTTCGATGTGGCTTCGGCCCGGTGCGGGGTGCTGCCTGAGGGCGGATGGACGGAGGACGGGCAACAACCCGGGAACTGGCGATCGGGATTCGCTCAGCCGTGCTCGGCAGGCACCACAGAACCTCGGTGCCGCGACGCTTGGCCTGAGCTGCGATCGCGGCACCGGAGCGGGATGCCGAGGACGGTGACCCGACCAGCCCTTGGACGTCCTGAGGATCGCCGGGCGCCGGCCGATCGTGCGTCCTCGATGGCCCCGGCTCCCTCCGCCGCACCGAGCAGATCTTTTCGGATGACGCGCGACCACTCGACGCGATGCTGGGTCGCCCCGGCAGGCAGGGGTGCGATTACCGGTAAGCCGAATCGATGCTGCCGGAGGTGTCGACGACCTGGAACTGAGATGTGGCAACAGGACCGGAGACGGTCGGCTCGGCGTTGGTGGGGTTGCGGACGCGTTCTTCTGCCGCCCTTCCTGCGCGACGTTCTGGCTATTGGTAGATGGTGCCGATGGTGCGGGAGTTGTCGACGGTCCGGCACTGGTAGGTCCTATCGGAGCCCGCAGCGGTGAGGGTCAGGTTGTTGGGGTTGTTGCAGTTGTTGTTCTGCCGGCCCTCTTGCGCCGTGTTCTGCTGGAAAATCCCGCCGCCTGTGGTGGAGCCGCCTTCGGCGCGGGCGCCGCCGCCCTTGAGATGGGTGTGCTTGCTGAACGAGTGGTCCTGGTTGCCGCAAAGCGCCGCCGCCCGGCCCCCCGTGACCGTGACGGGCGAGTTGTTGGGGTTGTTGCAGTTGTTGTTCTGCCGGCCTTCCTGCGCCACATTCTGCTGGAACATGTCGCTGCCTGTGGTGGAGCCGCCTTCGGCGCGGGCCCCGCCACCCTTGACAAGGGTGCCCTTGTTGAACGACGCGTCCTTGTTCCCGCAACGCGCTCCTACCCGGCCCCCCGTCAGCGTGATGCTCGACAAGTTGGGGTTGTTGCAGTTGTTGTTCTGCCGGCCCTCCTGCGCGATGTTCTGCTGACGCATGTCTGCGACTGTGGCGGAGCCGCCTTCGACGCGGGCGCCGCCGCCCTTGACATGGGTGTGCTTGCTGAACGAGTCGTCCTTGTTCGCACACCGCGCCCCCACCCGGCCCCCCGGCACAAAGAAGGACGAGAATGCGTTGGGGTTGTTGCAGCTGTTGTTCTGCCGGCCTTCCTGCGCCACATTCTGCTGTTCAATGACGCTGCCTGTGGTGGAGCCGCCTTCGGCGCGGGCGCCGCCGCCCTTGAGATGGGTGTGCTTGCTGAACGAGTGGTCCTTGTTGCCGCAACGCGCCTCAGCCTGGCTCCCCATCAGCGCGATGGGCGTTGTGCCGAGGTTGTTGCAGTAGTTGTTCTGTCGACCCTCCTGGGCCGCATTCTGCTGGGACACGTCGCCGCCTGTGCTGCCCCCTTCGGCTCTCGCGCCATCGCCCTTGACATGGGTGTGCTTGCTGAACGAGAAGTCCTGCTGCGTACAGCGGTCCTCCGACCGGCCGCCGTCAACCGTGAGGCCACTTCCGTTGGGGCTGTTGCAGTTGTTGTTCTGCCGGCCCTCCTGAGCCACATTCTGCTCGTCCACGCCTGTGGCGAAGCCGCCTTCGGCGTGAGCCCCGCCGCCTTTGACATGGGTGTGTTTGCTGAATGAGCCGTCCTTGTTCCCGCAATGCGCCACCGCCCGGCCTCCGGTCACGGTGATGTCCGTCCGGTTGCGGACGTTGCAGTGGTTGTTCTGTCGCCCCTCCTGCGCCGTGTTCTGCTGGATCACGCTGGTGATTGTGCTGGAGCCGCCTTCGGCGCGGGCCCCGTCGCCCTTGACTAGGGCGTGCTTGCTGAACGAGAAGTCTTGCTGCATGCAGCGGTCCTCCATCCGGCCCCCGGTCACGGCGAGGTCCGACAGTACGTTGGGGTTGCTGCAGTGGTTGTTCTGCCGCCCCTCCTGCGCCGTGTTCTGCTGGAACACGAAGGCCTCTGTGCTGGAGCCGCCGTCAGCCCGGGCCCCGCCGCCTTTGACATGGGTGTGTTTGCTGAGCGAGCCGTCCTCGTTCCCGCAACGCACCCCTAGCCGGCCCCCCGTCACGGTGATGTTCGAGAATCCCTTCGGGTTGTTGCAGTGGTTGTTCTGCCGCCCCTCCTGCGCCGCATTCTGCTGGAACGTATTGAGGCTCGTGCTGGAGCCGCCTTCGGCGCGGACGCCGCCGCCGCTGACATGGGTGTATTTGCTGAATGAGCGGTCCTGGTCCGCGCAGCGGCCTTCCACCCGGCCACCGTCCACATCGACCAACGGGTCGTTGGGGTTGTTGCAGATATTGTTCTGTCTGCCGCGCTGGGAGGTGTTCTGCTGACCCAGACTCGCCGACGAGGAGCCGCCTTCTACGTCTGCGTGGCCGGCCCGGACCCGGGAGAACGCGGTGAGGGACTCGTCACTGGACACACACCGTCCCGCTGCCCGACTACCGGAGAGCACCACATCCCCCTCCTGCATGTTGGGGTTGTTGCAGTGGTTGTTCTGCCGGGAGGACTGCGCGGTGTTCTGCTGGAAGACCTCCCCGCCCGTGGAGGATCCGCCGGTCGCCCTCGCCTTCGTCCCATCGGGGCCGGTCTCCGCGAACGCAGCCCCGTGCCCCAGTCCCGCCCACCCGCTCACGACCAGAACCACCATCGTGGCCGTCGCGATCCTGTGTCCCCGCACCCGAACCTCCTTGCGTCAATGCAGCAACCAATCCATTTCCCCTCCTCAACGCCGGCCCGCCCTTCCTTGACATGGCCCCGCTCCGCCTCCCACCCCAACAGCGCAACTTCGTCCTCTCCGGAGCCCGGCCTGCTCTACCGGCGACGCCCAGCCGAGAAGGGGGAGCAGCACCCGCCACGACGGTCGCCTGACGAGGGCGCCGACGGAGCGTCAGTTGCGTCCGTAGCGGCGTCCGTAGCTGCGGACGTTGGCGGTGCCTACGGGAGAACGAGGAAGACGTCGCCCAACGGACGTGTGCGGTGATCTTCGCCTGTGTGTTCGTGAAGGTCCGCCATGGGCATGTGGTCAACCCGCGCCACGACGTCGCCCTCGGCGTCATCACCGACGGCTACCGCGATCCTCTCCCTGTGGGCCGGTGACGGCGGCGAACGCGCCAAGTACTGGCAGACCGTCTCATCGAGCTGTGCAACCGGGGCGTCCAGGATGTGCTGATGCTCGTGTGCGGCGGCTGAGCCGGCCGGAGTTCGGGCTGGGAAGATCACGAAGGGGCGGTCCCAGCTGGGACCGCCCCTTCGTCTACCTGCGGTAGCGGTGGGATTTGAACCCACGGAGGAGTTGCCCCCTCACACGCTTTCGAGGCGTGCTCCTTAGGCCGCTCGGACACGCTACCGGGAGAGAGCTTAGCGGACGGGTGGCCGTGCTCCGAAATCGGTATCGATCCGTCCGGTTCGGCGGAAGAAACGCGTGAGCAGTTCCCCGCACTCCTCGGCCAGCACACCGTGGATGACCTCGGGCCGGTGATTGAGCCGCCGGTCCCGTACGACGTCCCACAGGGAACCGGCCGCGCCCGCCTTCTCGTCGACGGCGCCGTAGACCACCCGCTCGACCCGGGAGAGCACGGCGGCACCGGCGCACATCGTGCACGGCTCCAGTGTCACGACGAGCGTGCAGCCCGACAGCCGCCACTGACCGACGGCCCGCGCCGCCTCGCGCAGCGCCAAGACCTCGGCGTGCGCCGTGGGGTCACCGGTCGCCTCGCGCTCGTTGCGACCGCGGCCGAGCACCCCGCCGTCCGGACCGAGGACGACCGCACCCACCGGCACGTCCCCCGCCTCCGGGGCGCGTACGGCCTCGGCCAGGGCAAGGCGCATCGGCGCGTGCCAGGGGCCGCGCAGGGGATCCGGGGTGTCGGGTGCGGTCATGGGGACAGTGTCGGTCACAGCCGTGCCCCGCGGCGCACGCCGGCCGGTGCCGGTGGCGCCGCGGTGAGAGCGGCCCGGGTCAGCGGACCGCCTCGAGAACCTCCCCGCAGCCCAGCACGTCGGCGATCTCGCTCAGCGCATCACCGCCCAGGGCCATCAGCTCCTTGCTCGACATCCCGAGGTCCTCGAGGATCTCCGAGTCGCCGATCGGGCCGGGCGGCACGGCGTCGTCGTCGGTGGCCGACTCCTCGCCGTCGCCTTCCGGCTCGCCGTCCTCGGTGCCGTCGAGGTCCACCAGACTGTCGAGATCATCTTCGGGCTCACGGCCGAGCAGTTCGTCCGTGAGCAGAATCTCGCCGTACGAGCTACGGGCCGCGGCTGCCGCATCCGATACGTAGATGCGGGGGTCCTCCTCGCCGTCCACCCGAACGACGCCGAACCACGCGTCCTCCTGCTCGATGAAGGCGAGCACCGTGTCATCGTCGACCGATGCCTGCCGGGCCAGATCCGTCAGATCGGCCAGGGTTTCCACATCGTCGAGCTCTGTGTCGCTCGCTTCCCACCCGTCTTCGGTGCGCGCGAGCAGTGCGGCGAAGTACACCGTGACTCTCCCACTGGTCATAGCGTTTGCCGGGTCCGGCGGGATCAGGAATATCTCACCTTGGCCCGCCCACTCGGAATCGTGGCAGAAACGAGGCCATCGCGAGAGGTCTTCCGCTGTGCGTCGTGCACCAGTCCTGCAACCGGACGGTGATCCGGGGGCTGCCCGGGCTACCAGCGGAAGGTCCGCATCCGCATCTGTTGGCGCATCCTGGCGACTCGGGCACGCCGCGGTTGGACGCGTTCACGCAGTGCTTTCGCCTCGTTGAGTTCTCGAAGGAATTGGGCGCGTCGCCTGCGCCTCTCCGCGTCGTTCTCCGCCAGCGCGGGCTCGCCACTGGGCTGGTTCCGGTCCGGCACGACTGCCACACCTCCCCCAAGCTGGGTCTGTTGTCCCGCGCGTCCGTACCGGGCGGTAGTGCCCGTACGGCCATACGTGCCCACCTTCCCCCGGACAGGTGCTTTGATGCCACCGGAGGCGTCGTCGGTGGGGAGCGAAGGCGCCATGGGAGCCGCGGAACCGCTCGGCTACTGTCTTCGGCATGCGGATCCACGTCGTCGACCACCCGCTGGTGGCCCACAAACTCACCACGCTGCGCGATGAGCGCACCGACTCCCCGACGTTCCGGCGCCTGGCCGACGAACTGGTCACGCTGCTGGCCTACGAGGCGACCCGTGACGTGCGCACCGAGCAGGTCGACGTCACCACGCCCGTGACGGCCACGACGGGTGTGCGGCTGGCCCGTCCGCGTCCGCTGGTGGTGCCGATCCTCCGGGCGGGCCTGGGCATGCTCGACGGCATGGTGCGGCTGCTGCCGACGGCCGAGGTCGGCTTCCTCGGGATGATCCGGGACGAGGAGACGCTGCAGGCCTCCACGTATGCGACGCGGATGCCGGAGGACCTCTCGGGGCGCCAGGTCTACGTCCTGGACCCGATGCTGGCGACGGGCGGCACGCTCGTCGCGGCGATCAACGAGCTGATCGGCCGCGGCGCCGACGATGTCACCGCCCTGTGCCTGCTGGCCGCGCCGGAGGGCGTGGAGTACATGGAGCGCGAGCTGGAGGGGACGCCGGTGACCGTCGTGACGGCCGCGGTGGACGAACGCCTCAACGAGCAGGGCTACATCGTGCCGGGTCTCGGCGACGCCGGGGACCGGATGTACGGCACGGCCGACTAGGGCCTTCGAAGGAGCGTCGTCCGCCCGGAGGGGAGACGGGACTTCGGAGAGGGGGCCTCGTCGCGCCGGACGCCAGGAGCGGCCGCCCCACCGACCCGTCGCTCCAGGCGTCCGGTGAGATGTCGCGTGGGGGCCCGGGGCAGGCGTCGGGCGATGCCGTACGGCGGGTTCCGTCAGATGTCAACCGCGCAGCCGTCACACGGCCGGCGTCCGGGCGGCCCGGGAGCCGGGGCGCGGTCGGGACGCCGCCGGGTCAGCACTTCGCGGTGGCCCGGGTCGCTGAGGCGGCGGGCTTCGGTGACGGGCTGGTCAGCGCGACGAGCGCATCGTCCGCCGCCTGCTTCTCGGCAAGGGACTTGAAGGCGTCGCCGATGATCAGGTCGACGTCCTTGCCGGTGCGCTTGTCGGCCTCCGACGCGGCCCCTGCGAGCTGCGTACCGAGCACCTTGAACGGCCCGTCGGCCGCGTTCGGGGCGCCCAGCAGTACGCCGGTGCCCTTGACCTTCTTGTCGTAGGCGGCCGGGGCGTTGCCCACCTTGCCGACCTTGAAGCCGCGCTTCTTCAGCTCGTCGGCGGTCTGCTTGGCAAGGCCGGAGCGCTGCGTCGCGTTGTAGACGTTCACCGTGATCTCGCCCGGTTCCGGCAGGGCCGCGGCCGTGGCGCTCGGGTGGCTCTCCGGCGTACCGCAGTCCGCCTTGCCGGCCGCGCGCGCCTTTCCGCCGCTTCCCGTGAACACGTCGATGAGCTGCAACGTCCCCCACCCGGACAACCCGAGGGCTGCGACGGCTCCGATCATGGCGACCACGATGCGGCGGCGGTTGCGCGGCCTGCGCATCCGCGGGTACCTGTCCCCCGTGATGCGGTACTTACCGCCCATGCCGGGGGGAGTCAGCATGCTCATGAAGCGCAGCGTAGTGCGGCCGGGCCTCTCTGCCTACTAGATGATCAATGCGTGGCGCAGAGCCCAACCCGAAAGGGGCAATGCGCCTAATTATGGGTGAAGTGCTCCGGGTTGGGGTGGGGTGGTGTCAGCCCAATTCCAGGACCCGCGCGTGCAGCACCTGACGCTGCTGGAGCGCCGCCCGGACCGCCCGGTGCAGCCCGTCCTCCAGATAGAGGTCGCCCTGCCATTTCACGACATGGGCGAAGAGGTCTCCGTAGAACGTCGAGTCCTCGGCCAGCAGGGTCTCGAGATCGAGCTGCTGCTTGGTGGTGACAAGCTGGTCGAGGCGTACCGGGCGTGGAGCGACGTCCGCCCACTGGCGGGTGCTCTCCCGGCCGTGGTCCGGGTACGGCCGCCCGTTTCCGATGCGCTTGAAGATCACACGGAAAGCCTACCGGTCCCGGCGCTCCGGGCGCAGCCATGGCGCAGGAGTGGAAAGGCCGCGAAAACGATCAAACCGCCAGGCGGCTCTGGCCGGAGGTGAGCGCTCCGCAAGCGCCTCAGCGCTGATCACCGCGAGGCCAGGGCCCGTACGCCGGCCGGCGCCGAGCGGTGGGCCGCTCGGCGCCAGTCGGCGTGGGTCCCGGGCGTGTCGGCCGGGCTCCCGTGGTCCCTACTCCGTGACGCGCTCGTACTCGTCGTGCAGCCCGCCGCCGCTGCCGGCGTCGCCCGTGGTGGACGTGCTCGCCACCGGCTCCGTCAGTGAGCCGAGGTCGTGCGCGTACGTGCCGACGGCGTGGGCGATCACATCGATGTTGGTGTCGAAGGCGGCCATGTCGATGTTGGAGAGGTTGTCGCAGGCCGCGTGGTAGCAGGCGTCGTACGCGACCCCCGCCTCCCCGCCGAACTTCTTCGCCTGCTCCTCGGTCTTGATGCCCTCGGCACCCGTGAACGTGCCGCCCGACGGGATGCCGACCTCGATGAACGGGCCGTAGTCCGAGCGGCCGGTGAAGTCCGTGCCCTCGTGGGGCTTGCCCGTGCGGTCGAGGTAGTCGTTGATCTGCTTCTCGATCTGCGCCGACCCCTCGGGACCAGGGCCCGCGCCCGTGCCGTCCGAGTCGTCGCCGTCGTACACGAACTGGCCGTAGTTGGGTGACGCGATCATGTCGAAGTTGAGGTAGAGCGCGATCTGCTTCCGCTGCTGCTCGGTCAGGCGGGCGACGTAATCCTCCGAGCCGACCAGGCCCAGCTCCTCCGCCGACCACCAGGCGAAGCGGATCTTGTTCGTGGGCTTCTGGTGGGTCTTGGCCAGCTCCAGGGCCACCTCCAGCAGGCCCGCCGAGCCCGAGCCGTTGTCGTTGATGCCCGGGCCCTCGGAGACGGAGTCGAGGTGGGAGCCGAGCATCACCGTACGGTCGGGGTTCCCGCCGGGGGTCTCGGCGATGACATTGCGGGTGGTCCGCTTCTCCTGCAGTTCGCGGATCTCGAACGAGACCTTGACCTCGCCCTTGGCCACTTCGGCGGTCAGCGCCTGGCCGTCCTTCCGGGTGATGCCACCGGTGGGTATCTTCCCTGCGGCAGGATCGCCGATCGTCCCGGACAGCGCGCCGTCGGTGTTGTTGTAGATGATCGCGCCCACCGCGCCCGCACCGGCCGCCGCGGCCTGCTTCTCTGCGAAGGTGCAGCCGCCGCGCTGGATGAGCGCGATCTTCCCCGTGAAGGAGCCGGAGGCGTAGTCCTCGGCCTCGCACCCGGACGTGGCGTCCACCGGCACGGCCGCGACCGACGCCTCGATGCCGCCCTCCGGAGTGCTCTTGGTGTAGGTCATCGCCTCGATGGCGATGTCCTGCGGGGTGGGCGAGACGACCCCCAGCTTCTCGGCGAGCGTCTCCGTGTAGGTGAACTCGAAGGCGTCGTACGAGACGTCGTACCCGGCCTTCCGGAGCTGGCGGTACACGTACGCGGCGGACGCGTCGTGCCCCAACGAGCCCGCGGCCCGGTGGCCCCCGGCCGAGTCGGCGATGGCCTGGAATCTCTTCAGGTGGTCGTGCGCGTCCTTCGCCGACGACCTCGCCACCAGCTTGCGCGCGAGCTTCTCGGCCGCCTTCTCGGCCTTCTTCGCCGGAGCGCCGGCGCTGCGCGCCGCGGTGGCCGGGGAGGCGGAGGCGAGGAGGAGCGGTGCGGTCAGCGCCACGGCGGCCAGGGCGGCTATCGCGCGGCGTGGGTGTCGTATGTCCACAGGAGTCCTTCCGGCAGAGCGGTCGGGACGGGTGTCCGGGTCGCGGGAACGAGCGTCCGCGCAACGGACGTGATGGAAGGGAAACTAGCGATCGGTGGGGCTAGGGGGAACGTATGCGGCACGGACGACTTGTGCCTCCCGGATATTTCGCGCCAGCGGGTCTCACGGAGATCCGGCGGCGGCGAACGCCGGGCCTGTGCGAGGCGATACGGGCCGGGGGTGCATGGCCCGGGGCCGGGCGGGAGGGGTAGGCGTGCGGCTCGGCAGGCGGGAGGGGTGGGCATGCGGTTCGGTGGGCCGTACGGGTAGGCGGGCGGGGCGGTAGGCGTGCGGTTTCGGTCGGCATGGGCGGGAAATCGGCCTTCCGGCGTAACCCGCTTGGGGTGCGCCCCGCGTGGTGACGATGCGCCCCCGGCCCCCGGCCACGCTCTCAGCTCATCCACGCTTCGTAGGGCATGACGTCCGCCGCCTTCACCGGTAGTCGTCCTGGTCCTGGGTGGCCGTCTGCTCAATACCGAGGACGCGGCAAGTGACCGGATCGAGGATGACCATGCACCGGACCCGTTCCGTTCACGCCCGCCGTACGCATACGCCCCGCCCGCCGCCCGTCGGCGACCGCCCCGGCCCGGGCGCAGCCCCTCCGCCCCGGCGGGCTGCGCGGCGGCCCAGGAGTCAGGACGGCGCCTGCAGGGCGTGCTCGCCGAGCCGTTCGATGTCGCGGACGAGAAGCCGCCGTTGGCGCTTCTGACTGGAGCCCAGGATGCCCATCGCCTCCAGCTTCCGCATGTGCCGGACGACCGATTCGCGGCTGATTCCGCACCATCCCGCGAGTTCGAGTTGGGTGAACCCGGTGAGCTCGATGCCCTCCTCCGTCGCCACTCCTTCGGCGTTGGCCAGCCGGAAGAGCAGCCGGCTCAGCCGTAACTCCGTGGCGGCGACGGCGAGATCGGCCTGGCACTGATCCGCCTCCCGCAAGCGCTCGATCATGACGACGAGCAGGTGCTTCATCAGGCTCGGATGCGAACTCAGCAGCGTCTGGAACGTCGTACGGGCGACCACATGCAACCCGAGCGTCGTCACCGCGGTCACGGTCGCACTGCGGCGCCCGCGCCGGATCGCGGCCATCTCGCCGATGATGTCGCCCGCCTGACGGAGCGCCAGATAGGTGCCCGTGCCGTCCTCGTGGCTGGCCACGACCCGGCACTTGCCTTCCGTGATGACACCGGCCCAGCCACTGTCGTCGTCGGTCTCGGAGAAGATCCTGTCGCCGGCACGGAAGCGGCGGCTGCGACCGGACTTCATCAGCTCCGCGCGCTCGGCATCGCTGAGGATGTCCCAGAACCTTACGGGTGGCATGGGGAAAGTCTGTCCGGGAGAAGACCGCTAATGCGTCAAATGACGCTTGTCGTCTGAACTTGAGCTGTTCTGATACTGCGAACTGTTGAAGATTGCAGTTCCAGGAGACGCTCGTGACCGATCAACCAGAACAGAAGTCCGAACCCCCCTCGCGCAGACGGTCTTTCGGGACCGGTGACGGGGACTACCGCATCAACATGCAGGGCGGCCGGGACGTGACGATCGGCGCCAACGCGCAGGTCGCCGGCAACAACATCGTCAACAACGTCAAGGAGATCAAGAAGACCGTCCACCGGCACCCCGTGATGTCCGTCGCCGTGCTCGCGGCGATGACAGCCGTCCTCTACGGCGGCGGCTCCGCCGTGTTCTCGGACGGCGGCGACGAGGTCGACCTCTCGGTGGTCGAGGAGAGCGGCAGCAAGGGCGCGATCCGTACGGTCGAGCAGATCCGCAAGGCCGAGAAGATCGGTGACGGTGCCGCCTGGTGCGCGATCGTCGCCCCGAGCGACGCCGGCTGCGCCGAGTCGATGAAGGGTGAGTTCGCGCGCAGGTCCCCGTCGTACCGGGACCGCGTCGACCGGGTCGAGATCGGCAAGGCGGAGAGGACGGACGCCGTCACGGCCGTCACCCTGAGCTGGGACGGCGTGAAGCAGGGCACGGTGCCCCTCGTGCGGTCCGGCGACCGCTGGCAGATGCGCTCCACCGACTACGCCTTCGTCAAGCTGGCCGGCGGTGTCTTCCTGTCCCTGGTCGACTCCAGGTCGGGGCAGTTGAAGGTCGGCGGAATCCCGGTGCCGTCATGAGCCGCCCGGACTCCTTCCGCTCCCCGGAGCCGCTTCCGGCGGCCCTCCGCGGGATGCGCGCACCGCAGCATGTGACGGTGCTCGTCGCGGACGTCGAGGCGTTCTCCTCACGTACGGACACCGACCAGATGCGAACCCGCGAGGCCCTGTACGAGGAGTTCCGCGCGGCTTTCGGCGAAGAGCTCTGGGCGCTTTGCCTGCGCGAGGACCGGGGTGACGGACTGCTGATCGTCGTTCCGCCCCGCATTCCCAAGGCGATGGTGCTGGGCACGTTTCTGCCGCGGCTCGAACGGGCGCTGGCGGACCGGCGGCGCGGCGACCCCCTCCTGCGCATACGGATCGCCGTGCACGCGGGGGACGTTCACTTCGACGAGCACGGGCTGGGCGGGCACGCGGTGAACCAGGCCTTCCGGCTCTGCGACAGCGCGCCGCTCCGGGCCGCGATCCGTACGGCTCGCAGCGACAGCGCGCTGCTCGTCTCGGACGCGATCCACGACAACGTCGTACGGGGCGGCTACGAGAACATCTCCGCCGCCTCCTTCCACGCCGTGGACGTGAGCGTCAAGGAGACCAGGACCCGGGCGTGGCTGCATGTGGCGGGGGACGACGAGGCGGCGGTCCGGGTCGCACGGGAGACGGCTGCGGCGGCCGGGCGGGGGACGGCCGCGGAGGACGGCTCGGGCGAACGCGAACCGGGGCGGGAACGGAGCCCGGAACGCGGGAGTGAATCCGGCTGGGGATCGGGGCGGGAGGGCGACGGCGACCGTACCGCCGACCCGACGGGCGGCATCTCCCTTCGGGCCGGCGGCGACCTCACGATCGAGCGCGACAGCATGATCGCCGGTCGCGACATCTCCACGGGGGAGGAGCGGCGACGGCCCCGGTGGAGGCGTTCCTGACGCGGACACGGCTCGGCCGCAACATCCCGGCCCGCACCCAGCGCCGGGCGCATTGCTCATGATCGATTCAGGGGGAAGGAGCGTTCCGTGGCTCGACGACACGGGGTATTCATCGCGGCCGCAGCGGCCGGATGTCTGATGCTCGCCGCGGTCGGCTGTGAAAAGGTCGCCGGACCGTCGTCCAAGGCGGAGGTGTGCAAGGGGTTCGACGAACTCGGACGGCAACTCCTCGAGGGCAACGGCATCATCGGCAATCCGCTGTTCCACGAGGCGGACGAGCTGGGGGACTTGGCCGAGCACTACGAAGGCACGGCCGACCTCGCCCAGGACGCGGACCGGCTGCACGGCATCGCCGACGCGGATTCCACGACCAACGTCGAACTCATCGACGCGACCCAGCAGGTGGCCGCTCTGTGCGGGCATCCGCTGAGCATCGGTTTCGGCGGCGGCCAGTAGACGACCCGGGGACGTTCGCCGTGCGGACGGGCCCGCCGCCGGACGGTGCCGCCTGTCCGCACGGTCCGTAGAGTCCGGCCCGTTCGCCCGGTCCGTGCGGCGCGCTGATCGCCCTGTGGGAATCGGCCGATTCCGGCATTCCGCCGGCACCGCTCGCCGCGTACGACTCGCTCCGCGCCGCTCATCGCGCGCCGCTCATCGCGCAGCAATCAACGCGCACCAATCACCCGCACCGCTCATTCGCGGCCATCACCACTGGAGGTATCCATGAACTGGAGTGTCTACGAGGTCTTCTCCGTCATTTCGGGGGTCGTGCTCATCCTGTGCGGCATCGCCTTTCCCGGCCTTTCCATCAAGGACAGGGCCTGGTCGGTACTCGGCGGCATCTTCTTCGTCGGCTACGGCATCTATGTCGCCAACCAGACCAGCGGCACTTGGGAATTCCCGGTCATCATCTTCATCATTCCGTTCGGCGCGGTGCTGTATCTGGTCGTCGCCAGATTCCTGCGCGACGAGCCCTCCGGCTCCCGGCCGGGCAGCGCGGAGCCGCGGCAGCGGGATCTCGCCTCGCGGGACGACTGAACGGACCGGATCCGCGCTTCACGGAGGGGCCTCGGCGCGTACGAGCCGGGGCCCCTCCGCGTACGAGCCGGGTCCCTGCGCGTACGCACCACCCCCGTCACCCGCAGCCCTGCGGCGTGGCGTTTGCGGCGGACCCGCGGTTGCGGCGTCCCGGCGCAGGTCCAAGCATGGCCGTAGCGGAAACCTGCCTGCGCTGGACGGAGCGAAGGAACCGCGACCGGGTTCGGGAGGACCGGCATGGCCGACGACGACGGGTCGCCGCGCTGCCTGGTCACCGGCGCCACGGGCTACATCGGCGGCAGGCTGGTGCCGGAGCTGCTGGCCGCGGGCCACACCGTACGCTGCCTGGCCCGTTCCCCCGAAAAACTGCGCGACCACCCCTGGGCCGGCGAGGCCGCGGCGGTACGCGGCGACGTGACGGACGAGGAATCCGTCCGTACGGCGATGGAGGGCATCGACGTCGCGTACTACCTGGTGCACGCCCTCGGCACCGGCTCGGACTTCGAGGAGACCGACCGGCGCGCGGCCCGGATCTTCGGCGAGCGGGCCCGGGCCGCGGGCGTCCGACGCATCGTCTACCTCGGCGGGCTGACCCCGCCCGGAGTGCCCGAACACGAGCTGTCGCCGCATCTGCGGTCCCGCGCCGAAGTGGGCCGCATCCTGCTCGGCTCCGGAGTGCCGACCGCCGTGCTCAGAGCCGCTGTCATCATCGGCTCGGGCTCGGCGTCGTTCGAGATGCTGCGCTATCTGACCGAACGGCTTCCGGCGATGGTCGCCCCGAGCTGGGTGCGCACCCGCACGCAGCCGATCGCCATCCGCGACGTGCTACGTCTGCTCGTGGCCTGTGCGCGCCTGCCGGACGACGTCAACCGGACGTTCGACATCGGCGGCCCGGACGTCGTCACGTACCGGGACATGATGCAGCGCTACGCCGCGCTCGCCGGTCTGCCCCGGCGGCTCATCATCCCCGTCCACGTCCTCACGCCCCGGCTGTCCAGCCTCTGGGTGGGCCTGGTCACCCCGGTGCCGAACTCCACCGCGCGCCCCCTGGTCGAGTCGCTCCGGCACGAAGTGGTGCGCACAGAGACGGACATCGAACGCTATGCACTGACCCCGCCCCCGGGATGTCTGGCCCTGGACCGTGCGATCGAACTGGCCCTCCAGCGCGTGCGCGACGCCGACGTGGCCACCCGCTGGTCGTCCGCAACCGCTCCCCGCGCGCCGAGCGACCCGCTGCCGACGGACCCGGACTGGGCGGGCGGATCCCTCTATACGGACCGCCGAGAGCGCGAGGTGGCGGCACCGCCCGAGGCGCTGTGGCGGGTGGTCGAGGAGATCGGCGGCGAGAACGGCTGGTACTCCTCACCGCTGGCCTGGTCGCTGAGGGGATGGCTCGACACGTTGGTGGGCGGCGTCGGCCTGCGCCGCGGGCGCCGTGACGCAACGCGGCTGCGGGTCGGGGACTGCCTCGACTTCTGGAGGGTCGAGGAGATCGAACCGGGGCGGTTGCTGAGGCTGAGGGCGGAGATGCGGCTGCCGGGCCTGGCGTGGCTGGAGATGAGTGTCGAAGGGAGGGTGGACGGCGGTTCGGTGTACCGGCAGCGGGCCCTGTTCCATCCGCACGGCCTTGCCGGACACGCGTACTGGTGGGGCGTGTCGCCGTTCCACGCCGCGGTGTTCGGAGGGATGGCCCGCAACATCGCAACGGCGGCGGAGACGCGGAGCCAAGCCCCAACCCTCCCGTGACCCGGCCGTGGCAGCGGCCAAAGGCCCGCGATGATCAGGTAGTTGGGCTGAACAACTCGTGGAACAGGGCGGCGCCGTCGGAAGGGGCACGTACCTCCACGTGCAGCACCCGTCCGTCCAAGTGCAGGCGGAAGTCGAGGAACGGGCAGCACTGTTGCTCCGCGGCGGCCAGCGCGGCGATCGCTCCGGCCCGTTCCGAGGGCAGCGTCAGACGTACGCCGCCGGGGATCCAGGCCCGTACGGCGCCGTCAACGGCCGTACGCCACTGGCCGGCCCGCTGCTTCAGGCCGTCGGCGGACAACGAGCAGGCAACGGGAGCGGTACGCCAGTGCTCTTCCGCTACCGCGGCGTCGGGCCGTGACGTATCCGTGTCAGGCGGTGCCGTATCCGTGTCGGGCCGTGCCGTGTTCGTGTCGGGCCGTGCCGTGTTCGTGTCGGGCCGTGCCGTATCGGTGTCGGGGAAACCGCACGCGGAGCCGCAGGGCCCGGCCCGGTCAGGCAGGGCTTCAAGGCGGGTGAGCGCGGAGCGCAGCGAATCGATGAAGGAGATCAACCCTCCGTGCTGCCGTTCGGCCTTGTCCAGGCGGGCGGTGACGCGCGGCAGCAGGTCGGCCTTCACGTCCGCGCACGTGCCCGCGTCCCGGACAGCGAGCAGTTCGCCGATCTCGCCCAGCGGCAGCCCGAGGTGCTTGGCGGTCCCGATGAGGGCCAGCCGCTGCACCGCCTCCTCGCCGTACACGCGGTACCCGGCGGGCGTCCGGTCGGCCGGCAGCAGCCCGGCCGTCTCGTAGAACCGCAGCGTCGTCGCGGGGACGCCGGTGATCTCGGCGAGCTGGGAGATGCGCCATGCACTCATACCTCGGACGGTAAACCTTCGACCCGCCTCGAAGGTCAAGCCGTAACCGTACGTACCGGGCTCTCCGCCGCACGGTCACGGGCGGGCCGGATGGTGCCAGCACCGGGGGGCCGCTGCCCGGGCGAAAAGCAGTGGCGTCGCGCCGGACCCGCTCACCAGCGACGCGGCGATGAAAGTCGTCAGCTTCCTGCACTGTGCATTCTTCGTTCTCCGGGAAAGCGCGCAGCGTGTTTAACACTCCGCGCTCGGTTCGTCTCATTTCGCAAACTCTTGCGCTTGGGTGCTGCGTTATTCGAAGGAATCTCCATGCAAGCAGGATTCCGGAGCCTCAGGTCGGTGGAGTCGCAATGGCCGAGAAAAGTCGTCGGCCGGTCGGTACGCCACCCGATGCGTACTGCGGATGGATTGCGCTCGGGCACCCTGTGCGGGCCTTGGGCCGACCAGGCTCGTCGGCGTACGTCCTCGTTCGGCGCGGTTGAGAAGAATTGATGGTGTCGGACCGTCGGACGCTCATCCGTCACTGGGAACCCAGAATTCCTCGGGCGGAGGTAGCCGAGTCCTCGGCCGCCGGGGCCGGTCGCAGGATCCTCAAAGCTCTTTGGCCATTCCGGGGGGAAGAGTTCTGGGCTGTTGGGGTGGAAAGTGGGCGTTCGGCCACTACGGGGAAAATTGGAGCGGTGTTGAAGGAGGGGTAACGGCCTGATGGCCGATGAGGACGAGGAGGCTCCGGAATGCGGGTGCACAGGATCTCGACAGCCACGATGCTGGTTCTGGCAGTGAGCGGGTTGGGGGCAGCGGGGTCCGGGACGGCCTTCGCCGGGACTGGCCCCGCGGGTGGGAAGGCGAAGGCCAGAGCGGGCGGAGGGTCGTCCACGGGCGGGGATGTATTCCAGCAGAACGTTGCGCAGTCCGCCCGGCAGAACAACAACTGCAACAACTCCAACACGGCGGAGGGTGCGGAGGAGGAAGAAGGGGTGACGCTCACCGGCGCCCGGGCAGCGGGCCGTTGTGTGACCAGCGACGGCTCCGTGAACGCGTTCTCCCGTATCCACAACGGCCCAGCAGAAGCCGAAGGCGGTTCGGCGACCACCAGCCTGGGTCAGCAGAACACCGCCCAGCGCGGCAGGCAGAACAACAATTGCAACAACACCAACAACGCGGCCATCGATGTGGACGGCGGCAGTATTGCGGGCCGCTGCGCGGACCTGGACTTCTCGTTCAACCACAAGACGTTCGTCAAGGGCAGCGGTGCCCGAGCCGAAGGCGGTAGCGCAGCAGCATCCGTGAACCAGCACAACACCGCTCAGGTGGGTCGGCAGAACAACAACTGCAACAGCCCCAACGACCTCTTTGAAGGCATCGATGTGGACGGCGGCCGGATTGAGGGCCGTTGCGGGAACAAGGACGCCTCGTTCAACCACAAGACCTTCGTCAAGGCCGGCGGTGCCCGAGCCGAAGGCGGCTCCAGCGCGATGGAGAGTGTGAACCAGCACAACGTTGCTCAGGAAGGCCGGCAGAACAACAACTGCAACAACCCCAACCATGACGCGGAACCCGAGGTGATGGCGGGGCGAATTGAGGGCCGTTGCGGGAACAAGGACGCCTCGTTCAATAAACACACCCGTGTCAGGGGCGGCGGGGCCCGAGCTCAAGGCGGCAGCGCAAACGCCAACGCGATCGAGCAGAACATCGCTCAGGTGGGTCGGCAGAACAACAACTGCAACAACCCCAACGACGACTCGGACATCACGGTGACGGGGGCCGGGTAGGGGCGCGTTGTGGGAACAAGGACGCCTCGTTCAACAAGCACACCCTTGTCAAGGGCGGCGGCGCTCGAGCCGAAGGCGGCTCCACCCCCACACCTGAAGCCGATTTTGTCCAGCAGAGCATTGCCCAGGAGGGTCGGCAGAACAACAACCCCAGCGACCTCTCGGTCATCACGGTGACGGGGGCCGGGTAGGGGCGCGTTGTGGGAACAAGGACGCCTCGTTCAACAAGCACACCCTTGTCAAGGGCGGCGGCGCTCGAGCCGAAGGCGGCTCCACCCCCACACCTGAAGCCGATTTTGTCCAGCAGAGCATTGCCCAGGAGGGTCGGCAGAACAACAACCCCAGCGACCTCTCGGTCATCACGGTGACGGGGGCCGGGTAGGGGCGCGTTGTGGGAACAAGGACGCCTCGTTCAACAAGCACACCCTTGTCAAGGGCGGCGGGGCCCGAGCCGAAGGCGGCTCCAGCACAGGCGGCGAGGTGTCCCAGCAGAACGTTGCTCAGGAAGACAGGCAGAACAACTTCTGCAGCAGCGGCAATGACGACTCGGGCATCTCGCTGAACGGGGGCCGGGTGGACGAGCGTTGCTGGAACAAGGACGCGTCGTTCAACAAGGGCACCCTTGTCAAGGGCGGCGGGGCCCGAGCCGAGGGCGGCTCCAGCACAGGCGGCAGCTTGCGACAGCAGAACCTTGCTCAGGAGGGTCGGCAGAACAACAACTGCGCCAGCCCGAACGACGCTACGGGCATCGCCCTGACGGGGGGACGGGTGGACGAGAGTTGCTGGAACAAGGACGGCTCGTTCAGTAAGCACACCGTTGTCAAGGGTGGCGGCGCCCGAGCCGAGGGCGGCTCCAGCACCCAGCATGTGGGTCAGCAGAACGCTGCGCAGGAGGGCAGGCAGAACAACTTCTGCAGCAGTGGCAACGACGATGCGGACTTCACGGTGTCGGGGGGCCGGGTGGAAGCGCGTTGCAAGAACAAGGACGTCTCGTTCAATCACAAGGCCTTCGTCAAGGGCGGCGGCGCCCGAGTCGAAGGCGGCTCGAGCACAGGCGGCTCCGTGCACCAGCAGAACGTTGCGCAGGAAGGGCGGCAGAACAACAACTGCAACAACCCCAACGGCGGTAATTTCACCGTGACCGGAAGCCGGTACGAGGTGAGGTGCAAAACCGAGGACGGCTCCGCCAACGTCCGCACCGCCGACTTCGGCGGAGGAGCCCGGGCCACCGGCGGCTCGGGCACACTCGAGGTGCTCCAGCAGAACACCGCCCAGGAGGGTCGGCAGAACAACAGCTGCGGCAACCCCAACAACCTCCCCCTGACCGCCACCGGCAGCCGCACGCAGGCCCACTGCGTCGCCGCCGACCGGTCCACCAACATCGGCACGGTCAACCGGTGAGTTCGGACCAGCAGGCATCCACGGTGAGCCCGCCGCTCTCGACGGCCCGCCTGTTCAGCTCGTAGAGCTCCGTCATGGAGGCGTGCGGGCTGACAGCTGACAGCGGGCTGACCGAGGCCCCCTCCCACCGGGCCTCTGCTCCTCGCCGTACCCGATGTGGTCGTTGACGCGATCATGGGAGGGGAGCCCGGGGGAGCGGCGAGGATGCGCGCCCGGTACATGCACGTCACCGGAACCATCCTGCGGAAGGTCGCGCAGCAAGTCGGCGAGGCGATCTGGGAGCCGCCGAAGGCCGACTGGGCGGAAACCGAGACGGATCAACGCCGAAGGCCCCGACCATGATCGGTCGGGGCCTTCGGTCTGCCCGGGCGGGTGCGGAGGATACGAGATTCGAACTCGTGAGGGGGTTGCCCCCAACACGCTTTCCAACTGTGTTGGTGGGGTGATGGCGCGCGTGCAGGGGCGTTCACCTGGGCTCATGGACGGCCCGCTGATGGGCTGCACCCGGCATCTGGACTCGCCTGAACGGCCGTGAACGGGGCTGAATGAGACGGAAACTGAGACGGAGGGCATCACAAGTTGGCCTGGTCACGCGCCTTGTACCACGTTGTCCTGCACACCGAGGTTCCACACGTGGTGGCATCTTCTCTGTTGGGTGTAGCCGCCAGGAACGCCCACGCTGACGGAACTCCAGAAGGGCTCAGCCTCGCGGAAGTGCCCGCCGGCGGTGTGCCACTGGACTCCGGGGTAGGCGTGACGGAGGGATCGCAGAGCGGCTGAGGCGAGGCCGCAGCGTTGGTAACCCTCGTAGGAGTGAGGCGCTTCCACCCAGCCGGTTTTGCACGGCTGGCAGACCACGTACTCGACCTCGAAAGCCAGGTCGGATCTGACGTATGCCGCGCGGATGCGCCAGCCTGTCCGCTCGTAGTAGCCCGCGGCCCGGTCGACCCAGGGTTTGGGTGGGGTGGCGGTCCCGTCGAAGCGGTACGAGGCGGGGTCCATCCATCGGCGAAGCCGGTCCCGCCAGGTCGGCTTGTCGGGCCACTCCCGTACCCAGTACACGTGGTCAGCGTGGCGTGCCACAGCACGGATTGCCGCAACCTTGTCCGCCATGCGCTCTCCTCCCCAGGCTCTGGAATCATCCTCGATGATGGTCAGGTGCGGGGGAGGCCGCTGTACACCCGCGCGTTCCTCGCTGCCTACCGTTTCGGCCAGCAACCTTGCGACTCAGAGGCTCTCCACTGCGCAGAATTCTCACCGCCCTCACGCCTGGCCAACGGTGTCCGGAGCGTCAAGGGCCGCCCGAGCCACGACCTTGAAGGCCGCTACGGCCTGATTGACCTGGCAGTGCTTGGCGTCGCTCCTTGGGACATCGCTCCGAGGTGGGACGCCTCGCGTGGCGCGGAGCTCAGTGACAATGACGGAGGCCTGCCAGTCAGCGATCGAGGGCATGACGCTCTAAGCTTCTGTGGCGCGCACGCCTTCCAACTATGGGGTGGCCCCAGGGGCATCGAATGCGGTTTCTCGAAGCAATTTGGGGGACTTCTGCCTTAGGACGCTGTGGAGCCTCCGGCATCGACGCCGTCCCACACCGAGGTCCGTTGGCCGCAGGCGAGTAGACAGTCACGCTGCATGTAAGCGGCCTCGCTCGTCTCTAGGGGAATCGCAACCTGCCGGCATGTGCCACCGACCCGGGCTATGCGTAAACGAGATGGGTCCAAGGGCCGCGTGGACTACCGTGTAGTTATGAGTCGTTGCACAGCCCCGGTTCAGGGTCATCGGACCGCCAGCGGAGCTGCGGCGTGCCCTGCGTGCAGCGGCGGAGGCTACGGGTACTCATCGTCCCGGTCTTACTACCCGCCGCCGGTTTACACGTCGCGGAGCAGTGGCGGAGGCGGTGCGACCAGTAGGGGCAGCTCCAGTGACGGCAGAACGCGGGCGCCTTGGTCACCTAGCACCTCGTCCGTGACTTACACGCCTGCTGAGGTGAAGGGGCTGACTCCTGTTCGAGACGCCGCCGCGTTGCGTGCGCGTCAACAGCCAGACCTTCGCGATGTCTTTCTCTGCCACGCATGGGATGACCGGCGCGGTGCTGCCAAGGAGTTGTGCGGCCTGCTGGAAGCAGAGGGCGTGTCGGTCTGGTTCAGCGAGAAGGACATCGCCCTCGGCCTACCGTTCATGCGGGAAATCGACAGGGGCCTCGCGAAGTCGCGTACGGGTCTCGTCCTGGTCACCCCTGCGCTACTGACGCGCCTTGAGCGCGGTGGCGTCTCTGACAAGGAGCTCTCGGAGCTCCTTGCACGTGACCTGCTGCTCCCTGTCGTGCACGAGACGACCTACGGCGAACTCCGGAACGTCAGCCCCCTGCTTGCATCCCGAAACGGGTTGGACACGGCGGAAGATTCGATGGCAGTAGTTGCCGCCAAGATCGCTGAGCTGGTCGCCGTAGACGACGACCTGACCGCACCGCCCACACCGGCCAACTAGCCGTCCGGTGGTCTGCCTGGGCGCCGCTCCCCATCACTGGCGCCAAGCCCAAGGCACGCGAGTCGGTGGCACGCGCTGCTACACAAAGGCTTCAGACCAAGATCGGTCCGAGCTTTTGCTCTGGTGCCCCTGCAGGATTCGAACCTGCGACACCCGCCTTAGGAGTTCGATCTTCGGCCCAGACGGATGGCTTGCGCTCTGGCCCTCTGTGTGGGCCGCCGAGTCCGACCAGGCTCGTCGGCGTACGTCGATGTCCGGCGCTATTGATGTCAATTGGTGATGTCAGAGTGTCGGGCGTTCGTCCGCGATCGGAAAATCCTGGGTTCCTCGTGTGGAGGTACCTGCGCGGCCTCGGCTGTCAGGGTGGCGGGGAACCCTCAAGGGTCTCTTGGGTATCCCGGAGGAAGGGGTTGGGCCGTTGGGGTGGAGGAGGGAGTGGGTCCATGACCGGGAGGGCTGGGGTGGAGTTGAGGAAGGGGTAGGGGCTGGGATCACAGATGGATGCATGGAGGCCACGGGATGCGGGTGCACAAGGTCGCGACAGCGACGATGCTGGTTCTGGCTGTCAGCGGATGGACGGCAGCAGGGTCTGTGACGGCTTTCGCCGATGCCGGCCCCGCTGAGACGAAGGCGAAGGCCAGGGCGACCGGGGGTTCCTCCACGGGCGGGGATGTCTTCCAGCAGGACGTTGCGCAGTCCGCCCGGCAGAACAACAACTGCAACAACCCCAATACAGAGGATGAGGAGCTGGAGCTCACCGGCAGCCGGGTAACTGGCCGGTGTGTGACCACTGACGGTTCCTTCACTGCGTTCTCCCGCATCCACAATGGGCCCGCAGAGGCTGAAGGCGGCTCGTCGACCGCAAGCCTGATTCAGCAGAACACGGCCCAGCGTGGCAGACAGAACAACACCTGCAACAACCAAAACGAGTCGGACATCACGGTGGAAAGCAGCCGGGTGGAGAGCCACTGCTCGGACCAGGATTTCTCCTTCAGCAAGCACACCCTCGTCAAGGGCGGCGGGGCCAGCGCAGAAGGCGGCTCCACGACCGACGGCACGGTGCGACAGCAGAACACTGCGCAAGAGGGACGGCAGAACAACGCCTGCAACAACCCCAATAGCTTTGCCACCGTCACTGTGACTGAGGGGCGGACGGAGGATCGCTGCAAGAACTGGGACCGCTCGTTCAGCAAGCACACCCTTGTCAAGGGCGGCCGGGCCCGCGCTGAAGGTGGCTCCAGCGCAGGCACCCTTAACCAGCAGAACATTGCGCAGGAGGGACGGCAGAACAACGCCTGCAACAACCCCAACGGCACGGGCGACTTCACTGTGACTGGGGGGCGGACGGAGGATCACTGCAAGAACTGGGACCAGTCACTCAGCAAGGACACCCTGATCAAGGGTGGCGGGGCTCGTGCTGAAGGCGGCTCCAGCACTGTCGACAGCGTGGAGCAGCAGAACATTGCGCAGGAAGGCCGGCAGAACAACGCCTGCAACAACCCCGAGTCCACGGGCAACATCGAGGTGACTGGGGGTGGGCGGACGCAGGACCGGTGCTACAACCGGGACCACTCCTTCAGCAAGCACACCCTGATCAAGGGTGGCGGGGCTCGTGCTGAAGGCGGCTCCAGCACCGTCGACACCGTGGACCAGCAGAACATCGCCCAGGAGGGACGGCAGAACAACGCCTGCAGCAACCCCGAGTCCTCGGGCGACATCGAGGCGACCGGGGGTGGGCGGACGCAGGACCGGTGCCGCAACCGGGACCACTCCTTCAGCAAGCACACCCTGATCAAGGGCGGCGGGGCCCGCGTCGAAGGCGGCTCCAGCACCGGCGGCCAAGTGCGACAGCAGAACATTGCGCAGGAAGGCCGGCAGAACAACGCCTGCAACAACCCCAACCGCTCGGGCGACATCGAGGCGATCGGGGGTGGGCGGACGCAGGACCGGTGCCGCAACCGGGACCACTCCTTCAGCAAGCACACCCTGATCAAGGGCGGCGGGGCCCGCGTCGAAGGCGGCTCCAGCGCAGCGGCTGACGTGGAGCAGCAGAATGTCGCGCAGGAGGGGCGGCAGAACAACAACTGCAACAACCTCAACGACACGGAATTCACCGTGGAGGGGGGGCGTGCGGTCGGCCGGTGCGGGAACCAAGATCTCTCGTTCAGCAAGGACACCCTGATCAAGGGCGGTGGGGCACGCGTCGAAGGCGGGTCCAGCACCGGCGGCGGCGTGTTCCAGCAGAACGTTGCCCAGGAGGGTCGGCAGAACAATAGCTGCAACAACCACATCAGCGGGGATTTCGATCTGACCGGAACCCGGTACGAGGTGGGTTGTAAGACGGTGGACGGCTCGGCCAACGTCCACACTGCGGATATCGGTGGAGGAGCCAAGGCCGAGGGCGGTTCGGCTACGGCCGACCTGTTCCAGCAGAACACCGCGCAGGAGGGCCGGCAGAACAACAGCTGCGGTAACACCAACAACCTCACCTTCACCGCCACCGACAGCCGCACACAGGCCCACTGCGTCGCTGTCGACCGTTCCACCAATATCGGCACGGTCAGCCGGTGAGTCCGGACCAGCCCGCGCCCCGAAGCCGTCGTCCATGCGAACCCCCGGTGCGACCGTCCCCGGGGTTCGCCTCGGTTGGTCAGCCGCTCGCCCGAGATGCGGCGCGGGTCTCTGGTGAGAGTGGCAGGCGGTTGCTGAGCCAGAGGTCGGTGGAGCGGGTTTGGGCGGTGGCCTGCCTGGTTTGGGGTCGAGCATGATCAGGGGGCCGTACGCTGGTTGGCAACTCGGGCAGTCTTTGGACCTGCCCGGAATTTGAACGAGTGGCCCCCTGGTCTTGCTCGACGCGGGACCCGGACCGGGGAGGTGCCTAAAGCCGTGGAGCCGACCGCCCCCACGTCCGGCCTGGTCTTTTCGCCCGCCCGGCGCCGCCGCGCCTGTGGCGCGGCCCTGATCCCATATGGATCACTGCTTGCAGCTTCGGGAGGCCGGATGGTTGGCGAGCGAAGCGAGCCCTTGAACCAGTAGAGAAAGTTGTAACTCAGTCCGCGGCGTAGGGCTGTCCGATCCCGGGAGATGCTTGACAGTTCGGTCCCAGCTGATGGTTGACAGTGGCCGTGATCGGCTTTTCTGTGCGCGTCGTTGCGGCGCGTGGCAGGAGGCCGGGATTGGCGCTGGTGGAGTTGTCGGTTGTTGAGCAGAGATACCGGGCTGTCCTGGCGGTGCTGGCGGGTGCGACCGTGACCGAGGTCGCTGAGTCGCTGGGGGTGTCACGGCAGACGGTCAGCGGGTGGAAGTCCCGGTATGCCGCTTCGGGTCTGGCCGGGTTGGCGGATCGTTCTCGTAGGCCGGCGTCGTGTCCACATCAGGCTTCTGCCGAGGTGGAGGCGGCGGTGTGCGAGCTGCGGCGCAAGCACCCGAAGTGGGGTCCGCGGCGGATCGCTCACGTGCTGGAGCGGTCCGGGACGGTGAGCCCGGTGCCGTCGCGGATGACCGTGTATCGGATCCTGGTCCGTCACGGCTTGGTGGAACCGGGGGTGCGGCGCCGGAAGCGGTCGGATTACAAGCGCTGGCAGCGGGACCGGCCGACGCAGCTGTGGCAGATGGACATCGTCGGCGGTGTGATGCTGGTCAACCCGGTCACCGGCGAGCTGACCGAGGCCAAGGTCGTGACCGGGGTAGATGACCATTCCCGGTACTGCGTGATCGCATCGGTGGTCGAGCGGGCGACCGGGCGGGCCGTCTGCGCCGCCTTCGCCCGGGCCTTGCAGAGGTTCGGGGTGCCGGAGGAGGTGCTGACCGACAACGGCAAACAGTTCACCGACCGGTTCGGGCAGGGCGGGGAGGTGCTGTTCGACCAGATCTGCCGGGAGAACGGGATCGCGCACCGTCTCACCCAGCCGGCCTCGCCGACCACGACGGGCAAGGTCGAGCGGTTCCATCAGACGCTGCGGCGTGAACTCCTGGACGGCTGCGGTGCGTTCGAGGGTATCGGGGCGGCTCAGGCGGCATTGGACGCGTGGGTTGAGGAATACAACTCCATGCGTCCGCATCAGGCGCTGGACATGCAGTCTCCGGGCGACCGGTTCACGCCGGTTCCCGAGCAGGAGAGGGACGTACTGGGCCTGAGGGTGCCCGGAGTGCTCGCGTTGGTGCCGCAGCAGCGGATGCCTCCTGCGGAGCCGGATCCGGCCGAAGTGTCGCCCGTGCCGGCCTGCCTGCCTGAGCCGGTCCCGGCAGTGGTTCAACTGGAGCCCGGTGGGCCGGTGGAGTTCGAGCGGGTGGTGCCTGCGAGTGGGAATCTGCAGGTCGCGGGCAAGCAGTTCTGGCTCGGTCCGGCCCGCTCAGGACTGACGGTGACCTTCTGGGCCGACACCTCGGTGATCCATCTGCTGATCGCGGGAGCACGGATCAAGACCGTGCGGTCGCACTTGTCGGTGGCGGATCTGGGGCGGCTGGCCGCCCGGGGCGGGCGTGGTGCTGGGCCGGCCCCGCTTCCGGTCGGCGACGGGGCGGTGTTCGAGGTGGATCGGGTCGTGAACAACAGCGGCCTGGTGGGTCTGGGCGGGCACCAGATGCTGGCGGCGGAGATCCTCGCAGGCCGCCAGGTAGGTATCCGCATCGATGACGAGACGCTGTCGTTCTTCGATCCATCCTCCCGGGAACTGCTGAGGGTGCGGCCCAACCCGCTGACCAGCGACGAAGTCCGCAGGCTGCGGGGCCTTCGTCCAGCCGGACCGCCGCCGCGTCCAGGCATCGAACCCGTGCGGGTGCAGCGGCGGGTCAGCGCGGTGGGCACGGTCATGGTCTGCCGGCAGGTCGTGTCCCTCGGCCGCCCGTACGCAGGGCAGACCGTGACCGTGCACGTGTCGGATTCCACGATCACCATCGACCTGGACGGCCAGGTCCGGGTGATCCGCCGCACGACCGACCTCCCGGTCCGTAACGTGAAAGCGAACAAGCCCCACGGGGCCCCCTATGTTGTCTAGGCCCACCGTCAAGCATCACGTGGGACCAGAACGTCAGGCATCACTTGGGATCCGACACCGCGGCGTAGGGCTTGAAGTCGTCTACGCAGGCTGGAAGTTCTACGCCCTGGCGGTGTGCAAGTGGCAGGTAGAGCACTGGGCGGGCTGTCCACGTGATTCGTGTCCTCGCCTGGGTGATGGACACCGAGCATGCCTCTGGGCGCATGAGGGTTCTTCTCGTCTTGATGCGGCCCGCTCCGAGCCAGTTCCATGCCTCTTCGGAGGCCTGCGAGTCGAGTGCAGGTGTGAGTGTGCGGAGTGCGACGGCAATCCATCGGTCCGCCTGTGTGGCTGATGTGGCGTCGAAGCAACCAAGGAGAGAGGGCCGTTGGTCTCGGGCGAGGTCTTGGGTCCAACACTCGCACCAGTAGCCGCGGACGAGTTCCGTCATGACCGTGCTCCTGGCGGGCTGGCTACGAGTACGTAGCGCGCGTGCTCGTCGTACAGGGTGAGTTGGTAAGGCGTGCACGCTGCTAGGTACGTAAGCGCACGCTCGTGTTCGGCTACGTCTTTCAGCCAATGACGGCCTGGCCGTGCGTACGGGGCGTCGAGCTGGTCAGTGATGTGCCCGGCTCGTTCGCGGAGCCAGCGCAGTGCGAGGCGGGGGCTCGCTGCTCTGTGTCCCCCGAGAGGAATCGGGCTGGCCCCACGGAATGGGTAGGCGGCAGCCCAGCAGCGATAGTTGGGGCGCTCGTTGCCCGTGGATAAGCCTTCGGTGCCGGGGGACGTCAGCACGGCTCGCCTCCGGGCCAAGCGTCCATGAAGAGCTCCGCGGTGACCGTGTGGCCGCCATGGCTGTCGTGGACCACGACTCGGTGGGCGATCACACTGACCAGGCCCAGGCCCCGGCCGTTTACGGCGTCCTCCTCTGGGTCCTCGACCTTCGGGGCACTTCCCGTGCCCCCGTCGTCCGTGATCGATAGGGCGATCACCTGAGAGGAGACGGCAAGGGCCAGGTGGAAGCTGCCGGATTCCCTGCCGCTGGCGGTGTGGAGGATTGCGTTCGCGCTCAGCTCGCTCACGATCAGTTCCGCGTCCTCGGCCAGCGGCGATCTGCTCAGGATGTCCCGCGTCCAGCGGCGGGCCCGGCTGACCTCTTCCGGAAAACCTGGGCAAGTGAGTCCCCAGACCCGAGTAGTGCTCGTATACTCGTGCATACAAGTTCCTTCATGCTGGTAGGCGCCATGTGCAGCGGGTTCGGGCTAGACGAGTTTCACGCCGTCGTGGGCGCGTATGGCCGGCGGGGATGTCGCGTCCAAGGCGTCCAGGACACGGATCGCGTATGCCTCGTCGGCGAGTTCGATCACTTCTTCGCGGGTGACCCAGCGCAGTGCGCGGGTCTCGTCCCCGGTGGTCGGGGTGCCGTCAGCTGCCTGGCAGCGGAAGACCAGGGAGACGATCAGGCCCTTCATGTTCTTGTAGACGCCGGTGAGCGTCGCGGGGAGCGCGATCTTGATGCCGGTCTCTTCGAGAACTTCGCGCTGGAGGGCTTCGGGGAGGGTTTCCTCGCGTTCAAGGACTCCGCCCGGCGGCTCCCAGTGGCCGTTGTCGCGGCGCTTGATCAAGAGAGCACGGCCCTGGTCGTCGACGATGACTCCGGCAACGCTCACGGAGTGCGGACGGTCAGTGCTCACGTTCCTCGGCCCTCTCGGCTGACTAGGCTCTCCACCGTAGCAAGTGAACTCGCCCACACGTCTAGATACCTAAAGGAGTACCCGTGACTTCACTCCCGAGCCTTCTCGGTGACCTCGACCCCACGAGTGATCGTGCGGTCTTCCGGCAGATCGCCGATCAGCTGCGCGAGGCCATCGACCGTGGGCGATTCAAGGAGGGCGAAAAGCTTCCCTCAGAGGCTGAACTCGTCGAACACTACGGGGTCTCCCGGATGACGGTCCGGAACTCCGTCTCCGTCCTTCAGGGTGAGGGCCTGGTCCACGCCGAGCACGGGAAGGGCGTATTCGTCCGGCCGCGCCCTCCCGTACGACGGCTCGCATCGGACCGATTCGCCAGGCGCCACCGCGAGCAGGGGAAGTCCGCTTTCATCGTCGAAGCGGACGCTGCGGGCAGCCATCCGCAGGTTGACAGTCTGGAGGTCAAGGAGGAAAAGGCGAGCCAGGACATCTCCACGCGCCTGGGTTCGGTGCGGCGGGTGCTCGCTCGTCGGCGGCGGTATCTGCTCGACGGTCGGCCGGTCGAGTTCGCGACGTCGTACCTCCCGCTCGACATCGCACGGGGCACGCAGATCGCCGAGCCCAACCCCGGTCCCGGCGGCATCTACGCCCGCCTCGAGGAGCTGGGCCACCACCTGGATCACTTCGAGGAGGAGATCCGTGCGCGCATGCCTTCGCCGTCCGAGATCAAGACGCTGCGTCTGGCTTCCGGCGTCCCGGTCATCCACCTGATCCGCACGGCATACGACACCGAGCGGCGAGCCGTGGAGGTCTGCGACACCGTCATGGCGGCGGACGCGTACGTCCTGTCGTACCAGCTCCCGGCGACCTGACCGGCGGTGCGCGAGGCCACTTCTGCGGACTCGTACACGCCGACAGGCATACTCGTATAGACGAGTGGGCAAGTTATGTGGCAGGGTGGTCACCGTTCCCGGGCGCCGCGCTCGTGGATCGCATCTTGTATAGACGAGTAGATAGGAGAGTGCCTTGCGCACCATCCGTGTGGAGACTTCGGCCGCGACGATCCTGCTGACCGAGGCTCCTGAGCCGAAGGTCCGTGACCGTCAGACGGGCGAGGTCGCAAAGGACGCCGTGAGCGGTGAGTCGCTGATGACGCTCGGTGTCGTCTACATCGAAGAGGGGGAGTCGTCCCTGATCAAGGTCACCGTGCCGGAGAGCGGGGTGTCGGACGGCCTGGCGCTCGGTGCGCCGGTCTCGCTGCCCGGCCTGGCCGCCCGGCCGTGGGAGAGCGTCTTCAACGGGCAGCAGCGTCACGGCATCGCGTACCGCGCTGCGGCCGTGACTCCCGCCGAGTTCCCGACTGCCATGGGGGCCACGGCCTGATGACCGAGCTCTCGACGCTTCTGGAGGTGGGTGGTCCTGTCGCCGCGCTCGGCGGCGGGGCCGCCTACGCCCGGGCCCAACACTCCGGCGTCTACTGGTCCACGGTCGGCCTGCCGCTGTCGACCGTGCGCATACTCAGCTCGTACAGCTCCGTCATGGAGGCTTGTGGGCTGACCATGGCCCCCTCTCGGTTACGCGCACTCGCCGTCAAGGCGACCACTCGCCGGGAAGTCCGTCCCGTACCGCCTCGCCGGGGCCTCATCCGGCCCACCTCGACCGGGCTGCGCCTCCGTCTCCGGCTCGCTCCCGGACAGGAACCCGCCGACGTCGCGGCATCGGCCGAACGGCTCCGCCATGCCTGGGGAGTTCACGCCGTGTACGTCACCACCGTGAAGCCGGGTGTGGTCGAACTGCGACTTGTCGGCTTCGACGTCCTGCGGCGGGTCCGTATGCCGCGCAAGCTCACCGGCGACTTCCTCAAGGTGCCCGTGGCGATGCGGGAGGACGCCACACCCTTCGTCCGCGACTACCGCACCATCCCGCATCAACTGACCCTCGGAGCAACGCTCTCCGGCAAGTCCATGTACCTGCGCCACCTCATCACCGGACTCGCCCGGCAGCCGGTCGCCCTCGTCGGCATCGACTGCAAGCGCGGAGTAGAGCTGGCTCCCTTCGCCTCGCGCCTCTCCGGGCTGGCAACCGACCCAGATCAGGCAGCCGAGCTGCTTCCCGTCCTGGTGCAAACCATGGAGCACCGGTACGACCTGATCAGGGCCCGTGAGGGCATAGCACCGGGCACCCCGAACGAGGAGATCACCTCCGACATCTGGGGACTGCCCGAGAAGCAACGTCCCGTCCCCATCGTGCTGTTCGTCGACGAGGTCGCCGAACTGTTCCTCGTCGCTTCACGCAAGGACGAGGAACGACGGGATGAGATGGTCACCCAGCTCATCCGCCTCGCCCAGCTCGGTCGCGCCGCAGGCATCTACCTGGAAGTCTGCGGACAGCGCTTCGGTGCCGAGCTGGGCAAGGGAGCGACAATGTTGCGAGCCCAGCTCACCGGACGCGTCTGCCACCGCGTGAACGACGAAGCATCGGCGAAGATGGCGCTTGGCGACATCGCCCCCGAGGCGGTCTCCGCGGCTTGCGCCATCGCGCCCGAACGCCCCGGCCTGGCCGTCGCCGATGACACTTCCGGCGGCTGGTCCCGCATCCGTACGCCGTACCTCTCCCTCAGCGACGCCGCCGAAATCTGCCAGGAGATGGACCACTTGGTGCCCGATCTCGCCGCGCTCAGGCCCTTCCAGCCCGACGTGCCCGCTCAGCCCGTCGATTCCCCGGCCCCGGTCATGCGACCGCGCCCGGTCACCGACTGAGCTGCGCAACCCTCCACGGTCGGCGTGACCGCCTCACGCCACGTCCCTACCCCTCCCATGCCTGAATCCGGAAGGAGCCGCAGCATGCGTGCCCAACTGGCCCGCGTCGACGCGGTGCTCGTCCAAGCGGTCATCGCCGCTGCCCTGTCCTTCGCCCACCTGCACGACATCGCCTCCGCCGCGGGACAGGACGGGTGGAAGGCCTGGGCCTACCCCGTCTCGGTCGACCTGCTGCTCGTGGCCGCCTGGCGGCGACTGCGGTCCGGCGAGGATAAAGCGGTCGCATGGTGCTGGTTCGTCATCGCGCTCGCCGCATCGCTCGGTGCCAACGTCGCCACCGCCGGACTCCTCGACATGAACGCGGTGCCGGCCTGGCTCCGCATCCTCGTCGCGGGCTGGCCCGCCGTCGCCTTCCTCGGCGGCATGCTGCTGGCGCACTCCGCCCCGGCGCCGGTGGAGGACGAGCCTGAGCGGCAAGACACCACCGAGGCCACCCTCGAACTGCCCGCCGAGCACACCGAGGAACCGGCGCCCACGCCAGCTCCCGTTCCGCCTGCGGTGTCCGTCCCGGCCGCGCTCGTCGAGCACGCCCGCAAGGTCGCTGCCGACCACCTGAGCCGCACAGGCACTCCCATCGACACACCCACACTCCGCGCCCGGCTCGGGGTCCCCGTACCGATGGCGGACGCCGTCGCAGCCCACCTCTGACAGGAGATCCGCATGACCGACCAACGCCGCTTCCGCGCTGTCATTCGCATCGGCCCCGTCCGGGTCGGCACCTCCTACGACGGCCGTGGCCGGGAGAAGCACACCGCCGCCTGCACCGCTCCGCGTTGCGGCTTCTCCTCGGACTACGACAGCCGCGCCGCCGCCGAGTTGGCCGCCCGCACCCACCGTTGCCCCATCCGCTGAAAGGACTCGCCCTGTGACTGTCAGCCTTCCGCTCGTCGTCGTCCTCGGCTTCTTCGCCTGGGGGGCGGTCAAGTTCCTCGGCGTCCGCACCTGGGTCGTCGTCCTCATCGCGCTCTTCGGCTTCTGGCTCTCACACACCTTCATGGCCCCGGCCATCGAGTCCGGCACGCGCTCCGGGGTGGACATCGTCAACGGCTCACACGACTAGACGAGTAGGTAAGGAGAACTTCGCCGTGTTCCTGCCGAAGTACCCCGACAACCCGACCCCGCCCGCCGAGCACACACGCGCGCCCAACGCTCCGATGCCCACAACCCGGGCCATGCCCCAACTCAACGTCAGCAGCGGGGCCGTAGCCACCGTGCTCGTCGGCGGAGTCGTCCTCACCGCGCTCCTGACCGCAGTCGCCGTCTCGGCCATCTCCGTGGCCGTCGCCGCCGTTGTCCTGCGCTCCCTGCTCCGCGACACCCGCCGCTGAACGCCCGACCTCCGGGGCGGCCTCGATACCGCCAAGCATCCCGCCGCCCCGGAGGCCCACTTCCTTCCGACCAGAGCCCGAAGGAGAAGCCATCATCACCCGCGCCACCCCGCCCCCGCTTCCCGAATTCGGGCAACTTGCCTCATTCGGCACCATGCCCGGCCTGCTCCGCCAGCTCTCCGGCCTCGGCGGCTGCACCCACCCGATCCGCCTCGACGGCCACCGCACCGAGTACGACGTCGACACCCGGACCGGCGAAATCGGCAACGTCATCCACCGAATCGACTCCACCACCTCCCGGCCGGCCACCTCCTCGTCCGGTGCAACAACCGCCGTACGACCCGCTGCCAGGCCTGCGCCGAGGTCTACCGCCGCGACACCTTCCACCTGATCACCTCCGGGCTCCGCGGCGGCAAAGGCGTTCCCGAACACGTCGCCACACACCCGCGCGTCTTCGCGACATTCACCGCGCCGAGCTTCGGCCCGGTCCACAACCGCCCCTCGGGGCCGACCGGTTCAGTCCGCCGGTGCCGGTGCGGCGTGCTCCACGACCAAGAGGACGAAGCGCTCGGTACCCCACTCGACCCCGACACCTACGACTACGAAGCGGCGGTGCTGTGGAACGCCCACGCAGGAGCTCTGTGGCGCCGCTTCTCCACGTACCTGCGCCGCGAAGTCGCCAAGCGAGCCGGACTCACACAACGCGCCTTCAAGCACCACGCACGGGTGTCCTTCGCCAAGGTCGCCGAGTACCAGAAGCGCGGCGCCGTCCACTTCCACGCCGTCATCCGCATCGATGGCCCCGACGGCGGAGAGACCACTCCTCCCGCATGGGCGACCGCCGAGCTGCTGACGGATGCCATCGACGCGGTGGCTGCCGATGTCCGAGTGGACGGGCCCGTCATCGACGGACGGGCCCACACCTTCACCTTCGGGCGCCAGCTCGACGTCCGCACCATCCGCAGCGCCGACTTCGACAATGGCCAGGAGCTGACCGAACGCGCCGTCGCGGCCTACATCGCCAAGTACGCCACCAAAGGTGCTGAGACAGCGACCGGCGCCCTCGACCGCCGCCTGAAGTTCGTCGCCGAACTCGCCCAACTCGACATCAGCGAGCACGCACGCCGACTGATCCGCACCGCCTGGTCGCTCGGCGCCCGCAAGGACCTGGAAGACCTCAAGCTCCGCGCCTGGGCTCACATGCTCGGCTTCCGCGGCCACTTCTCCACCAAGTCCCGCCGCTACTCCACCACCCTTGGCGCCCTCCGCAACGCCCGCGCCGAATGGCGCCGCGCCCAGACCGCCGCAGGCACCGAGGCCGAACAGGACACCACCTACGTCCTCGCGCACTGGGTCTTCGCCGGGACGGGCCTGTCGTCGGCAGAGGCCTGGCTCGCCTCCACTCTCGAACCCGCCCTCGGAACCGAAGGAGAACCAACTCATGGCTGATCCGCTGGTCACCTCCCCAGTCCTCGAAGCCGTTGATGGCTCCTTGGTTCTCCTGACCGTTGAGGAAGCCGCTCGACGCCTCCGCATCGGGCGTACGACCTGCTTCAAGCTCGTGAGCACAGGTGAGATCGAATCCGTAATGGTCGGCCGGCTTCGCCGCGTTCCGCCGGATGCCCTGCGCGCCTACGTCGCCAAGCTGCGCCACCGTCCCTCCGCGTTGGCAGCCTGAGGGAGCGGCCATGACTGAGAAGAAGCGCACTCGGCAGCCCAACGGCGCGTCAACGATCTATCTCGGCAACGACGGGAAGTGGCACGGCCGCGTCACGGTCGGTGTCAGGGACGACGGCAGGCCGGATCGTCGGCACATCGAGCGGAAGACCAAAGCCGAGGTGACCAAAGCCGTCCGTGCAATGGAGCGGGCGCGGGACGACAAGTCCCTCAAGAAGCTCGGCAAGAGCTGGACGTTGAAGGGTTGGCTCGAGCACTGGGTCGAGAACATCGCCAAGCCGTACGTCTCCGAGAACACATTCGACGGGTACGAAGTCGACGTCCGCGTGCACCTGGTGCCCGGGCTGGGTGCGCACAAGCTTGAGCGCCTGGAGCCCGAACACCTGGAGCGCCTCTACCGGAAGATGCAGACGGCCGGTAGCTCGGCCGGGACCGCCCACCATGTCCACCGGACGATCCGAGTGGCCCTCGGCGAGGCAGTACGACGCGGTCACGTCCCCACCAATGCGGCCGAGATTGCGAAAGCACCGCGGCTCGAAGAGGAGGACATCGAGCCGTACACGATCGAGGAGGTTCAGAGCCTGCTCGTCGAGGCCTCGAAGCTCCGCAACAGCGCTCGGTGGGTCATCGCTCTCGCCCTCGGACTGCGGCAGGGCGAAGCGCTCGGGCTCCACTGGGAAGACGTCGACCTGGACGCGGGGTACCTCCGTATCCGCAAGAATCGTCTCCGTCCCAAGTACGCGCACGGCTGCGGTGACGGCCCGTGCGGCAGGAAGGCCGGCTACTGCCCGCAGCGCCAGCAGGTCCGCCGCGAGCACAAGAGCACCAAGTCACGCGCAGGGCGGCGCACGGTCGGTTTGCCCGATCCGCTGATCAAGCTCCTCCGGCAGCACCAGGAGGAGCAGGAGCGGGAACGGCTGGAGGCGGGCACGGACTGGGAGGACAAGGGTTACGTCTTCGCGTCTCCCGTTGGTGGGCCGCTGAGCCCGAACACCGACTACCACGTGTGGAAGCGGCTGCTTCGGGACGCGGGTGTACGGGACGGACGGCTGCATGACGCCCGTCACACCGCGGCGACGGTGCTTCTGCTTCTCGGGGTACCGGATGTGGTGGTTGACGCGATCATGGGATGGGAGCCCGGGGGAGCGGCGAAGATGCGCGCCCGGTACATGCACGTCACCGGAACCATCCTGCGGAAGGTCGCGCAGCAAGTCGGCGAGGCGATCTGGGAGCCGCCGAAGGCCAACTGAGACGGAAACTGAGACGGATCAACGCCGAAGGCCCCGACCATGATCGGTCGGGGCCTTCGGTCTGCCCTGGCGGGCGGGTGCGGAGGATACGAGATTCGAACTCGTGAGGGGTTGCCCCCAACACGCTTTCCAAGCGTGCGCCCTAGGCCTCTAGGCGAATCCTCCGCCGGAAACAATACAAGACCGAAAGCAGTGCTCGCGAACCCGTTGCCCGGGGCTGTCCCCGGGCGGGCCGAGCGGCAGGCCCCGGGCACGAGCACCCCCGGCGATCCGCTAGGGTGGGGTCAGCCCCTCACGCGGCGCCATCTCACCGAACTCCCCCAGGGCCGGAAGGCAGCAAGGGTAAGTGAGCTCTGGTGGGTGCGTGGGGGGCCCTTCTGTGTCACACGTCCTCTCCGTGTGCGCGGTCCGCGTGCGGGCTCGTCCGCGTAGGTGGTGACGGGCGCGCGTACGAGGAGAGGGTGCGCGTGCGGGGCCTTGCGTTCCGTTGGGTTCGGGCGGGCGAGACCGGTTGTCGGCGGGGGCCGATATCGTCGGAGGCGTGTCGTCCCTCGCGCTGTACCGCCGCTATCGCCCCGAGACCTTCTCCGAGGTCATCGGGCAGGAGCACGTGACCGGTCCGCTGCAGCAGGCGCTGCGGAACAACCGGGTCAACCACGCGTATCTGTTCAGCGGCCCGCGCGGCTGCGGGAAGACGACGAGCGCCCGCATCCTCGCGCGCTGTCTGAACTGCGAGCAGGGGCCGACGCCGACGCCTTGCGGCGAGTGCCGGTCCTGCCGCGATCTCGCGCGCAACGGGCCGGGGTCCATCGATGTGATCGAGATCGACGCGGCGTCCCACGGCGGCGTGGACGACGCCCGCGAGCTTCGCGAGAAGGCGTTCTTCGGGCCCGCCTCGAGCCGGTACAAGATCTACATCATCGACGAGGCGCACATGGTCACCTCGGCGGGGTTCAACGCCCTGCTGAAGGTGGTCGAGGAGCCCCCGGAGCATCTCAAGTTCATCTTCGCGACGACCGAGCCCGAGAAGGTCATCGGCACGATCCGCTCGCGCACGCACCACTACCCGTTCCGCCTCGTCCCGCCCGGCACGTTGCGGGAGTATCTGGTCGCCGTGTGCGGCCAGGAGAAGATCGCCGTCGAGGACGGTGTGCTGCCGCTCGTCGTCCGCGCCGGAGCCGGGTCCGTGCGTGACTCGATGTCCGTGATGGACCAGCTCCTGGCGGGCGCCGGCGACGACGGTGTGACGTACGCGATGGCCACGGCCCTGCTCGGATACACCGAGGGGTCGCTGCTCGACGGTGTCGTCGACGCGTTCGCCGCGGGTGACGGCGGTGCGGCCTTCGAGGTCGTGGACCGCGTGATCGAGGGCGGTAACGACCCGCGGCGCTTCGTCGCCGACCTGCTGGAGCGGCTGCGCGATCTGGTGATCCTCGCCGCGGTACCGAACGCCGCGGAAAAGGGGCTGATCGATGCCCCGGCGGATGTCGTGGAGCGGATGCAGGGCCAGGCCTCGGTGTTCGGCGCGGCTGAGCTGAGCCGCGCGGCCGACCTCGTCAACGAGGGGCTGACCGAGATGCGCGGGGCCACGTCGCCGCGGCTCCAGCTCGAGTTGATCTGCGCACGCGTCCTGCTGCCGGGCGCGTTCGGGGACGAGCGTTCCGTGCAGGCCCGGCTCGACCGGCTGGAGCGCGGCGTGGCCCTCGGCGGCGGTCCGGGCGCGGCAGGCACCGGGCCCGCCATGGGATACGTACCGGGGCCCGACGCCCACACGGCTCAGCCGCAGACCGGCGGGGGGCCGACGGGTCCGGCCGCTGCCCGCGCGGCGCTGCCGGGCCGTGGCTCCGCGGCCGGCGGCTCCGGCGGGGCGGGGGCAGAGCAGGTGCAGTCCGCGCAGCAGCGTCCTCAGCAATCACCTCAGCAGCCGCAAGCCGCGCAGCAACCGCCTCAGCAGCCTCAGGCCGCGCCGGAAGCCCAGCAGCCGGGGCGCTCCCCGGCGGTCAACGCCGGAGCGGGCGGTCAGAGCGATGCGAGTGGCGCAGGGGACGCGGGGGACGCGCCCGACCGAAGCGGCAGGCCCGAGGCATGGCCCGCAGGCGCGCAGTCCGGTGGACCGGGCCCCGAGGAGAACGGCACCGCCGCACCCGAGACGCCGGGGCAGCGGCCCGGCGCCTGGCCCACCGCGGGGCAAGCCGCCGGTGGCCCATCTCAGGAGGAGGGCTCAGCCGGATCCACTGGCGCGCCTGAGGCCGCCGGTGGCCGGCAGCCCGGGGCCTGGCCCGGTGCCCGCGGTTCGGACGGCCCCCAGGGGCGGCAAGCCCCCGGCCAGGCCGCACCATCGCCTCCCGGCCCCCAGGCGGCATCCGTCCAGGCAGCCGCCCAGGCTCCCGCCGGAGGTTCCGCCTCCGGATCCGCGCAGGGCGCCGTACAGATCCGCCAGATGTGGCCGGACATCCTGGAGGCGGTCAAGAACCGCCGGCGCTTCACGTGGATCCTGCTGAGCCAGAACGCGCAGGTGGCCGGGTTCGACGGGACCACCTTGCAGATCGCGTTCTCCAACGCCGGTGCCCGCGACAGCTTTGTGACCGGCGGCAGCGAGGACGTCCTGCGGCAGGCGCTAGCCGATGCGCTCGGCGTCCAGTGGAGGGTCGAGGCGATCGTCGACCCGTCCGGCGGCTCGGCCATGCAGGGCGGTGCGCCCGCCGGCCCGCGGCCGTCGGCGCCGCCCCCACAGTCGCCGCCCTCCCGTCCGTCCGCGCCGGCACAGCAGGCACCCGCCCAGCGGCCGCCAGCCCCCGAGCCCCCGTCGCGCTCCGAGGAGGGGCCGCCCCGTGAGTCCGGGCCGCCGCCCACGGCCCTCGAGGACGACATGCCCGCGGAGGACGATCCGGATCTCGATGACACGGCACTCAGCGGCCACGACCTCATCGTCCGCGAGCTGGGTGCCACGGTCCTCGAGGAGTACTCGAACGAGTAACCGCCGACCAACGGTGCGTCACCACAACTCGCCCACCGGCACGGCTCATAGCAGTCGGCCCTGCCCGGCCGACTCCTCCCCACGGCGTACGGCGCGGTGGCGCCGCAGCACGTAGGCTCGGGCTAGTTGAACAACGTCGTCGAAATGCCAGGAGCGAAGCCGTGATTCCCGGTGGTGGGCAGCCCGATATGCAGCAGCTGCTGCAGCAGGCGCAGAAGATGCAGCAGGACCTCGCCGCGGCCCAGCAGGAACTGGCCGAGACGCCCATCGAGGGTTCCTCGGGCGGCGGTCTCGTCACGGCCACGGTGACCGGCACGGGAGAGCTCAAGGGCCTGGTCATCGACCCGAAGGCCGTGGATCCTGAGGACACGGAGACCCTCGCGGATCTGGTTCTCGCCGCCGTACGGGACGCGACCGGGGCCGCGCAGGAACTTCAGCAGCAGAAGCTCGGACCGCTCGCGCAGGGTCTCGGCGGCATGCCGGGGATGCCCTTCTGAACGGGGCGCTCGTACGGGGGGCGTGCACAGGCGCCCGGACCGGGCACCACAGAGCTGATCCGGTCCTTAGAACGGATCAACTAGCGTACGCAGCAGGAAGAAGATTGGAGACGGCGGCCCGTGTATGAAGGCGTGGTCCAGGACCTCATCGACGAGTTGGGCAGGCTGCCCGGCGTCGGTCCGAAGAGCGCGCAGCGGATCGCCTTTCACATTCTCCAGGCCGAGCCGGCCGACGTCCGTCGGCTCGCCCACGCGCTGACCGAGGTCAAGGACAAGGTCCGGTTCTGCGGTGTGTGCGGCAACGTGGCCCAGGAGGAGCAGTGCCGGGTCTGCCAGGACCCGCGCCGCGACCCTGCGATCATCTGCGTCGTCGAGGAGCCCAAGGACGTCGTCGCGATCGAACGCACCCGTGAGTTCCGGGGCCGCTACCACGTGCTCGGCGGGGCGATCAGCCCCATCGAGGGCGTGGGCCCGGACGATCTGCGGATCAGGGAACTGCTGGCCAGGCTCGCCGACGGCACCGTCACCGAGCTGATCCTGGCCACCGACCCGAACCTCGAGGGGGAGGCAACGGCCACCTACCTCGCCCGCATGGTCAAGCCCATGGGGCTCAAGGTCACGCGACTGGCCAGCGGGCTCCCTGTCGGGGGGGACCTGGAGTACGCCGACGAGGTCACGCTGGGCCGTGCCTTCGAAGGGAGACGACTTCTCGATGTCTGACGCCACGCTCCACGATGCCAAGCAGGACCCGGACGACTTCGCGGTACAGATCGCCGACCAGGTCGAGAGCTTCATCGTCGCCGTCACCGAAGTGGCGAAGGGCGACGAACCCGGAAGCGCGATCCCGTATCTCCTGCTGGAGGTGTCGCAGCTCCTGCTCGCGGGCGGGCGGCTCGGCGCGCACGAGGACATCGTCCCCGAAGAGCGCTACGAGGCGGACACCGGCCCGGAGCCGGACGACGTCGACGAACTGCGCGAGCGGTTCGCCGTGCTGCTCGACCCCGCGGACGTCTACTCCGAGGTCTTCGACCCGTACGTGCCGCGCAGCGAGCCGGTCGCGTGCCGTATCTCGGACGACCTCGCGGACATCATCACGGACCTGCGGCACGGTATGGCCCACTACCGCGCGGGGCGTGTGACCGAGGCGCTGTGGTGGTGGCAGTTCTCGTACTTCTCCAACTGGGGTCCCACGGCATCGGCCACGCTGCGCGCGCTGCAGTCGCTGCTGGCCCACATCCGTACGGAGAGCCCGCTGGACGAGCTCGACGGCCTGGACACGGACGCCGCCGCGGCGGAGGACGGCTCGCTGGAGGAGGAGGCGGGCCGCGTGATGGCCGAGGAGATCGCGGCGCCGCTGGGACTGAAGTCCGCGCGCCGCTGATCGCCGGCACTTCGGTCCGTGTGAACTGAGTTACGTTTCCGTGTGTTCTGCCCGGGGACGGGCAGGTGCTCTCGCGGAGCGGGCACGGCGGGTCGCGGGTCCTCTCGATGATCACTGAATGGGACGGCGTCTCGCGATGTGATACCGAGGTGGGCGGTTCCTCCTGCTCGTTAGACTGAGCCGACCGAAGGATCCTGATTCGGGGTCCCGGGAAGACAGAGTTGCGAGGAGCGCACGTGGGCCTTGTCGTGCAGAAGTACGGCGGCTCCTCCGTTGCGGATGCCGAGGGCATCAAGCGCGTCGCCAAGCGGATCGTCGAAGCCAAGCGGACCGGCCACCAGGTGGTCGTCGTGGTCTCGGCGATGGGTGACACGACGGACGAGCTGATCGATCTCGCCCAGGAGGTATCTCCGATGCCTGCCGGGCGTGAGTTCGACATGCTGCTGACCGCCGGAGAGCGAATCTCCATGGCGCTGCTGGCGATGGCGATCAAAAACCTCGGCCACGAGGCGCAGTCGTTCACCGGCAGTCAGGCAGGAGTCATCACCGACTCGGTCCACAACAAAGCGCGGATCATCGATGTGACGCCGGGCCGTATCCAGGCGTCCGTGGACGAGGGCAACATCGCCATCGTCGCCGGTTTCCAGGGTGTGTCCCAGGACAAGAAGGACATCACCACCCTCGGCCGCGGAGGTTCCGACACCACGGCCGTGGCGCTGGCCGCCGCGCTGAACGCCGAGGTGTGCGAGATCTACACCGATGTGGACGGTGTCTTCACCGCCGACCCGCGGGTCGTGAAGAAGGCCCGCAAGATCGACCGGATCTCCTTCGAGGACATGCTGGAGCTCGCCGCCTCCGGCTCCAAGGTGCTGCTGCACCGCTGCGTGGAGTACGCGCGCCGCTACAACATCCCGATCCACGTCCGGTCGTCCTTCTCCGGGCTGAAGGGCACCTGGGTCAGCAACGAGTCGCACGAGCCGCACAAGCAAGGGGAACTACCGATGGAGCAGGCGATCATCTCGGGGGTTGCCCACGACACATCCGAGGCCAAGATCACGGTGGTCGGCGTTCCGGACAAGCCGGGCGAGGCGGCGACCATCTTCCGGGCGATCGCGGACGCCGAGATCAACATCGACATGGTCGTGCAGAACGTGTCGGCGGCATCCACCGGTCTCACCGACATCTCCTTCACCCTGCCGAAGACCGAGGGCAAGAAGGCCATCGGTGCCCTGGAGCGCGCGAAGACCGCCATCGGCTTCGAATCGCTCCGCTACGACGACCAGATCGCGAAGATCTCGCTCGTCGGCGCGGGCATGAAGACCAACCCGGGCGTCACCGCAACCTTTTTCGAGGCGCTGTCGAACGCCGGGGTCAACATCGAGCTGATCTCCACCTCGGAGATCCGGATCTCCGTGGTGACCCGCGCCGACGACGTCAACGAGGCCGTCCGCGCCGTGCACACGGCTTTCGGGCTCGACAGCGAGTCCGACGAGGCCGTCGTGTACGGAGGGACAGGCCGATGACAACGGCCCGGGCCGCGGGCGCAAAGCCCACTCTCGCCGTCGTCGGCGCCACCGGCGCCGTCGGCACGGTGATGCTCGGCATCCTCTCCGAACGTGCCGACATCTGGGGCGAGATCAGGCTCATCGCCTCGCCGCGCTCGGCCGGCAAGAAGCTCACCGTGCGCGGTGAGGAGGTCGAGGTCGTCGCGCTGAGCGAGGAGGCCTTCGAGGGCGTGGACGTCGCGATGTTCGACGTGCCCGACGAGGTCTCGGACCAGTGGGCTCCGGTCGCCGCCGCCAAGGGCGCGGTTGCCGTGGACAATTCGGGCGCCTTCCGGATGGACCCGGATGTGCCGCTGGTGGTGCCCGAGGTGAACGCGCATGCCGCGCGGAGCCGTCCGCGCGGCATCATCTCCAACCCCAACTGCACGACGCTCTCGATGATCGTCGCGCTGGGCGCGCTGCATGCCGAGTTCGAGCTGACCGAGCTGATCGTCTCCTCGTACCAGGCCGTCTCGGGTTCGGGGAAGGAGGGCATCGACACCCTCCGCGAACAGATCGCCAAGGTCGCCGGTACGGAACTGGGTGCGCAGCCCGGTGACGTACGGCGTGTTGTCGGCGAACTGGGCCCGTACCCGGCGCCGATCGCGTACAACGTCGTGCCGTTCGCGGGCTCGCTCAAGGACGACGGCTGGTCATCCGAGGAGCTCAAGGTCCGCAACGAGTCGCGCAAGATCCTGGGGCTGCCGGATCTGCGGGTCACTGCGACCTGTGTCCGCGTCCCCGTGATCACGACGCACTCGCTGACCGTGCACGCGCGGTTCGAGAACCCGGTCACGGTGGCCCAGGCGCACGAGATCCTCAGCGCGGCGCCGGGTGTTGTGGTGTGCGACAACCCGGCCGAGGGCGAATACCCGACGCCGGCGGACGTCGTGGGCACGGATCCGACCTGGGTGGGCCGGGTGCGGCGCTCGCTGGACGACCCCAACGCGCTCGAGCTCTTCGTCTGCGGCGACAACCTCCGCAAGGGGGCCGCGCTCAACACCGCCCAGATCGCGGAACTTGTTGCAGCGGAGCTGGCCGCGGCGTAAAACCATGCGCAGCAGTCGTGTTGGACTTGTGAAGATTGAGTGAGCAAGTGCATGGTCCGTACTGCTTGATACGGGCGATGGACCTGTTCGAGAATTCGCTCCCCGCTCACTGCAACCGGCAGTTGGGCGGGGAGCGTCTTTGTGGTCGTCCTTCCGAGTCGCTGCGGTGAATGGGGCATTCAGGAAAGAATGGTGCGCATGAGGGCATTCGGTCCGTCGGTAAAAGCGGGTCCGTCGGCAGAAGCGGTGGCTCACGCGTACAACCCTGACGGGGGGCAGCGTGTCCAACAGGCGTGGCAGAGGTCTTCGGCATGGCAGCGACACATGGGGCCGGCGCGGCGGTACTGCGTCCGGTCGGTCCCCGCGCGACCGGCGGCATGCCGGTGATCGCGCCCGTGCCCGCCGTGCCTCCCGCCCGCATCCCGTCACAGCGCGAGGATTCTGACGGGGCGATGACAGCGGGCACCACAGTCGACCACCTGACCGAGACCTACCGCGCCCACTACCGGTCGCTGCTCGGTCTCGCGGCCCTGCTCCTGGACGACACCGCCTCCTGCGAGGACGTCGTCCAGGAAGCCTTCATCCGCGTGCACTCCGCGCGCAACAGGGTCCGCGACCCGGCGAAGACCCTCGCCTATCTGCGGCAGACCGTCGTCAACCTCTCCCGTTCCGCCCTGCGCCGCCGCATCCTCGGACTGAAGCTGCTCTCCAAGCCGATGCCCGACATGGCGAGCGCGGAGGAGGGGGCGTACGAGCAGCTCGAACGCGACCAGTTGATCCAGGCGATGCGCGGACTGCAGCGCAGGCAGCGCGAAGTACTCGTACTGCGGTACTTCGCCGACATGACCGAAGCACAGGTCGCCGACACGCTCGGCATATCTCTTGGCTCCGTCAAAGCGTACGGTTCACGGGGGATCGCGGCGCTGCGCGTCGCCATGGAGGCCCCGGCATGAGCAACCAGCACGACGGACCCGACAGCCGGAAAGGGCTGGACGGTCTGATGCACGACCTGCGGAAGCGCACCGGCCCCAAGGACGAGCCGGAGGGCGGTCCGAGCCCGCACGAGGATTCACCCCGCCCGCACGAGGATGCGCTGCGCCCGGCCGAGAATGAACTGAGGCCGGACGAGGATGCGCTGCGGCGGCTGCTCCACACCGCCGTCGACGAACTCGAGCCCTCGCCCGACGCACTCGAACACCTCCGGCGTGCCGTCCCCGTCCGCCGCGCCCGCAAGCGGCAGGTACTCGTCGGCGCCGCCGCCGCCGTGCTGCTCGTCGGCACCGCCGTCCCGGCACTGATGCACGCCGCCCTGAGCGACGGCAACGACGACCGCCCCGCCAACGCCGGGCACAGCGAAGTCGCCCAGGGCGGCACGACCAACGGCTCCGACGCCGGCGGCGGAGACGGCGCCGGTGACCTGAAGCCGTCCGACAAAGCCACCGGAGACAGCGACAAGGACGGCAAGAACGCAGGCACGGGCGACGACTCCCAGGAGCCGGGCGGAAACACGGCCGGCGCCGGAGCCGGGCCGTCCGAGACCATGGCGGCCACCTCGCCCGTCTGCACCCGTGACCAGCTCACCAACGGCGCGGCCACGCCCGGCACGCTCGACGGCGCGAGCACGGTCTACGGCTCTTTCCGCGTCTCCAACACCTCCGAGAGTGCATGCGCGATCGACGGCGGCGGGCTCGTGCTCGCATCGGCGCAGGGAGGCGCCGACGGTAGCCGGATCAGTGTCATCGACCACACGGCCGGCGACGCGGCCACTGGCCTGCCCGACCCGGCCACCGAGCCGCAGAGGGTGATCCTCAAGCCCGGAGTCGCGTACGAGGTCAAGTTCGCCTGGATTCCGGCGGACGGGGGCTCGGGCGGCTGCCCCGCCCCGGGCAACTCGCCGGACCCGGGCGGCACGGGCGACCCGGGCGGACAGCCCGCGGCCGACGGGTCCGCCGACGACCCGGCGCCGTCCACGGGCAGCGTCGAACTCAGCCACACGCCCCAGGCGGGCGATCCGGCCGCGTCGAGCGCCACGATCACCAACGCCTGTGCCGGAACGATCTATCGCACGGGAGCGCTGGAGGCGTCCTGACGCGCGGCACGTTCCGCGCAGGGCGCCGGATGAATTCTTCAACGCACCCGGCAAAGACCTCGGGAGGGGAGGAGAGCGGGGCGGGCCTGTCTCAGGTCCGCCCCGCCGGACGGCCGGGGACTGACTCCGCAAGGCTGTTGACGCACCCGCGGCGTCCGGCGGGCACCCCGACGCGGGCGGCCCGGCCGCAGGCACCCCGACGCGGGCACCCCGGCCGCAGGCCCGTACCGTGGCGGTGTGTACCGATTCCTGCTGACGCCCCGCTGGTGGGGCATCAACGTGTTCGTCGCGCTGGGCGTGCCCTTCTGCCTGCTCATGGGGAGCTGGCAGCTCGGTCGCTTCGAGGCGCGCGTCGAATCGCACCAGGAACAGCAGCGGGACGAGGACGCTCACGCCTCGCAGGCCGCCGAACCGCTGGAGCGCCTGCTGCCCGTCACCAAGGAAACCTCGGGCCGGCTCGCCACCGCGACCGGCCACTACGAGAACGACCAACTGCTCGTCCCGGACCGGCGGCTGGACGACAAGACCGGCTTCTACGTCCTCACCCTCCTCCGTACGGACGGGGGCAAGGCGCTTCCCGTCGTCCGCGGCTGGCTGCCCGGCGATGCGGACACCGCGGCCGACCGCGCCCGCGTGCCCGCGCCGACGCGCGGCGAGGTCACTGTGACCGGAGCGCTCCAGGCTTCGGAGAACCAGGGCACCGACGGCGCACATGCGGCCGGCGGCCTGCGTCAGGGCCAAGTCGGCATGATCAGCGCCGCGTCTCTGGTCAACCTCGTGCCCTACCCCGTGCACAACGCCTGGATCACCCTTCCCGAAGGCGAGACCCCGGGCGCCCTGCGAGCCGTGCCCCCAGCCGCTGTCGAGGGCACCGGCCTCGACGTCAAGGCGTTCCAGAACCTCGGCTACACCGGTGAGTGGTTCGTCTTCGCGGGCTTCTTCCTCTTCATGTGGTTCCGCCTCCTCCGCCGTGAGGTGGAGGCCCAGCGTGACATCGCTCTGGGCCTCCTGCCGGAGCAGACCGAATCGTCGGCGTCGGCGCCGCCACAGCAGCAGACGGAACCGGCACAGGAACGGACCGAACCGCCGCAGGAGCAGGCAGACTCCACGGGTGCCCGTCCCTGACGGTCAGGTGGCGGGCGGGTGGGCTACGGCTGTGCTGATCGCGCTGAGTTCGGCGGGGCTCCGGGGGGCCTCCCCCACCCCCACCCCCCACCCCACGGAGCCCCCCGCTCGGGCGCCCTCCGCTCCGGGCCCGCGCGCCCACAAGCTGCCCACGCCGACGGGCCCGGCGACGGTGCTGCGCGGCAGCGCATCAGCCCGGCCGCACCAACCTCATCGGCAGCGTTGGTCTCCCCCTGGCGCACCCACCGCCTTTGGCCACACCGACTTCCCGAACCGTACCGACCTCCCCTGGCCGCACCGACTTCCCCGGTCGGACCGACCTCAGCTCTGCCGCACCGACTTCCCCCCGCGGGACCGACCTCAGCCCTGCCGCACCGAATTTCCCGCCGTACCGACCTCCCCTGCCACGTCTCCTTCTCTGCCACGTCTCCTTCCCGGCCACGCAGTCCTTCGGGCCGGCCGGCAGTGCGTGGCCGCCCGAGTTCGTCCCGGGCAGCCGCCTCAGCCGGTCGCCGCCGGCAGATGCCGCTCGCTGAAGTCGATCTCCATCCGCAGCTGCTTGATGCGCTCCTCCACGACGAGGGAGCCGTGCCCCGCGTCGTACCGGTACACCTCGTGCTGGGCGCCCCGCTCCTCCAGCCTGCGGACGTAGTTCTCGACCTGGCGGATCGGGCAGCGCGGGTCGTTCATGCCCGCCGAGATGTGCACGGGCGCTCGCACCTGGTCCACGTACGTCAGCGGCGACGAGGCCTTGAACCGCTCCGGTACCTCTTCCGGTGTGCCGCCCAGCAGGGTGCGGTCCATCGCCTTCAGCGCTTCCATCTCGTCCTGGTACGCGGTGACGTAGTCGGCGACCGGCACCGCGGCCAGGCCCACGGCCCACACATCCGGCTGCGTGCCGAGTCCGAGCAGTGTCAGATAGCCGCCCCACGAACCGCCCGCGAGCACCAGCCGGGCGGGGTCCGCGAGGCCGGACTCCACGGCCCACACCCGCACCACGTCGATGTCCTCGAGTTCGATGAGCCCGACGCGGTGCTTGAGCGCGTCCGTCCACTCCCGCCCATAGCCTGTCGAACCGCGGTAGTTGACCCGTACGACGGCGAAGCCGTGGTCGACCCAGGCTGCGGGACCCGCGGCGAAGGCGTCACTGTCGTGCCAGGTCGGTCCGCCGTGAATGTCGAAGACCGTGGGGAAAGGGCCTGCGCCCTCCGGCTTCTGCACCAGCGCGTGCACCCTGCCGCCGGGGCCGTCCACCCACCCGTCCGTGACCGGTACGGATCCCGGGGCCCGCATGCCGGGCGGGTCGAGAACCGTCCGCCCCGTCGTCGCCCTGACGGCAGGGGGTTGTTCGGCGGACGACCAGAGGTATTCCACCGACCCGTCGGGGCGCGCCGTCGCCCCCGACACCGTGCCCGCGGGGGTCTCCAGCCGTATCAGCGCGGAGGTGGCGAGGTCGTAGCGGAACAGCTCGCTGCGTGCCTGGTAGCTGTGGTCGATGAGCAGCGCCGACCCGTCCGGATACCAATCCGCGCCGACATCGCCGGGCAGGTCGATGGCCAGGGCGGTTTCCTCGTCCGTCACCGGGTCCCAGATCATCGGCTCCCAGCGCCCGCCGCGCTGGTGTCCCACGAGCATCCGGGAGTCGCCGTCGACAGGTGCGAAACCGAGGCACGCCAGGCCCAGTTCCTTGGTGCCTCCCTTCGTGTCGTCCAGCTCAGCCACGACCGAGCCGTCCAGGCGGACCACGCGCAGCGCGGAGTGCATAGCGTCGCCGTGCTCGGTGTGCTCGATCGCGATCAGCGAGGAGTCGTAGGACAGATCGCCGACACCCGCCGACTCGCGGTGCCGGTAGATCTCGACCGGCTTCGGGGTTTCGACCGGCTTCGGGGTTTCGACCGGCTTCGGGGTTTCGACCGGCTTCGGGGTTTCGACCGGCTTCGGGGTTTCGGCCGGCTTCGAGGTCTCCGCCGACGTCACGGCTCCTGTCGGCTCGGCGGCGGTGCCAATCGCCGTACGAAGGACATGGATCGTCGAGCCGTCTTCGTCCGTGGACCGGCCGACGACCACCGTGCCGTCCCGCCCGAGCGCCAGGCCCGCCGGGTAGGAGGGGTCGAGCCCGGGTGTCGCGGGCTCGTCCTCACCGCCCCCGAAGGGCTGCCGCATCCACACCCCGAACTCGTCGCCGTCTGTGTCGCTGAACCACCACAGCCACGCCCCGTCGGGGGAAAGGGCGCCGTCCGTCGTGCCGTTCGGCCGGTCCGTGGCCTGCCGCTGCTCGCCGGTCGTGCGGTCCCAGGCGTACAACTCGTACGTCCCCGTGGCGTTCGACACGAACAGCGACCGGTCGGGGGCGTCCTCTGCCCAGTCCGGCAGCCCCACCCGCGGTGCCCTGAAGCGCTTCTCCCAGTCCGGCATGGATCCCGTGGCTCCCGTGTACCCGGTGTACCCCGTGGACCCGGTGGACTTCGTGGTTCCCGTGGACCCGGTGGACTGGGTGGCCCCCGTGGGCCCGGCGGACCCCGCGGGCCCGGTGCTCTCATCAGTCATGACCCCATTCTGCGCAGACCTGCGGACAACGCGGTGGCGAAGCCCTCAGCCTGTGGATAACCTCCGACCCCATGCAGAAATCCGACGGCCCGGACTCTCCCGGCGACGACTGGCTCCAGTCCAACCGCGCCGTGTGGGGCGAAAGGGGCGCAATGGACAGGGCGGGCGAGGATCATGCCCTCGCCGCCCTCGGCGCTTTCCGCCGGGGCGAGGACACCATCCGCGACTTCGTGGCCGCCGAGGTGGGGGACGTCACAGGTAAGTCCCTGCTCCACCTCCAGTGCCACATCGGTGTGGAGACCCTTTCCTGGGCCCGGCGCGGCGCGCACCCGGTCGTCGGCCTCGACATCTCCGAGCCGGCCGTGGACGCCGCCCGCGAACTGGCCGCCGAATCCGGGTTCACGGCCGATCGCGCCGCATTCGTCGCCGCCGATCTCTACGACGCCGCCGAAGCCGTTCCCGACGCCTCGTACGACATCGTCGTCGCGGGCCCGGGCGCCCTGTCCCGGCTGCCCGACATCCCGCGCTGGGCCGAGATCGCCGCCGCCCTCGTCGCTCCGGGCGGCTTCCTCCATCTCGCCGAGATCCATCCCCTCGCGGACACTCTCGACGACGAGACCGGTGCCCGCCTCGTCCGCGACTCTTTCGGCGCCGACGCCTGGGCCGACGAGTCGCCGGACCCGTACGCCGGTCTCGACGCCCCAGTTGTGCCCGCTGACGGTGCCGGGTGGGGGCACCCGGTCGGCGAGCTGGTCTCCGCGCTGGCGGCGGCCGGGCTGCGGATCGACTTCGTGCACGAGCACGACGCGACGGTCTTCCAGCGGTTGACGTCCTCGCGCGGCGGCGACGGCCTGTTCCGCCGCCCGCAGGACCGCCCGCGGATCCCGCTCATGTACAGCGTGCGCGCATTTCGCCCTTGATCCTGCACAGCCGCTGGTGACGCACCGTGCCGGGAAGACTACCGGTGTCCTCTCCCGCGCCGATCACTCCTCCAGGTGAGAACCTGATGTGAGGGGACTCGTCCGGTTGGGAGTGATCCCGATGGGAACCAGCATGCATGTGGTCTGGAGTAAGAAGGAGCCCGGCCAGGTCGTCTACGAGACATACAAGATCGTGGCGATGGAGAAGGCGGACGGACCGGAGCCCGCGGTGAGGAGCCGCAGGCACGAGGTGCCCGTCCGCAGCCGGGCCCACGCGGCGGAGATCGCCGCCGACAAGGGCTACGAGCTGTTCGGCGAGGGCGAGGCGTGGGAGAGCCTGCCCGAGGAATGACCGCTTCCCGCCGCTTCCCTGCGGCCCTGTGGTGGACACCCCCGTACTTCCCGGCGGACGCATGATCGCGGATCCCCGCCCTGTTCCCGCGGACCTGTGAGATCTTCACCGGCACCCTCGAGGGTGCCGGTGAGCGCTTCGCGGTCTGCGATCTCTTCGACGGGCCGCGCCCGACGAGTCCAACGCGCCGAGGCGCCCGCAAGGCCTACGCCTCCGTCACCCGCGTCGCGTTCGAGCAGAACCATCAGGCCTTCCACGACGAGCTGCCGGAGGTGGTCAGGGCCACGACCTCGGTGCTGGGCGACCGCATCAAGCCGGGCACCTGCCGGTTCGTTCACATCGACGCGATCAGGCCGACGCGAGTGCGAGCCGGAGCAGGGCACGGTCGCTGCCGGGTGCCCCGATCGCGCACAGCCCCACCGGCAGGCCGCCCACCGTCATCAAGGGCATGGACACACAGGGCAGCCCTGAGAGGGAGGCCAGGCAGGTGAGCCGCACGGTCGCCTGCCGGGTGGCGGTCATACCCTCGCGGTCGGCGTCTGCCCGCGGGGCGGGGGCGCTGGTGGTGGGCAGCAGGAGCACGGTGTCCGGCGGCACGGCGTCCAGCAGTGTGCGCGTGGCACCGTCCAGGACCTTCTGGGCCGCGGCCCGTTCCTCCGCGGTCACCGCCGCCGCGCGCTCGAAGCGCGTGGCCACTCCGGGCCCGAGTGCGCCGGGGTGGGCGCTGACCCACGCGCCGTCGGACTCCCAGGCCTGCGTGAGCTGAACCGTGGTGAACGCCACCGCCCACGCCGTATGGTCCCCGTGCAGAGCGGGCGTCTCCTCGATCCGCAGTCCTGTCCGGGCGGCCAGCGCAGAGGCCTCCGGGCGGAAGGCCTCGCGTACCGGTTCACGCGCCAGGCCCACCAGGTCCGTCACCATGCGCGCGACGCGTAGCGGGGGCATGTCCGGTGCGGGGGGCAGCAGTACATCGCCCAGCCGCCCGAGCAGCTCGGCGTCCCGTGCCAGCCACCCGACCGTGTCGAAGGCCGGGGCCAACGGCAGCAGGCCGCCGACGGGGATGGCCCCGTGCGTGGGCCGCATGCCGTGGAGCCCGCAGTACGAGGCGGGTACGCGGATGGAGCCCGCCGTGTCGCTGCCCAGACCGGCGTCCGCCTGCCCGAGCGCCACCGCGCTCGCCGGACCGTTGGAGGAGCCGCCGGGCATCCGGCCGGGGGCGGCGGGGTTGGGCGGAGTGCCGTAGTGCGCATTGGTGCCGTTGAGGCTGTAGGCGAACTCGTCGGTCTGCGCGATGCCGGTGATGTCGGCGCCCGCCTCGAGCAAGGCGCGTACGGCCCAGGCGTGTTCCTGCTCCGGGGCCGCCTCGGCCAGCCATGCCGGGTTTCCGGCGCCGATCCGGTGCTCGGCCACGGCGAACAGGTCCTTGACCGCCAGACGTACGCCGCGGAGTGGTCCACTGCCGGATCCGGGCACCAGAGGTGCACCTCGAACCCGCCAGATCGCGGTGTCCGGCTCACCGGCCGGGGTCGGTCGCATGGTGACTCCCTTCTCGGCACCTCTCCGCAAGCGGCCCGCCCCACCCGTCGGCCCGCTTTCATTCGTCGGCCCGCCCCACCCGTCGGCCCGCTTTCATTCCTCGGCCCGTCCCCTGCTCGTCGGCCCGCCTTCACTCGTCGACTCGCCCCACCCGGCTGTCTCCCCGGCGGCACCGTCCGCAATGGGTCCCAGGCGCTCGTGATCACCCGTGCGACGCGGGTTTTCCTTCCCGCGAACTCCCCGGCCCACGCCCCGCGCCCTCCGATCTGCCGCGTGATGTCCTGCCAGGTCTCGGGAGTGCTGGGCAGTACGGGCCGGGCCGCGCACACTGGGTGTATGACCGGTGCGATCGTCAGCGGGGCCGGTGAGCGCGAGGACCTGCTGTCCACGGCCGTCGTGAGGGCTGTGGAGGTGTCCGGTGCGTACTCCGGCAGCATCTTCCTGCGCTCGCGGGACCGCCGCTCGATCGTGCTGGCCGCCACCTGCGGGATGCCGCCGTCCCAGCTCGGGGGCTGGCACCTCATCGCGGTCGGCAGCCCCATCCCCGTTGCCGCCGCCTACAGTTCCCGCCGCACGATCCACCTGGCCGACGGCGACGAGACGATGCGCCGCTATCCGCAGCTGGCGGTGGCCCTGCCGTACGCGTTCGGTTCGTGCTCGGTGCCCGTGGGCACGGACGAGGAGACCTTCGGCGCGATGGCGGTCGTCTGGTCGGCTCCGAATGGCAGCCGGGGTCTCCCCAAGGTCCGGCGCCGCCAGCTGCGCACCATCGCCTTCCGGCTCGGGGTCTCCCTCGCCGAACTGAGCGACCGTACGGGAGATCCCGTCGAGTGCGACGCGTCGACGACCCCTGTCGAGGCTCCCGCGGTCTCGGCGCCCGCGGTCCGGGTCGGCATCTTCGACTGGGACCTCGCAAAGGGAACTCTCGTGGCGGACGAAGAGCTCTGCTCCATCTTCGGTATCGACCCCGCGTCCTTCGACGGACGCCTCGACACCCTCTCCGCCCACCTCCACCCCGGCGACCTGGCCGCCTTCCGTGCCGCGGGCCGCAGGGCCGCGGCCGAGGGCCGGGTCGTCGCGCAGCGCCTGCGCGTCCGGGACACCGGAGGCGGCGGCCCCGGGGGCGAGACGTACCGGGTCATCGAGCTGTGGGGCCGTACACCGGATCCGCCCGACGCGGGCGGGCGTGCCCATGTGGTGGGGGCGATCGTCGACGCGAGGGTCGGGACCGCCGCCGTCGCGGCCGTCGAGCGGTTGCGGGACGGGCTCTTCTCGCTCACCCCGGACGGCCGGGTCACTTACGCCAACCCGAGCCTTGTCAATCTGCTCGGCGTCGGGGTCGAGGACCTGCTCGGCCGGAGCCTGTGGGACGTCCTGCCGTGGCTGTCCGACCCCGCCTTCGAGTTCCGTCACCGCTCCGCGATGGTCACCCAGCAGCCTGCCTCGTTCCTGGCCCGCCGTCCGCCCGACCAGTGGATCGCCTTCTCCTTCCACCCCGACGCGAACGGGGTGACGGGCCGGGCCGTCCCCGTGGGGCGGCTGCCGGCGGCCGCGACGGCACCCGCCGCGTCGGCGGAGACGGCGGCCGCGGCGACCGCCCCCGCCGTCACCGCACCGGCGCGGCTGGGCGTGATGTACCACGTATTGCAGCTCGGGAGTGCACTCACCGAAGCCGTCACCGTACGGGAGGTCTGTACGGCCGTCGCCGAGCAGTTGCTCCCGGCGTTCGGCGGCCAGGAGCTTGCGGTCTTCGTGGCCCGGGAGGGCAAGATGCACCTGCTCTGCAGGGCCGGCCGCCACAAGGACTTCCTGGAATGGCTGGAGGGTGAGCGGCTCCAGGCGCATCTGCCCGGGACGGAGGCGTTGACCTCGGGGGTCCCGCTGTTCCTCGAGTCGCAGAAGGACCTCGCGCAGATCTATCCGGGCGTGCCCGCCGGCGAGGTGGGTTCCTGGGCGTATCTGCCGCTCATCGCCTCCAGCCGCCCCGTCGGTACGTGTGTGCTCGGCTTCGACGAGCCCCACCGTTTCGGGACGACAGACCGGAGCGTGCTCACCGCCCTCGCCGGTCTGATCGCGCAGGCCCTGGAACGGGCCCGTCTCTACGATGCGGAGTTCGCCCTCGCCCGCGGTCTGCAGCAGGCGCTGCTGCCGCACAGCCTGCCCGTTCTTCCCGGCCTCAGCAGCACCGCCCGGTACCTGCCCGGCACGAGCGGTATGGAGATCGGCGGCGACTGGTACGACGTCATTCCCGCCGGGAGCGCGGTGTCCCTGGTCGTCGGGGATGTGGAGGGGCACAGCGTCAGCGCCGCGGCCACCATGGCCCAGCTCCGCAGCGCCGTACGGGCGTTCACCGCGGTCGGGCACACGCCGGGCGACGTGGTGGCCGGTGCCAACCAGACCCTGATCGACCTCGACCCGGGCCTCCTCGCCAGTTGCTGCTACGTCCGTCTCGAACCCGGCAAGCACCATGCGTACGCCGTACGGGCCGGTCACCCCCCGCCGCTCCTGCGCCATCCCGAAGGGACGGCCGACGTCCTGGATCTGGAGGTCGGGCCGCTCCTCGGCGTCGACCGGGCGAGCGGCTATCCGGAGACCCTGATCAGCCTTCCGCCCGGCTCGGTTCTCGCCCTCTACACGGATGGTCTGGTGGAGGAGCGCGGCGCGGACATCGATCTCGGGGTGGACCGGCTCCGGGCGTCCCTGGCCCATGCCCGTGCGGATTCGCTCGACGAACTGGCGGACCGGCTGCTCGTCGGGGCCCGCCGCTCCGCCTATCGCGCCGACGACATCGCCCTGCTCCTCACGAGTACGGCGCCGTGACGGCGCTGGTGTCCCCATGATCCCGCGGTGACCCGGCCGAGGGACCCGGCCGGGTCACCGGGCCGTGGGACCGGCTCCGCATACCGCCACGGCCAGCGAGGGTGATATAGGCGGATTTGTTCTGTTCTGAGCGGGAATCACCGTGGTACAGGAATCAACCGTCGACCAGAGACCGAGCGGAGAATTCAGGCCATTCCGCCGAGTGAGGGCTGGCACATGGACGCCGACGATGCCACACCGCGCGACCGGCTCCCCAGCCTCCCCGGCTCCCACCACGCCGCGATCATGATCGACCGCCGCGGCATCGTGACCGGATGGAGCCCCGCCGCCCACCGGCTCCTCGGCTACGCCCCCGCCGCCGTCATGGGCCGTCCGCTTTCCGGCCTCCTCGCATCCAGCGCCTCCCCCTCGTTCTCCGCGGTCCGCGACGGATGGCGCGGTGAGCTCACCATGCGCCACGAGGACGGCCGCCGTCTGCGTCTCCCGGTGCGCGTCAGCGACTTCACGCGACATGGCGCCGGCACCGAACGGATCCTGACGCTGGGTCACCCCGGAGGCGGCACCCCGGTGGACGAACACGCCCTGCTGGACTGGCTGTTCACCGAATCACCGGTCGCCCTGACCGTCTACGACACGGACCTGCGCTGCGTGCGTCAGAACGAGGCGATGAGCCGGGTGATGGGCGTGACGCAGGAGCAACGCATGGGGGCCCGCGTGGACGACTTCCTCACCGGACCCGACACCCTGGCTTGGGAGAACCGCATGCGCGAGGTGATGGGGACCGGCGAATCGGTCGTCGGCTTCCGGATCCGCGGACGCACTCCCGCCGACCCGGACCAGGACCACGTGTTCTCGGCCGACGCGTCGCTGCTGCGGGACCGCGCGGGGCGTGTCCTCGGCGTCTGCGCCACGGTCGGCGACGTCACCGCACAGCACTTCGCCCGGGAACGGCTGGCCGTCCTGAACGAGGCCAGCCTCCGTATCGGCAGCACCCTCGACGTGGCCAGGACCGCACAGGAACTCGCCGACATCGCCGTCCCCGGCGTCGCCGACTTCGCCAGTGTCGACCTGCTCGAACCCTTCCTCCACGGCGATGAGCCGGGACCGCCCACCGGCGGTGCGGAACTGCGCCGCGTCGCCCACCGCTCCGTCAACGAGGGCGCCCCCGAGTCGGTGGTCGACGTCGGCTACGTCGACGTCTACCCGTACCGCGCGCCCCCCGTCCGCAGTCTGACCGCGCGGCGCCCGGTCGTCCTCCAGGTGACGGACCCCAGCGTCGTCCAGTGGTTCGAGGACGATCCGGCGCGGGCAAAGAGCGCCCGACGGTACGGCTTCCACTCGTTCATGCTGGCCCCCATCCGCGCACGCGGCGTCACTCTGGGTGTGACGATGTTCATCCGCTCGGGAAGCAAGGAGCCCTTCGGAGAGGACGACGCGGTCCTCGCCGAGGACCTGGTCCGGCGGGCCGGCATCTGCCTGGACAACGCCCGCCGTTACACCCGCGAGCACACCACCGCCCTCGCGCTCCAGCGCAGCCTGCTCCCGCAGGAGCTCCCCCGGCAGCCCGCGCTGGACATCGCCTTCCGCTATCTGCCCGCCGACTCCCAATTCGGTGTCGGCGGCGACTGGTTCGACGTCATCCCGCTCTCGGGAGCCCGCGTGGCCCTGGCCGTCGGTGATGTGGCCGGACACGGACTCCACGCCTCCGCCACCATGGGGCGCTTGCGCACGGCGGTACGCACCCTCGCCGATGTGGACCTGCCGCCCGACGAGTTGCTCACGCACCTGGACGACCTCGTCACCCACCTCGGGGCCGGGGAGGACGCCGAGTCCGGCGCCGAATCGGTCGACGCGCAGATCTCGGGGCACTGGGCCACGTGCCTGTACGCGATCTACGACCCCGTCACCCGCATGTTCTCCTTCGCCTCCGCCGGGCATCCGCCCCCCGCCGTCCTCGCCCCGGACGGCCAGGTCGACTTCGTCCCCGTTACGCCCGGACCGCCGCTCGGACTCGGCGGACTGCCCTTCGAATCGCGGGAGATGGAACTCCCCGAGGACAGCGTGCTCGCCCTGTACACCGACGGCCTTCTCGGCTCGCGCGCCGGCGATCTCGACGAGGGGCTGGACCATTTGCGTACCGTCCTCGCCAAGCCCTCTAACTCGCTCGACTCCATGTGCGACACCGTGATCGAGGCGATGATCCCCGACCGGGCCGCCGACGACGCGGCCCTGCTGGTGGCCCGCACCCATGCCCTGCACGCGGACCGCGTCGCCGTCAAGGACGTGCCCATGGACCCGGCCGCTCTTGCCGAGACGCGTACGTGGGCGCTCGAACGGCTGGCGCTGTGGGGGCTGGAGGAGGCCGGCTTCGTCACGGAGCTGGTGGTGAGCGAACTGGTCACCAACGCCCTGCGCTACGGGTCCCCACCGATCCAGCTCCGGCTGATCAAGGAGTCCAGCCTGATCTGCGAAGTCTCCGACGGCAGCAGCACGGCCCCGCATCTGCGCCGCGCCCCGGCCCTGGACGAGGGCGGACGCGGCCTGCTGCTCGTCGTCCAGCTCACCCGCCGCTGGGGCACGCGCCCGAGCCCGGGCGGCAAGACCATCTGGTGCGAACAGCCGCTCCCCGAGGGCGGCGAGACCGCCACGGGCGAACTGGGCGCGTGGTACGGGGAGAACGGGGACGGTGCGGGAGAGACCTTCTGAGGCCGTGCCCCAGGCCGGGCCTCAGGCAGGGCGCCGTGCCGGGCCTCAGGCAGGGCGCCAGGCCGCGCCGCCCCGACTTGGCCGCACTGCCCGGCCGTTGCCGCGTACCCTGAAGGGTCCGAGGGTTTTCCCGGCACCGGCGGGTGGCAGGATTGGCCGCTGTGCGCCCGACGATGAACCGGCCTTGCCCCACGGCGCGTAGGGCCGTCGTGGTCGCACCGAGTGTGACCGCCGCCGCCCGCCACCTCACCCCGTGGAGCACGTCCCCGTATGGACCACGCATCGCCCATCCCTCCACCGGCGCCCGCACCCGCCGCCGCCCCGCAGAGTCACGGCCCCCAGAGTCGTGGACCGCGACACAGAAGGAAGAACGGAACGCGGACCGCTCCGCTGAGCCTGGCCGCTCGGCGCGCGCTCGTCCTTGCCGTCACCGTTCCGGTCGCCGGCACCGTCGGTGCCACGGCCGCGGGGTCGGCGTTCGCGGCGGACCGGGCCACCGTCGCGACGGCCGCAGACGCCCCCGACGCGGACAGCGGCAGCCCGGACGAGGAGATCTCCGAAAACCTCGACTCCCGTGTCAACGACCCGCGCCTGGGCACGAACATCGGCGGATTCGTCATGGACGCCGAGTCCGACAAGGTCATATGGGGGCACAACGCCGGGAGAGCGCTGATGCCCGCCTCCAACGCCAAGCTGGCCACCGCCACGGCCGCCCTCGGCGCGATGGGCCCGGACCACCGGTTCACGACGAGGGTCGTATACGGCGACGGCACGCTGACACTCGTGGGCGGCGGGGACCGGCTGCTGACCGGTGACGATGTGGCCGAACTGGCCAGGACCGCCGCCGCGGGCCTGTCCCACGCGGGTGTCGGCACCGTCAAGGTACGAGTCGACGACGGCCTCTTCCCGGAACCGTCCCTGGCCAACGGCTGGAACGACGGGTACTTCCCGGAGGACGTCGCCCCCGTCCGCCCACTCGTCGTCGACGGACACGCGGTCATGGACACCTCCGTCGACGCGGGGAAGGTCTTCGCCGACCGGCTCGCCGACCAGGGCGTCACCGTCGACGGCGAGGTCACGCGCGGGCAGAGCCGCCCGACCGATGTCCCGGTGGCCCGGCACCGTTCGCCGAAGCTGTCCGAGACCGTCCACCGGATGCTCAAGAAGAGCGACAACAACATCGCCGAGACCCTGTTCCGCATGACGGCCCTCGCCACCGGTCGCCCGGCGACCTTCGAAGGCGGCACGGCGGCCGTCCGCGAGATCCTGGCCGAGCGGTACGGCGTCCCGCTCGACGGCTTCGAGCAGTTCGACGGCAGCGGCCTCTCCCGCGCCGACCGCATACCAGCCGTCACCATCGCCCGCATCCTCGATCTGGCGACCGACCCCCGCCACGCGTACAGGCTCGGACCGGTCCGGGACGGCCTGCCGGTCGCGGGCGAGGCGGGCAGCACCCTCGGCCCCGAATGGGGCCGCTTCGACGACGCCCACTCGCAGTGCGCGGTCGGCGAGGTCAGCGCCAAGACGGGGACGCTGACCGGCGGTATCGCGCTCAGCGGCCTCACCAAGAGTGAAGACGGCCGGTGGAAGGTCTTCTCGTTCGTGGAGAACGACTCCACGGCCGACCCGGCCGCCATCAAGGACGCGATGGACGGACTGGCGGCGACGGTGAACGGCTGCTGGTCGTAGAGCGATCCCCTTGCGGGATACGCCGATCCCCGAGTACGAACCGGGCCCGGGGACGAGGGGCGTGACCCTGGTCCCCGGGGGCCGGCTCGTTCGGCGGGGAGTAGGACCGGTGGTGGCTCCTGCTTACCGGTTGACCGATCCAATGTTGCGCGAGGCGTCAACAGCGAGGCAGTGGGGCGTGTTTCGGGACCCGGAGAGGTCCAGATCCAGATCCAGGTCCAGGTTGCTGGGGTTGCTGCAGCTGTTGTTCTGCCGGCCCTCCGGCGCGTTGGTCCATTGGGCCGAACTCCGCGGCCCTAGCGCTCTCACAGCGGCGACGGCGCCTCCTGAAGCACCCAGCCGTTGCCGTCCGGGTCGGTGAAGAAGGCGAACGAGTTCCACGTCTCGCCCTTGCCCTCCTCCCAGCCCGAGGGACCCACGTGCTGCACCGGGCTGATGTCGACGCCGCGCCCGGACAACTCCTCGTGGGCCGCGGTGATGTCGGTCACGCAGACCTGCACGCCGTGCAGCGTGCCCGGCTTCATGGCCCGCTGCGACGGGGAGGGCGGCATGCCCTGCTCCAACGCGATAGAGCACCGCGACCCCGGCGGGGTGATCTGCACGATGCGGACCCCCGGCGCCACCTCGGTGTCGAGGTCGACATGAAAGCCACACTTGTCTGCGTAGAACTCCTTGGCCCGGTCGACATCCGTGACGGGGACGGACAGGACCTCGAGCGTGTACTCCATGCTGGCCTCTTCTCCTGTGATGACCCGGCTCGGTCGGTTCCGCGGCCCACGGGACGACTGTGTCACCCGGTACCGACAATTGCTGAGAACCGCGCGGGAGCACGCCCGCTCCGGCCCCGGGCCGTCCACCGGCGAGGACCGCGTCGGATGCAAGCTCGGGACCGCGTCGGATGCACGCCGAGGAGCACCACCCCGCATGTGCGTCCGTTCCCGCCGTACGCGGAAGCGCGAGCCGGCGGCCCGGACGGCCCCGGCCATGAGAATGCCCGACCGTTGGCGACGGGGGATGCACCAACGATCGGGCTTCCGCCAAGCCTAACAAGCTGCCCGGGCGACCGGGACAACTGATCAGCTGCAACAGGGAGTTGTGATCGGGATCACGCAGCGTGGCCCCGCTCCGCTAACGGTCGCATGGAGGCTCGTACGAAAGACGGGGCAGGTATTCGTGCCACTTCTCCGGTGTGAGAACGCCTCGCGTGATGGAGCAGATACGGCGAACCGCCGCGTCGACGTCCAAATTCCACAGCCGGACGGTATCGGTGCCGCTCGACACTCCGAGCATGTCGCTGTCGGGACTGAAGGACAGGAAGTTGCCCGTCTTGGCGTTGGGGCTCATCGATTGGCCGATGGGAGCGGCCTTGGACGGGCGGCTGACGTTCCAGAGCCGGACCGTGTTGTCGTTGCCGCCGCTCGCCAGGGTGCGGCCGTCCTGGCTGAACGTCAGCGACACGATGGCGTCGGTATGGCCGGTGAGAGGGGAGCCCAGCCGCGTTGCCCCGGGGGAGTCGGTGACGTTCCAGAGCCGGACCGTGTTGTCGTCGCTGCCGCTGGCCAACGTATGGCCGTCCGGGCTGTAGGCCAGCGTGTTGACGGGGCCCAGATGCCCCTTGAGAGGTGCGCCGAGCCCGGCCGCATGACGCGGGTCGGCCACGTTCCAGAGCCGGACGGAGCCGTCGGCGCTGCCGCTGGCCAGGGTGCGGCCGCCCGGGCTGAATACGAGGGCGTTGACGTATCCCTTGTGGCCGGTCAGGGGCGCGCCGAGCCTTCGAAGGCGGGAGGGGTCGCTGACGTCCCACAACTGAATGGTGCGGTCGTCGTAGGCCGTTGCCAGCGTATGTCCGTCCGGGCTGAAGGCCAGCGCAGCCGCGAACCGTGTCCGCAGCGGGACGGGCGCGCCGTGGGCGACGGGCCGGGCCGGGTCGGTGACGTTCCACAGCTGCACCGCTCGACTTCCGGTCAGCACCGCGAGCGTGCGGCCGTCGGGGGAGAAAGCCGGCGCACGCACCTCGCCCGCCCCAGGGGTGAACGGCTCGCCCAGCGACACAGGCCGGTTGGGAGTGCTCACGTTCCACAACCGGATCCTTCCGTCGCGGGCGGCCGTGGCGAGTACCCGCCCATCGGGGCGGAACGCTCCGATCCGCCCGATCATGTCCGAAGTCGGGATCGACCACAGGCGGACCTTGTTGTCCCCGCTCCCGGTGGCGAGGGTCCGGCCGTCAGGGCTGAAGCCCAGGGCGTACATCTCGCCGCCGCTCCCCGCGAGTGGCTCGCCGACCTGCGACGCGTATGCCGGATCGCTGACGTTCCACAGGCTCGCCGTGCTGTCCGCGCTGGCGGCGGCGAGCATGGTTCCGTCGGGGCTGAAGGCCACCGACCACACGGGACCGGTGTGGCCGGTGAGCGGCGCGCCGAGCGGTCTCGCGCGACGTGGCGAGGCCACGTTCCAGAGCTGGATGGTGTCGTCCGCGCTGCCGCTGGCGAGGGTGCGGCCGTCTGGGCTGAACGCCACGGAGTGCACCGTGTCCTTGTGGCCGGTGAGCACGGTGCCGATCGGCGCAGGGTGACGCCGATCGGTCATGTCCCACAGCCTGATCGTGTCGTCGTCGCCACCGGTTGCCAGTGTCCGTCCGTCGGGGCTGAACGCCACGCAGCGCACGTCTGCACGGTGGCCGGTCAGACCGCCGAGCGCCCTCGGCCGAGCAGGGTCGCGTACGTCCCACAGGCGGACGGTCCTGTCCTCGGTGGCGGAGGCCAGAGTGTGTCCGTCCGGGCTGAAGGCGAGCAAGTAGATGGTGCCGTCATGGCCGGTCAAAGGGGAGCCGAGCGGGCGTGGGCGGTGTGGATCCCGCACGTCCCACAGCCGGATCGTGCCGTCGTCCGAAGCGGTGGCGAGGGTGCGGCCGTCCGGACCGAAGACTGCGGTGCTCACCCAACTCGTATGACCCGTGAGGGGTTTGCCCAGCGCTTCGGGGCGGGACGGGTGTGACACGTCCCAGAGCCGGACGGTCCGGTCGTAGCTGGCCGTGGCCAGGATCCGGCCGTCGGGGCTGAAGGAGGTGAGGTAGACGGCGCCGGAGTGGCCGAGAAGCGGCGTGGCGAGCGGCGCGTTGACGATCGACACCAGCCGGTTGTTCGTGCCTTCGTCGTCCGGCCGCAAGCCGTGTGCCACCAGGTCGAGTTGAGCGGACAACGACGGATCCGTGTGCTGGACGCGATCGGCTTCTGCGAGCACCTGCTCGAACACGGCGTCGTCCCGCTGCTGCCACGCGACCACCGCCGAACCGACGGCCAGCATCGCCAGGACGACCAGAGCCGACACGGCACCGCGGCTGATCCACACGGTGCGCTTGCGAAGCCTGACCGAAGCGGCCAGGAACTCCACCGCGCTCCGGGTCAGAAAGGTGTTACCCGCCGACTGTGCCCAGCCGTGGGCCTGTTCCAGGCGGGAACCCCGGTAGAGGAGCGACGAATCGCGATTCGAGCCCTCCCATGCCCTGCCGTCGTCCTCCAGCCGCTGCCGCAGCAGGTTGTCGTTCCTGTCCTCGTCGATCCAGTCGCGCAGGCGTGGCCAGGCGTGCAGCAGCGCTTCATGGGTGATCTCCACAGTCTCCGCGTCGAGTGTCACCAATCGGGCGCGAACCAGTGCTTCGAGCGACTGCTCCGTCTTGTCGGGATCGTTCGACTCCTCCGCCAGTTGACGCCTCGTCCCCCGCCGACGGGTGGTCTGGGTGTCCTCGCCCAGCCGGACCAGCCTGAGCAGGAGCAGTCTCGCGGCTGTGCGCGCTCCCGGGTCGAGGCTGGACCAGGCCCGCTCGGCGGTCGCCGCAACCGCTCCCTGGATTCCGCCCGCCGCACGGTAGCCGGCCAGGGTCAGCCGCCCGCCCTTCCGCCGCTGCCAGGTGGCGAGCAGGGCGTGGGAGAGCAGCGGCAGCACCCCCGCGTCGTGCGCCCCGCGTGGGCCGTCGGCGGTCACTTCGCGGACGATCAGCTCCGCCAGGCCCGGTTCGAGTTCCAGGCCCACGGCCTTCGCCGGGCCGGTCACCGCCTCCCTCAACTCCGTTGTGGTCAGCGGTCCGAGGACCATGTGCCGGTGCTGCAGCGCGTCGGCCAGTTCGGGATACGGGAGGCACTGATCGTAGAAGTCGGCGCGTATGCCGAGGACGACGAGTACGGGTGCCGGGTCCCCCGGGGCGGCGGGTGTGCACGCGGCGTGGAGGAGCTGGACGAAGGTGCGCCTGGTCGCCTCGTCGGAGCCGAGCGTGAACGCCTCCTCGAACTGATCCACGATGACGACCGGACGGGCGGGGGAGGAGGCCCGACGGTGTGACCATGCCGTGACCGCCTGCCTCACCCGGTGCGCGAATCGACCGGCCTCGACCGGCCCCTCAGCGGCGGAGACCACGTCCGCGAGTTCGGGGATCCGGCGGGTCAGCTCCGCGAGAGGATCGCCTCCCGGTACGAGTTGCAGCACCTCTCTCGCCCGGTTGTCCTCCTCACCCGGTGCGCCGCCCCGCAATGCGGGCACCAGGCCGGCGTTCAGCAGGGAGGACTTTCCCGCCCCCGAGGCCCCCACGAGCATGACCAGGCCACCCGTCTTCTCCACTTCGCGGAGCTGAGCGACCAGGGCTTCCGTGCTCCGCTCCCGGCCGAAGAACCACCCGGCGTCCCGCTGACGGTACGGAGACAGCCCCCGGTACGGGCAGACCCCACCGGGGACTGCCGGTGCTTCGACCGGGAGACCCTCCTCCTCTTCCGTGGATGCAGCCGTGCGGTCGCCCACCGGGTCGGCCACCGCGCGCTCCCACAGGCGCTGCCACTGGGCCAGGTCGTACAGCCCCGTGGCCACCGGAGCGGGCCGGAGGCGCCGTGCATGGGGGATCAGGATGTGCAGGACCGCCGCGAGGGCGGTGAACTGGGCAGGTACGTTCTTGGCCCGTCGCCAGTCGCTGATCCGCTGTGCGGACACCCGTACGGGCCGCCCTCGTTCGTCGACCTTCTGAAGCTGGACGACCCCCTCGGCCACGCGCTTGAGGGGAGGATTACCGGCCTCCTTGTACAGCAGCGCGAGCCGTTCCGCGAAGGCTGTGCGTGCCCCTGAGTCGGAACTCAAGGTCTCCACCCCTTACTTCCCCCGCGTCTGGACGTCCGGACCGGAAAACTCACTCTATACGGCTGACCTGCGGCTTAGACGTTGACCCGGGGCCGGAACCTCCTCGGCGGGAGCTCCTGGTGGCAGGATCATGACGCAACAGCGCATCAACCGCGCCCCGCCCGGCCGGCCACAAGCTCAGCGCATGGAGAGACAACGCATGACGCCGCACGAGCCCGGTCGGCTTCCGCTGGATCCACGAGACGGTGGCGGCGGTCCCGGTGCGTGAGCGCGAGAGATCCGTGGAGCGAGGTCCCACCGGACCGCCATCGCATCGACCACGGGTCCGGCCCACTTCGGTCCCCGCCGTACGGCGCGGATCGACACGCCCGCATCGCTCGGCACCGGTCCCCACGAGGGGAGGGACCGGTGCCGAACGATGCGGCGGGCGGAGGCGGGCAATCGGTGACCAGCAGCTGGAGCCGCCGTCGGCCGGATGTGCGCGCGGCGCCGTCGCTCACCTCGACACGGCCGCGCGGCGTCGACGGTGGGTCTGGATGGTGCACACCGACTGACATGAAGTCAGTCCGTGCCGGACTCGATCGCCGCGTGGTCGAGGGCATCGGACTCCACCGGCACGGCCTCGCTCTCAACACTCCCCGCGGCGATGGCCGTTGCCCCGCCCTGCGGCAGTTCGCCCAGGAGCCCGCCCCACGCGGTGTGCCGGCCATGACCCCCTCGTGCGTACAGCTCGAGCTTGGCGCGCGAGTCCGCGATGTCGAGGTTGCGCAAGGTCAGCTGGCCGATGCGGTCATCCGGGACGAACGCCTGGTTCTGGCTGCGCTCCATGGACAGCTTGTCGGGGTGGTAACTCAACTGCGGCCCACGGGTGTCCAGGATGGTGTAGTCCCACCCGCGGCGCAGGCGCACCGTGACACCGCCGGTGACCGGGTAGCCCACCCAGCGCTGCAGGGACTCCCGGAGCATCAGCGCCTGCGGGTCGAACCAGCGCCCCTCATAGAGCAGCCGCCCCAGGCGGCGCCCCTCCACGTGGTACATCGCCACGGTGTCCTCGTTGTGGATGGCGTTGAGCAGGCGCTCGTAGGCCACGTGCAACAGGGCCATGCCGGGGGCCTCGTAGACGCCTCGGCTCTTGGCCTCGATGATGCGGTTCTCGATCTGGTCCGACATGCCGAGGCCGTGCCGGCCGCCGATGGCGTTGGCCTCGCGCACCAGCTCGACGTCGGAGGAGAACGCCCGCCCGTTGATCCGTACGGGACGTCCTTCCTCGAAGTCGATGGTGACGTCCTCGGCCGGGATGTCGATCGCCGGGTCCCAGAACGGGACGCCCATGATCGGAGTGACGATCTCCAGTGGGGTGTCGAGGTGTTCGAGCCGCTTGGCCTCATGCGTGGCGCCCCAGATGTTCGCATCCGTGGAATACGCCTTCTCGGCGGAGTCGCGGTAGGGCAGATCGCGCTCCGCCAGCCAGGCGGACATCTCGTGCCGGCCGCCGAGCTCCGCCACGAACGCCTGGTCCAGCCAGGGCTTGTAGATGCGCAGCCCCGGGTTGGCCAACAGGCCGTAGCGGTAGAAGCGCTCGATGTCGTTGCCCTTGTAGGTGGAGCCGTCGCCCCAGATGGACACGTCGTCCTCGCGCATCGCCCGCACCAGCAACGTGCCCACCACCGCACGGGCCAGCGGGGTGGTGTTGAAGTACGCCTGCCCGGCGGAACGAATGTGGAAGGCGCCGCAGGCCAATGCGGCAAGGCCCTCCTCGACCAGCGCGCCGCGGCAGTCGATCAGCCGGGCGCGCTCCGCCCCGTAGGCGAGGCCGCGCTCCGGTACGTCCGTCAGGTCCGGCTCGTCGTACTGGCCGACGTCGGCGGTGTAGGCGTAGGCCAGCGCACCGCGCTCGCGCATCCACGCCACCGCGACCGAGGTGTCCAGCCCGCCGGAGAAGGCAATGCCGACGCGCTCACCTACTGGAAGCTTATGCAGAACTTTCGACATGTATTCACTGTAGCGGGCGTCCCTCTCCATGACCGTACTTCTGGGCCCTGTCAGGCGTTCGATGGTCAGATCCGCCAGTGGGCCGAGAGTGGCAGCTCTCAAAGCCACTGCATGGCCATGCGGTATCCGCGGCGTTGCCGTCGCGTCAGTACCGACGTGGGGCGAGTCTCCGGCCGATGCGGCAGTTGGGTCACGGCGCGGGAGCGCCGGGTGCTCGACCGATGCCCGCGCCCGGATCCAAGTGCCGTGCCGGGGGCCGAAATCTCCAGCGAGCGGCTCCGATGCCGTTCTCGTTCCGTGATGCGCGGAAACGGCTGCGGACGAAAGGCGGTGTGCCGAGTCCTGCAAGGCAATCGAGGTGAAACTCGCCCAGCTTTACCGCGAGTTCAGCCACGATAGTGCCCGGGAGCCTCCCCGCGATGCCCGAAGCTGCTTACAAGAACCTGGAATTGCTCAGCGAACGGAGAGAGGAAAGGGGCCGGCCGGGCCCTTCCTCGGCCATTGCGTGATGGCGAGGATCTGCTGACAAGGCCCCTGCCCGAGGGTGAACAAGCCACTACCGGGCGTTCAAACATGGATTTGCCGGGGCAGCGTTAGCGTTTCCGACAAAAACAGTGATGTCCGATTGCTGTACCCATTCCGCCCCAGGTTGCTATACAGGTTCTTGTGCTGTCCCGGGCGCCAGCCGAATTCCATCCAGGTTCTGCTTCTATCCCTGGGGAGGCTTCATGCTGTCCGCAGAGTCCGCCGCTGTTGTACGGGCCACGCTGCCCGCGGTGAAGGGGGCGCTCAACGAGATCACCACGCGTTTCTACAGAGCAATGTTCCAGGACCACCCGGAACTGCTCGACGGCATGTTCGACCGCGACCATCAGGCGAACGGGGCTCAGCAGCGAGCCCTGGCGGGCTCCATCGCGGGCTTCGCAACGGCCCTGCTTGCCGATCCCGACGCCGATCCCGACGCGTTGTTGTCCCGGATTGCCCACAAGCACACCGCCGTCGGGGTGACCGAGGACCAGTACACCCTCGTCCACAAGTACCTCTTCGAAGCGATCGGCCAGGTGCTGGGGGACGCGGTCACCCCCGAGGTGGCGGCTGCCTGGGACGAGGTCTACTGGCTGATGGCCCGTGCACTCATAGCCCGGGAGACGTACGCCTACTACGAAGCGGGCGTGCGGCCGGGCGGCATCCGGCACCGGTAGTCGCAGAACAGCCCGGAATTCCCTTCCGAGCCGCGAGGCAGGCACCTTTGCCGCGTCGTCCCGCCCGGGCGCAAACGGGAGGAGGCATGGGCTTCGCGGAAGACCGCGCACATACTGGCGTGGCCGATACGCGATCTCAACAGGCAAGTACGGCACCGTCGCTGGTGACAACGGGAACTCCATCAGCTTCGCTCGAAGCGCGAAGCTGAACAGTCAGCCGACGCCGAAGAAGCGAAGACGCGCGGGCTTGGGGTCTGAAAGACCCCCGGGACCGACCAACTCCCTGCCATTTCGCGGCCATTGTCGCCAGGGGGATGCACAGAAATGCGAGCTGTTGCCTCACCTCACTGCCCAGTGGGAGGCACCCGTTGACGCGGCCCGGCCATGTGTCCCAAGTCACCGGTTGCTCTGCCCAATGACCTCTTGCGAAAGCGTCCCAGAGCGCGTCGACAGAGGGCCCTCCAGGAGAGGAATGCCAAGATCTTCTCCCGGACAGCTCCCAGGAGCGCCCCGGACAACGACTCAGGCCCGGTGCTGATCCCTCAGCACCGGGCCTGACTTGGTGTTTCTTCAGTCGGGGTGGCGGGATTTGAACCCACGACCTCTTCGTCCCGAACGAAGCGCGCTGCCAAGCTGCGCCACACCCCGAAGCAACGAGGACTACTGTAGCCGACCCTCTGCCGCAGACGAAATCGGTTAGCGGGGCCTCACAGGGCCGTACGACCGGTCCCGGCCGTCGTCCCGACCCTCCTCCCGACTCACCCGTCCGAGCGGTCTTCGACCCGGTCGGCCGTCCCACCGGACCGCCCGGCCACCAGCCGTGGTCAGTCCCGCGCGACCATGGTCATCAGCGTCGCCTCCGGGGGGCAGGCGAAGCGGACCGGGGTGTAGCGGTTGGCGCCGCAGCCCGCCGACACGTGGAGGTAGGAGGTACGGCCCTTCGCCCGGTGCGTCGACAGGCCCTTCACACGGTCCGTGTCCAGGTCGCAGTTCGTGACCAGGGCACCGTAGAACGGGATGCAGAGCTGGCCGCCGTGCGTGTGGCCCGCCAGGATCAGCGGGTAGCCATCGGCGGCGAAGGCGTCGAGGGCGCGCAAGTACGGGGCGTGGACGACCGCCAGGGACAGGTCCGCGTCCGCTTCCGGCCCACCCGCCACGCGCGCGTACCGGTCGCGTTTGATGTGCGGGTCGTCCAGTCCCGTGAGGGCGATCTCGGTGCCGTCGCCCAGCTTGAGGCGGCTCCGGGTGTTACTGAGCCCGACCCAGCCCGCCGCGTCGAAAGCGTCCCGCAGCCCTTCCCAGGGGTTGCGCTCGACGCCGATCGCCGGGTCGTTCTTGCCGTTGAGGCCGTGCTGTCCCCGGACCTTCTCCAGCAGGTAGCGGGCAGGATTGCGGAGCTTGGGCGCGTAGTAGTCGTTCGAGCCGAAGACGTAAGCCCCGGGGAACTCCAGCAGCGGGCCGAGCGCGTCCAGGACCTCGGGCACGCCGTTCTTGTCGGAGAGATTGTCCCCGGTGTTCACGACGAAGTCGGGGCGCAGACCGGCGAGGGACTGCAGCCAGCGCCGCTTCTTGTCCTGGCCGCACACCATGTGGACGTCGGACACGTGGAGCAGGCGCAGCGGCCGCATGCCGGGAGCCAGTACGGGCACCGTGACCCGGCGCAGCCGGAAGGAGCGGGCCTCGATTCCCGCCGCGTATCCGATGCCGGCCGCGCCGACTGCCGTGATGCCCAGGGGTACTGCGTATCGCGCGCGCATGGCATCCATCGTGGCAGACCCGCGCCGAGGCCGTTAGGGGGCGTATCCAGTTGTGATCAATCTGTGGGCTCCGCTCCCGCAGCGGGGCGGGTTCCTGTAGATCGTCATGCATGACGCAGGTGCAACTTA
>NZ_JBFAYQ010000017.1:103004-129585 GCF_040681345.1 Streptomyces sp. NPDC051776 | reverse complement strand
GCTGCGCATGTCGCGGGGGTGTGGTCCCTGGACGACGCCTGCCGCCTGGTGGTGGCGCGCGGCCGGTTGATGCAGGCGCTCCCGGAGGGCGGCGCGGCCAGAGCGCGGTGCTCCGGAATGTCGCACGTCCATGGGGCCGCGCGGTCCGTCTCCGTTTCATCCGCCGGATCGCGTCGGGCTCGTTGTCCGGGGATGCAGCTTCGGTGGGCCGCCGCCTTGCCACTGCGCACCCCTCAGCTGCGCCGTACTGCCGACAGCCACGTGCGAACACGCCGTACGCCCGTTGTGCGCTCGGTGGCCCACCCCCGCCCGCAGCCGGCCCCCCGCCCGCAGCCGGCCCCCCGCCCGCAGCCGGCCCCCTGCCCGCAGCCGGACCCCAACCCGCAACCGGCCCCCGCCCGCCGCCGGGCTCTCCGCCCTCAGCGGCCCGGCCGGTCGTCCGTGCTGCCGACGAGCCGCGCTGTGGCGTGTCGTACGTCCCGAGCCGCGCGGGCGTCGCCGCAGGTGTCAGGCGCGCCGAGTGGCGCCGCTCTGGTGCGGGGCCGGGCCGCCCAGCTCCACGGCCGAGCAGCGCCAGCGTTCGTCCCGGCCGCGCTCCAGCCGGAAGGCAAGTGCGCGCAGCCGGTCGCCGGACCGGACACGGGCGAACGCCTCGATGACCCCGGGAGCTGGCCGGTACTCACCGCAGCGCGTCACCACCGGTGTCGCCGCGCGCCCGCCAGGGTCGGCCGCAGGTCGCAGGGGCATGAGCGGCGCGAGCTGTACGAGCTGGTCGTACGCGACGCCGAGAGTGTGCCCCAGCATCCAGTGGACGGGCTTCTCCCCGCTCAGGACGAGCAGCAGCCGGTGGGCGAACCAGTAGCGCGGCTGCTGGTTCCGCTCACGCCTGCGGAGCGCGGCCGCACCCGCTGACGCCGGACCGCCGCCGAGCCCCGGTCGGCCCGGTGGCCTGACCGCATCGCGTCGCCGTGGCGGGGTGACACCCGCGGCCGGGAGCGGTCCCCGGCCAGGCCCCGGGAGCGGATCCCGTCCCGCAAGCGGTCCCCGGCTTCCAAGCGGTCCCCGGCTTCCAAGCGATCCCCGGCTCCCGAGCGGTTCCCGTCCCGCAAGCGGTCCCCGGCCAGGCCCCGGGAGCGGCTCCCGTCCCGCAAGCGGTCCCCGGCCCGGTCCCTGCCGGTTGGCGGTGCGGCGGCCCTCGGCGCGCCGGTCGGTGGCGCGGCCGTGCGGCCGCCTCCTGGTGTGGTCCATGAACATGCCCCCGCGGTGTAGGCCGGTCCTGTCTCGGTACCGGGCAGTAACTTCGCTGGGCAGACTTCTACGGGTGGGGCGGCCGGCGTGCAACGACCGGACCCCGTTCTCCGAGGTCCCGGAAGGGTTCACCTATCCGGGTGAGGGTACGGGCGGGGCGCCTGTCAGATGGGGTCCGTACGGCGAAAAGGCGCCCCAGGAGCGGGCGTTGGCGGCCTCCCCGGGGGCCCGAGCGCGGACCGGCTTCACCCCGAAGGGGGACCCGGGCCCCGTATGCTGCAGCCATGCGCGTCTACGTCCCCACGACACTCCCCGGTCTCACAGCGATCTACAAGGCGGGCGAGCTGGGGCCCGGCCCGGTGGACGCCTTCGCCGTCACACCCGCCCTGCGCGAGTGGTACGTCTCCGACAACATCGAGGAGCTGGAGTACGCGGCGCTGAGCCGCGCGGCCCAGGCCTCACTGCGCATGCTCGCCGGGGAGCCGCAGGCACCGCGGCGTAGAGTCGTCGTCGCCGTGGACGTCCCCGACGGCACCGCGTCCGCCGACCCGGACCGCGGCCTGGATGCCTCCTCGCTCGGAGCCGTACGCATAGCGCGCCCGGTGCCGTTCGCCCGGATCGCGGCCGTGCACGTGGACTCCGGCGACGCCGAGGCGGATGTGGCGGCTGCCGCGGACGCGCTGGGTGCCGCGGACGTCGGAGACGACGACGCCCGGTTCACGGTCGACGGCGCGGACGACCACGAACTGCTCTGGTACGCGACGCAGGAGATCCCGAACATCGTCGGTGGAGAAACCTGACGGCAGCAGTGTCGTACCCGCTGGGTACGGTCTCCCCATGGGGACGCACGCCATGGGGACGCACGCCGCTCGCGGGACGCACATCGTCTGGGACTGGAATGGGACGCTGTTCCATGACATCCACGCGGTGATCGAGGCGACCAATGCCTCGTTCGCCGAGATCGGCCTGGCGCCGATCACTCTCGCCCGCTACCGCGAGCTGTACTGCGTCCCCGTGCCCCGGTTCTACGAGCGCCTGCTGGGGCGCCTGCCCACGGACGAGGAGTGGGAGGTCATGGACCAGACCTTCCACCGCCACTACTGGCTGCGGGCCGAGACCGCCGGGCTGACCGACGGCGCCCGGCAACTGCTCGCCGACCGGCAGGGTGCCGGGCTCACCCAGTCCCTGTGCTCACTGGCCCCGCACGACCGTCTGCTCCCCATCGTGCGGACCCACGGCATCGAGCAGCACTTCGTGCGGGTCGACGGCCGGATCGGGCCGTCCGACACGGGCAAGGCCGCGCACATGGCCCGGCACTTGGCCGCCCTCGACGGAGCCATCGTCCCGGGCCGCGTCGTCGTCATCGGCGACGCGGTGGACGACGCCGTCGCCGCGGCCCATGTCGGCGCGAAGGCCGTGCTCTACACCGGCGGCTCGCACAGCCGCGCCAGCCTGGAGACGGCCGGGGTACCGGTGGTCGACAGCCTCGCGGAAGCCGTCGAAGCCGCCGAGGACCTCTACGGTCGCGGGGACTGAACCAGGGGCCCAGGAGTGGGCCCCGACCCGCGTCGCGTACGGCTCATACCCGCGCCTTGAGACAGCGCCGCGGTGCAGCGCGCGACACGGTCCACGCAACCGCTTCCCGGTGGCAGAGCGTCATCAGCCCACCGGCGCCTTGTCCCGCAGCACCGTGAGGAACTCCCGCATCCACGCCGGGTGGTCAGGCCAAGCCCGGGACGAGACCAGCGACCCGTCGACCACGACCTCCGCGTCCCGGTACGACGCGCCCGCCGCCTGCATGTCCAGTTCCAGCGCCGGATACGCGGTCACCCGCCGCCCGCTCAGCCCGTCGATCGCCGCCGTCATCAACGGACCGTGGCAGATCTGGGCGACCGGTTTGTCGGAGTCGAAGAAGGACTTGAGGACCTTCCGCAGTTCCGGGTCGTTGCGCAGGTACTCCGGCGCCCGGCCGCCGGGGATGACCAGCGCCACGTACTGCCCGGGGTCGACGTCCGCGATGGCCAGGTCGGCGGGCCAGGTGTAGCCGGCCTTCTCCGTGTACGTGTCGAAGCCGTCCTCGAAGTCGTGCACCACGAACTGCAGCTTCTTCCTGCTGGGGGCGGCGATGTGCACCTCGTAGCCTTCTTCGCTCAGCCGCTGGTAGGGGTAGAGCACCTCCAGCGACTCCGCGGCATCCCCGGTCACCATCAAGATCTTGGGTGCCATCGCTCCCACCTCCGCAGTGTCCGATTCGTACCCCTCAAGGCCAACCAACACCGCGCACCACGGTTTGCCAAGGGGCTGCGACGTCGCTGTCCAGAACGTCAAACTTCCGGTCCGGGTTTTGTACACAGACGGCCCATGACGGCGCCCCCGGAGGGGGCGATAGCCTTGTCCCGTGATCAGCGCGATACGTCGCGGGGGCATCGAGGCCCCTGCCCTGCGCCCGGAGAGCCACACAGCCCCGGACGCCGCTGATCCCTCGCTCCGGGAGCGGACGGCCAACACGCACGTGGACGCCCCGGCCATCTCTCATCGAGGCATAACGTCGACTACGGCCGGAGACCCCGGGTCGCGGCGCACTGCCGCCTTCACCACCATCACCACCGACGTCACGCAACGGCGCGCGACAGGAGCTAGAGGACATGCAGACCAAGCTGGACGAAGCCAAGACGGAGCTGCTCGCGCGGGCGGCCCGGGTAGCTGAGAACAGCCCTGCCGGGGGGCAACATCCGGTGCAGGGCCTCGAACCGGAGGCTCTTGCGACGTTCCTCCAGCGCTACTACCTGCACACCGCGCCCGAGGACCTCGCCGACCGGGATCCGGACGACATCCTCGGAGCCGCGCTCTCCCACTTCCGCCTCGCCGAGTCCCGCCCCCAGGGCACGGCGAACGTGCGCGTACACACCCCGACCGTCGAGGAGAACGGCTGGACCTGCAGCCATTCGGTCGTCGAGGTCGTCACCGACGACATGCCGTTCCTCGTGGACTCGGTCACCAATGAGCTGTCCCGCCAGGGCCGCGGCATCCACGTCGTGGTGCACCCGCAGATCGTCGTCCGCCGTGATGTCACCGGCAAGCTGATCGAGGTCCTGACCGAGATGTCGGCCCGCGGCGGCGCGGCCCTGCCGCAGGACGCACTCGTGGAGTCCTGGATCCACGTCGAGATCGACCGCGAGACCGACAGGGCCGATCTCAAGCAGATCCACGCCGGTCTGCTCCGAGTCCTCTCCGACGTCCGCGAGGCCGTCGAGGACTGGGAAAAGATGCGCGACGCCGCGCTCCGCCTGGCCGAAACCCTGCTGTCCGAGGCCCGTCCCGGGGACCTGTCGGAGCAGGAGGTCGAGGAGGCCCGCGAACTTCTGCGCTGGCTGAGCGACGACCACTTCACCTTCCTCGGCTACCGCGAGTATCAGCTCACCACCGAGGCGACCAACGGCGACGAGCAGGACGTGCTCACCGCCGTCCCCGGAACCGGTCTCGGAATACTGCGCTCGGACCCGCCCCTGGCCTCCGGCATGGGGGAGCCGGCGCACAAGGAGGCCGACGGGCGCCCCTTCTCGCGGTCCTTCAACCGGCTGCCCGCCGACGCCCGCGCCAAGGCCCGTGAGCACAAGCAGCTCGTCCTGACCAAGGCCAACAGCCGTGCCACCGTGCACCGCCCCTCGTACCTCGACTACATCGGCGTAAAGAAGTTCGACGAGCAGGGCAATGTGGTGGGCGAGCGCCGCTTCCTCGGCCTCTTCTCCTCGGCCGCCTACACCGAGTCCGTGCGCCGCGTCCCGGTCATTCGGCGCAAGGTCGAGGAGGTGCTGGCGCAGGCCGGTTTCTCGCCGGACAGCCACGACGGCCGCGACCTGCTGCAGATCCTGGAGACCTACCCGCGCGACGAGCTCTTCCAGACGCCCGTCGACAAGCTGCGCGAGACCGTCACCAGCGTCCTCTACCTCCAGGAGCGCCGCAGGCTCCGGCTCTACCTGCGCCAGGAGGAGTACGGTCGTTACTACTCGGCGCTGGTCTACCTGCCGCGCGACCGTTTCAACACCACGGTCCGGCAGCGCCTCACCCACATCCTCATGGAGGAACTGGGCGGCATCAGCGCCGACTTCACCCTCATGAGCACCGAGTCGGTGCTCACCCGGCTCCACTTCGTCATCCGCGTCGAGCCCGGCACCGTCCTGCCGGACCTCACCGAGTCCGACGCCGAGCGCATCGAGTCCCGGCTGGCCGAGGCCGCCCGCTCGTGGGAGGACGGCTTCGCCGAGGCCCTGAACGCCGAGGTCGGCGAGGAGCGCGCAGCCGAGCTCATGCGGCGCTACGCCAACGCCTTCGAGGAGGGCTACAAGGCGGACTACTCACCGCGCGCCGCCGTCTCCGACCTCCAGCACCTGGAGCACCTCACCCCCGAGGGCGGGGAGCGGGACTTCGAGCTCAGCCTGTACGAGCCGGTGGGCTCGGCCCCCGGAGAGCGCCGCTTCAAGATCTACCGCTCCGGCGGCCAGGTCTCCCTCTCGGCCGTGCTGCCGGTGCTGACCCGGCTCGGAGTCGAGGTCGTCGACGAGCGGCCGTACGAGCTGCGGTGCAACGACCGTTCCAGCGCCTGGATCTACGACTTCGGGCTGCGCATGCCCACCCCGACGCAGAACGGCGGCGACCTCCTGGCGGACGATGCCCGCGAGCGTTTCCAGGACGCCTTCGCCGCCGTCTGGACCGGCCAGGCCGAGAACGACAACTTCAACATGCTGGTGCTGCGCGCAGGGCTGACCTGGCGGCAGGCCTCGATGCTGCGTGCCTACGCCAAGTACCTGCGCCAGGCGGGCTCCACCTTCAGCCAGGACTACATGGAGGACACCCTCCGGGACAACGTCCACACCACCCGGCTGCTGGTGAACCTCTTCGAGGCCCGGATGTCCCCGGCCCGCCAGGGCGCGGGTCTCGAGCTGACCGATGCCCTGCTGGAGGAGGTGGACGCGGCCCTGGACCAGGTGGCCAGCCTGGACGAGGACCGCATCCTGCGCTCCTTCCTCACCGTCATCACCGCCACCCTGCGGACCAATTACTTCCAGCGCGACGCGGACGGCCGGTCGCACAGCTACCTCTCGATGAAGCTGGACCCGCAGGCCATCCCCGACCTTCCGGCGCCCCGCCCGGCGTACGAGATCTGGGTCTACTCGCCCCGCGTCGAGGGCGTGCACCTGCGCTTCGGCAAGGTCGCGCGCGGCGGCCTGCGCTGGTCCGACCGCCGTGAGGACTTCCGTACGGAGATCCTCGGCCTGGTCAAGGCGCAGATGGTCAAGAACACCGTGATCGTGCCGGTCGGCGCGAAGGGCGGATTCGTCGGCAAGCGGCTGCCGGACCCGAGCGCGGACCGCGACGCATGGCTGGCCGAGGGCATCGCCTGCTACAAGACCTTCATCTCCGGTCTGCTCGACATCACCGACAACCTGGTCGGCGGCGAGGTCGTGCACCCCAAGGACGTCGTGCGCCACGACGAGGACGACACCTACCTCGTCGTCGCAGCGGACAAGGGCACCGCGACCTTCTCCGACATCGCCAACGAGGTCGCCACCGCGTACGGGTTCTGGCTCGGTGACGCCTTCGCCTCAGGCGGCTCGGCCGGCTACGACCACAAGGGCATGGGCATCACGGCGCGCGGCGCCTGGGAGTCGGTCAAGCGCCACTTCCGCGAGCTGGGCCACGACACGCAGGCGCAGGACTTCACGGCGGTCGGCGTCGGCGACATGTCGGGTGACGTGTTCGGCAACGGCATGCTGCTCTCCGAGCACATCAGCCTGGTGGCCGCGTTCGACCACCGCCACATCTTCGTCGACCCGACGCCCGAGGCCGCCGTCTCGTACGCCGAGCGCCGCCGGCTGTTCGAGCTGCCCCGCAGCTCCTGGGCGGACTACGACACCTCGCTCCTCTCGCAGGGCGGCGGCGTCTTCCCGCGCTCGGCCAAGGCGATCCAGATCACCGGGCAGATGCGGGCGGCTCTCGGGCTCGACGCCAAGGTCACCAAGATGACTCCCGCCGACCTGATGAAGGCCATCCTCCAGGCGCCGGTCGATCTGCTGTGGAACGGCGGCATCGGCACGTATGTGAAGGCGTCGACCGAGACGCACGCGGAGGTCGGCGACAAGGCCAACGACGCGATCCGGGTGGACGGCCGGGACCTGCGGGCCAAGGTCGTCGGCGAGGGGGGCAACCTGGGTCTCACCCAGCTCGGCCGGATCGAGTTCGCCTCTCACGGCGGCAAGATCAATACGGATGCGATCGACAACAGCGCCGGTGTGGACACGTCCGACCACGAGGTGAACATCAAGATCCTCCTCAACAAGGTCGTCGAGGACGGCGACATGACCGTGAAGCAGCGGAACAAGCTGCTCGCGGAGATGACCGACGAGGTCGGTGCGCTCGTCCTGCGCAACAACTACGCGCAGAACGTGGCGCTGGCCAACGCCGTCGCCCAGGCGCCCAGCCTGCTCCACGCCCACCAGCGCTTCATCCGGCGGCTGGAGCGCGACGGGCGACTCGACCGCGAGCTGGAATTCCTGCCCTCCGACCGGCAGATCCGCGAGCGGCTGGGCGCGGGACGCGGGCTGACCCAGCCGGAACTGGCCGTCCTCCTCGCCTACTTGAAGATCACGGTCGCCGAGGAGCTGATCGCCACCGACCTGCCCGACGACCCGTACCTCCAGCGGCTGCTGCACGCGTACTTCCCGAGCGCGCTCAACGAGCAGTTCATGGAGCACATCGACAGCCACGCGCTGCGCCGCGAGATCGTCACCACGGTGCTGGTCAACGACACGGTCAACAGCGCCGGTACGACCTTCCTGCACCGCATGCGCGAGGAGACCGGGGCCTCCACGGAGGAGGTCGTGCGCGCACAGACCGCGGCCCGCGCGATCTTCAAGCTGGGGGAGGTCTGGGACGAGGTCGAGTCCCTCGACACCAAGGTCGCGGCGGACGTCCAGACCCGTATCCGACTGCACTCCCGGCGCCTGGTCGAGCGCGCCACGCGCTGGCTGCTGGGCAACCGTCCGCAGCCGCTGCGGCTCGCCGAGAACATCGACTTCTTCGGCGAGCGGGTCGCCGAGGTCTGGGCCCAGCTGCCGAAGCTGCTCAAGGGCGGCGACCTGGAGTGGTACCAGAACATCCACGACGAGCTGACGGACGCGGGCGTTCCGGCCGAGCTGGCGCAGCGCGTCGCGGGCTTCAGCTCCGCCTTCCCGACGCTGGACGTGGTCGCGATCGCCGACCGTACGGGCAAGTCCCCGCTGGAGGTCGCCGAGGTCTACTTCGACCTCGCCGACCGGCTGAAGATCAGCCGGTTGATGGACCGCATCATCGAACTGCCTCGCACGGACCGGTGGCAGTCGATGGCGCGCGCCGCGATCCGCGAGGACCTGTTCGCCGCGCACGCGGCGCTCACCTCCGACATCCTCGCATCCGCGAACGGCGGGGCGGCGCCGGAGGAGCGCTTCCGCACCTGGGAGCAGAAGAACGCGGCGATCCTGTCACGGGCGAGGACGACGCTCGACGAGATCCAGGGGTCGGACTCGTTCGACCTGGCGAACCTGTCGGTGGCGATGCGGACGATGCGCCAGCTCCTGCGGACGCATCAGTAACCGGCGTACCGGTACCGAACCCGGAGCCCGGCGGCGCGTGTTGGCCGCCGGGCTCCGGCGTGTAGAGCACCCGTCCTGGCGGAGCGTCAGCGACGGTCACGGATCGGTCACCGCTCCCGGGAAACCACCCAGAACGCCATAGGAGCGGACTACCTTCGTCCCACCTGAAACCAGGGGGGATAATGAGCAATCCATACCAAAGACCCCGTCCACCGCGAACGGCCCCGAAGTGGGCGCGGAAGCGGTTCGTCCTGCCTGCACTCGGTCTGGCGTTCTGCCTCGGTATCGGCGCGGGGGCCGACGGCAACGCCGGTAGCGCGACAGAGCCCGCCGCCGCCGAACCCCGGCCCACCGCAACCGTCACGGCGACCGTTACGGAAACGGCCACCGTGGAACCGGAGGAACCGGAGCCCGCCCCGACCGTGACGGTCCGGGCCACCAGAACCGTGCGCGCCACCGTCACCGCCCGCCCTGCAGGCGGAAGCGGTACGACGAGCGGAGGGAGCGGCAGCGGTACGAGCGGAGGGGGTGGTGACGTGTACTACCAGAACTGCGCGGCTGCCCGCGCCGCCGGTGCCGCCCCCGTTCATGTCGGCGATCCTGGCTACGGACGCCATCTGGACCGCGACGGCGACGGCACCGGCTGCGACTGGGGCTGACGCACCCCGGCGCTCGTGCCCTGCTCCCGCGCGCCCGGCGGGAGCAGTTCTCACGGCGGGCCCTGGAGACGTACGCCCACTGGGTGCGCCACATCCACCTCGTCACCGACGACCAGACCCCTGCCCGGCTCGATATGGCGCACCCGCGCATCACGGTCGTCAGCATCGCGAGATCTTCCGCGGCCCCGACGTGCTTGCCGACGTTCAACTCGCACGCCATCGAGACCCAGCTCCACTACATCGACGGCCTGTCCGAGCACTTCCTCTACTTCAACGACGACGTCTTCCTCGGCCAGGAGGCCGTGCCGGAGGACTTCTTCCTGGCCAACGGGCTGACGAAGTTCTTCCCCTCGCCGGGGCTCGTGCCGCTCGGCCCGCCCTCCGAGACGGACGTGCCCGTCTCGGTCGCGGCCAAGAACAACCGGGCGCTGATCGAGGCGCGCTTCGGCACCACGCCCGTGCAGAAGATGAAGCATGTGCCGCACGCGCTGCGCCCCGCAGCGTGCTGGCGGAGATTGAGGAGGAGTTCGCCGAGCAGCACCGGACCACGGCCGCGCACCGTTTCCGCAGCCGCGGGGACATCGCCGTCCCATCCTCGCTCCACCACTACTACGCGTTCCACACCGGGCGGGCGCTGCCCAGCGATCTCGACTACGCCTACGTCGACCTCTCCCGGCCGAATGCCGCCGCCCGGCTCGACCGCCTGCTCGCCGACCGCGACCGGGCCGCCTTCTGCCTCAACGACACCCGGTCGGACGAGGCCGACATCACGGGGCAGGTGGCGCTGCTGCACCCCTTCCTCGTCGCCTGCTTCCCGCTGCCCGTCCCGTACGAGCTGCCGGGCTGACCGGGACGGCCCGCCGCCGCCCGGCGATCACCCCCGGCGCCTGTGCCGCCACCGCCGTCCCACCTGGGTCTCCGTCCGAGCGTGATGTCGACTTTGTCGAGTTATGATCGGCTTTGGTCTCGGCCGATCGGAGGGGCGGATGGGCGCCACGGATACGTCAGGGAATCCAGTCACGGACACTCCGGCGCCGGCAGCCGATGTGTCGGTGATCGTGATCGCCTACAACGACGCCGCACGGCTTCCCACCGCCGTGCGCTCCGCACTCGCCCAGACGCTGCGCTCCACCGAGATCGTGATCGTGGACGACTGCAGCACCGACGGCACCTACGAGGTCGCGCTGGAGCTGGCCGCGGCCCACCCCGGCCGGGTCCGGGCCCACCGGCTGGAGCGGAACAGCGGCGGCTGCGGTGCCCCGCGCAATCGCGGCATGCAGGAGGCGCGCGGCCGCTATCTGATGTTCCTCGACAGCGACGACGAGCTGGAGCGCAACGCCTGCCGCAACATGCTGGAGGCCGCCGAGGAGACCGGCGCCGATCTCGTCTCCGGCCTCTGCGTCCGCGTCCACGTCGACAGCCGCCACCACAAGACCGTCGAGTGGTACCCCTGGCTGTACTCCGAGACCCGCACGCTGGAATCCGTCGCCGAACTCCCCGATCTCTTCGTCTACGACACACTCTCCACCAACAAGTGCTACCGCCGGGACTTCCTGCTCCAGCAGAACCTGCTCTTCCCCGTCGGCATCCACTACGAGGACCTGCTCTTCTCCGCGAGTGCCTACCTCGCCGCCACTCGCATCGCCCTCATCCCCAACCACGTCTACTTCTGGAACGTCGCCGAGAACGCCGCCGCGGACGGGGCGCGGTCCATCAGCAACCGCCGCCACGAGATCGCCAACTTCGCGCAGCGCATGGAGATCCACCGCCGGATCGACGAACTGCTGGAGCGGCGGCGGCTGCCCGAGCTGAAGTTCCACAAGGACGTGAAGTTCCTCAAGCACGATCTCGTCCTCCATCTGCGCGATCTGCCCCTGCTGGACGAGGAGTACCGGCGGCGCTTCGCCGAGCTGGTCGGCGGCTATCTGGAGTCGATCGGGCCCGAGGCGTACGCCGAGGCCCAGCCCATCCAGGCCATCTGCGCCTATCTCCTGGCCCGCGAGGACTGGGACAACCTCCTGCCCGCCGCCGACACCCTCACCAATCGCGACAAGATCTCCTCGCCGCTCGCCGAGCGCGACGGCCGGATCTACTGGTGCACCGAGCACCTCGACGACCCCGAGGGCCGCCGCGTCCTGGACGTCACCGACCTCGGCCACCACACCGCCGAACTGCGCACCCTCTTCCTGCGCAACCGCCTCACCGACTACGCCGACGACGGCCGCGGCACGATCCGCCTCTCCGGCGAGATCGTCAATCCGCTCGGCCGCATCCGCCCCGACGCCACCGTCCGCGGGCAGCTGGAGTTCCGGGCACGCCGCCGCAGTGTGCAGACCTTCCGCTTCCCCCTGAATGCGCTGCGGCACGCGGGGGACCACCTGGCGTGGACCGCGGAGGCCGACCTCGGGCGGCGGTTGCGGCCGCTCGGCGTCATCGACGCGGTGTGGGACGTACGGCTGCTGCTGGACGTCGACGGCGAGCGGCTGCGCACCAGGCTCAGCGCGGACGGCCTCGCCCTCGAACGGGCCCGGCCCCTGCACGTACGCCCGCGGCTGACCCGGCTCGTCGCCGACCGCCTCGAACCCCGGATCTCCCGGCGCGGCCACCTCTCCTTCGTCCTGGTCGCGCGGGGACGCGCGGCCGAGCGCACACGGCGGGCCGTCGACGCCGCCGTGCACAGCAGGGCGGGCGACCTCGCCAAGTCCGGCTTCCGTACGGCCCGCAGGGCCAAGCGCAGGCTCGACTCGGGCGACACCAAGATCCGCGCGTACCACGCGGTGCTGTGCAGACTCCCCATCCGCAAGGGCCTGGTGGTCTTCGAGAGCCACCTCGGCAAGCAGTACAGCGACAGTCCGCGCGCCATCTACGAGGAGATGCGTCGTCAGGACGTCGTCTTCGAGCCCGTCTGGTCCTACGCGGGCCGCACACCCCGCGGCTTCCCGGACAGCGCCGTGCTCGTGCGCCGCTGGAGCTGGCCGTATCTGCGGGCCCTGGCCCAGGCCGAGTTCTGGATCGACAACCAGGGCCTCCCGCTGAAGCTCACCAAGCGCCCCGGCACCACGTACATCCAGACGTGGCACGGCTCGGCGCTCAAGAGGATGGGGTTCGACGAGCCGGGCAAGAAGCTGCTGAGCCGGACGGAGCAGGAGGAGTACCAGCGCGTGCTGGACCGGTTCGACCACTTCCTCGTCCGCTCCGAGCACGACGTCCGCACCCTCGTCCGGGCCCTGCGGCTGCGGGAGGAGGTGCTGCTGCGCACCGGCTATCCGCGCAACGACGCGCTGGTCGCCGCCCGGCGGCAGGCGGAGGAGACGGGGACGCGCGAGCGCGGCCCGCTGGCCGCCGAGCTGGGCATCCCGGACGACCGGCAGGTGCTGCTGTACGCGCCGACGTTCCGCAGCTCAGCCTCCGGCCGGGGGCGGCGCTTCGAACTCCCCTTTGACGTCGAGGAGTTCGCGCACCGCTTCGGCGACCGCTTCGTCCTGCTCGTCCGCGCCCACTACCTCGACCACGTGGTACTGCCGCCCTCGGTGCGCGGCGCCGTCCTCGACGTAAGCGGCCGGCACGACGCCACCCCGCTCCTCGCCCTCACCGACGCGCTGATCACGGACTACTCCTCGGTGATGTTCGACTACGCGCTGCTCGACCGACCGATGATCTTCTACGCGTACGACTGGGAGGAGTACGCGGGCGAGGCCCGCGGCACGTACTTCGACCTGCGCGAGAAGGCGCCGGGCCCGGTCGTGGAGACCGAGGACGCTCTCTTCGCCGCCGTCGCCGACCTCAAGCGCGCGGACACCGAGTACGCCGACGCCCGCCGCCGCTTCGCCGAGGAATTCGGCGAGTACGACCGGGGCGACGCGGCCCGCACCGTCGTGCGCACCTTCTTCACCACCGGGGGTGGCGCGTGAGAGGCCGTGACATCTTCTTCGTCTCCAACAGCGTCGACGAGCTGGGGGGCGTGACGAGCTGGTCCCACCAGATGGCCCGGCTGTTCACCGAGCGCGGCCACGGCGTCCACGTCGTCGGCATCACCGCCCCGGACGTCCCGCAGGACCTCGGCGGCGATCTGCCCTACCCGACGACCACGCTCTACGACGTCAAGCCGCAGAAGTTGCGCCCGGTGAGCGGGCTGCGGGGGCGGATCGACCCGGTTGCCGCCTGCCGCCGCCGCGCCCGCGCGGTGGGCATGCGCGAGCAGGCCGCGAAGCTGAGCGCGATATTCCGCGCGGCCCGCCCGGGCGCGGTCGTCATCGTCACCCAGGTGTGGGCCATGGAGTGGGTGGTGCTCGCCGACACCGCGGGGGCGACCGTCATCGGCATGAGCCACGAGAGCTACGAGTACACCCGCCGGACCTCCCGCTACCCCCGGGTCCTGCGGTACTACCCGGAGGCCGACCGCATGCTCGTCCTCACCCGCGAGGACGCCGACCTGTGGATCCGCCACGGCCTGGACAACACCGGCTACATGCCGAACCCGCTGCCCTTCATGCCCGGCGAACCCTCGCCGCGTACGGAGAAGACAGTCGCCAGCATGGGTCGGCTGACGGACCAGAAGGGCATCGACATGCTGCTCGACGCCTGGGCCGAGACGGCGCCCCGCCACCCCGGCTGGACCCTGCGGATCTACGGCGCGGGGGAGGACGAGGGGCCGCTTCGCCGGCAGTGCACGGATCTCGGCCTCGACGGGTCCGTCGCATGGATGGGGCGGACGAACGACGTACCGGGCGCGCTGCGCCGCAGTTCGCTGTTCGTCCAGTCCTCGCGCGGGGAGGGGTTTCCGCTCGCCCTGATGGAGGCTATGGCCACGGCCGTGCCCTGCGTGGCGTTCGACTGCGCCCCCGGTGTGCGCGAGATCATCCGGGACAGCGAGGACGGACTCCTCGCGCCGCCCGGAAATACCAACGAACTCGCCCGCCGACTCGGGCAGTTGATGGCCGATCAGCCGCTGCGGGACCGTATGGGGGAGGCGGCGCGGGTGAACGTCCGGCGCTATGTGCCCGCGGAGATCGTCCGGCGCTGGGAGGAGCTCTTCGCCTTCCTGGAGCGCTGACGCCGCCGTCGACCCCGCCGTCGTGTCGCCGCTGCGGGTCGGGAGCCGACGGCGCATCCGGACGAGGCGGAGGCCGTGGTCCGGGGGCCGTGGGCCGCCCTCCGATTGCCACCGTCGTTGGCCGCCCGCGTCATGCCGCGAACGGGCAGGGCTACGGGATCAGGCCCGGCGGGCTTCCGGGTGGTTGCGGCACCAGCCCTCCCACGCCGAAGTGATCATGGAGCGGACGTCGTGGTGCGCCTTCCAGCCCAGTTCGGAGGCGATCAGGGCGGCGGAGGCGACCACGCGCGCCGGGTCGCCCGCTCGGCGCCCCGTGACCTCGGGCGCCTGATCGCCGTAGCCGGTGAGCTCCGCGATGAGATCGGTCATCTCGCGGACCGAAACGCCTTCCCCGCGGCCGATGTTGACCGTCAGATCGCCGGTCCGGCCCGGCTCGGCAAGGCGCCGGGCCACGCTCAGGTGGGCGTCGGCGAGGTCCTCGACGTGGATGTAGTCGCGGATACAGGTGCCGTCGGGAGTCGGGTAGTCGTCGCCGAAGATCTGCGGCGGCTCACCGGCCGTCAGCCGTTCGAAGGTCATCGGAACGAGGTTCAACACCCCGGTGTCGGTCAGCTCGGGGGTGGCAGCGCCCGACACGTTGAAGTAGCGCAGGCACGCGGTGGTGATGCCGTGCGCCCGGCCGACCGCCCGGACCAGCCACTCCCCGGCCAGCTTGGTCTCCCCGTACGGGTTGATCGGCACGCACGGGGTCTCCTCGGTGACCAGGTTCACATCCGGCATGCCGTAGACCGCGGCCGAGGAGGAGAGGACGAAGCGGGGCACGCCCTGCGCCACCACGGACCCGAGCAGCGTCTCCAGGCCGTGGATGTTCTCGCGGTAGTAGTGCAGGGGCTGCTCGACCGACTCGCCGACCTGCTTCTTCGCGGCCAGGTGGACGACGCACGTGACGCCGTGCTCGGCGATCGTACGGTCCAGCAGCTCGCGGTCCAGGACCGAGCCGACGACCAGGGGGACGCCCTCCGGCAGCCGTGCCGCATCGCCCGACGAGAGGTTGTCGACCACGACGGCCCGCTCGCCCGCCTGCGTCATGGCGCGTACGACATGGGCTCCGATGTACCCGGCGCCACCTGTGATCAAGTAGGACATGCCTCTCCCCAGTCTTCCGCGACTTCCGCATCCGTCCGTCTCACCGGGCCCTGGCGGGACGGCATCCGGTCACCGCCCGCCCCGTGCCCGGCGGGCGCCCAGCCGTCGCCGGCCGCGCACCGCCAGACGTCGCAGCCTACGTCGCACGACGGCTGTTGCCGCGCTCGGCCCCACGGCGATCCGCACCGCGAGCGATCCTCCCGAGGTGGCGTACGGCTGCACCAGGACCAGACCGCGGCGCCCGCCCGGTACGGCGGCGCGCCGCAGCCCCTGGCCCGTGGCACGGGCAGCGGTGTAGAGCGAGGATCCGTCCGCGCAGCGCAGCCGGACCCGTACGTCCCACGCATCCGGTCCCGTGCCGCGCTCCCGGGGCGCGCCCGCGGACGCCACGGCCCCCACGTCCAGCAGGACATCGGCCGTCCAGACGCCGTCCCCCGCGTTGAGGGCGGCGTCGCGGGCCGCCCCGAGGCGACCGTCGTCCCGGTGGCGCAGTTCGAGATCCACGGCGACCGGACGCGCGGCGGCAAGACGCCCGTACAGCTCGTGCACGCGCACAGTGATCCGCAGCCGGGCCGGACGAGAGGGCCGGGGATCCCGTTCGAGGCGGGGCTCGGCGTCGACCGTGACCGGCAGGCGGTGCATCGGTTTGGTGTCCAGACCGTCGAGGACCACCCCGGGCATGCCGGCTGCCCAGACCGGGTGCCCGGCGGCGCGCATGTACGGCGGCAGCAGCCGCGCCGGGCGGTTCGCCAGCTCCGCGATCCGCTCGAGGTCGCGGGGGCCGTCGGCGGCCGAGACGACGCGGGCGATCCAGCGGGCGGGCGCGCGGGCGGCCCGCAGCGCCGCCTCGTCGACGTCCGCGAGATGCTCCTTGGTCAGTCGCCACCACGCGGCGCGGTAGTCCGGCCCGCGGCCGGTGAGCTCGCGGGCGTACATGCGCAGATCGTCGTCGAGAAACTTCACCTGGGCGGCCTGCGTCAGCTCCTTCAGCCCCGCCTCCTCGAAGATCTCGACGGTACGGCGGTGTGCCTCCAGGCGGCTGCGCCAGTTCCCGATGTCGCCGCGGGCGAGGGAGATCGAGGGCCGGTCCGACCGGCGTACGTGCCAGATGTAGACGGTGTCCGGGACGAGGGCGATACGGGGGGAGGCCGCGAGCACGCGAGCCGTGAAGACGAAGTCCTCGTAGCGGAAGGCCCCGTCGGGGAAGGCGATCCCGTGCTCCTCCAGAAACGCGCGGGAGTAGAGCTTGTTGACGCACAAAGTGTCGTGGACGAGGCGGGGCAGTTCGGCCGGCGAGCCGTGGGCCGACTCCACCGTGAACAGCGCCCGCTGCCAGGGCACATCGCGCCCGCCGGGCAGTTCGCGGCGGACACACCGGCCCGCGACGACCTGTGCGTCATGGCGAACCGCCGCACGGAACAGGGTCTCGACGGCACCCGCTTCGAGGACGTCGTCGCTGTCCAGGAACATCACATACGGCGCGGTCGCCCGGCGTAGCCCGTCGTTGCGCGGCGTACCGCAGCCCCCGCTGTTGGCCTCGCGGCGCACCACCCGGAGCCGGGTGTAGCGGGCCGCCAGCTCGTGCAGTGCCTCGGGCGTGGCGTCGGTGGAGGCGTCGTCGACGGCGATGACCTCGGCGACCGGCGTGCCCTGGCGCAGCGCGGAGTGCACGGCGCTCGCGATGTGGTCGGCGTCGTTGAAGCCGATCACGACGACGCTGACCTGCGCCGCGGGCGATGGGGAAGACGTCCTTGGTGACATAGGTGACATCAGTCTATTTCTCCCCGCAAACCATTCATAACTCCTCAATACCGGGCTTTCCGTCGGAGCGGCATAAGAATCTCGTTCCGTACGCGACCGGTCGGCTTCCCCGTACGCGACCGGTCGGCCTCCCCTACGCGACCCGGAGGCCCCGGACGGACAGGGCGCCGCGCCGCCCTTCCCGCGCGGGTGACGACGGGTCACCCGCCCGGTGACCGGATCGGCGGCGCCGGGCGTCCCACGCGCGTGGGCACCGGTTCAAGCCACCCCTGGCTGATGCCGAACCAAGAAGCGGACAGCCGACGCCAACGACAGGAGCACGCCGATGGTCACAACCGAGGTGAAGATCCCGCTTCGGTCCGTCCCCCTGGTGCGCCGCACCCCGGTGGCGACCCTGCTGTTGCCCGCCGCGACCATGGCGCTTCTGGGGCTGTGGGATCTGGGCCGTCGCGGAATCTGGAGCGACGAGGCCGCCACGTGGAGCGCCGCGCGCCGCACCCCCGCCGAACTCTGGCAGTTGCTCGGCAGCATCGACGCGATCCACGGCCTCTACTACCTGTTGATGCACGGACTGCTGTCCCTGCGCCCCGACGCGTTCATGCTGCGCCTCCCCTCCGTCGTGGGCATGGTCCTTACCGCGGCCCTCATCTCGGCGATCGGCGCCCGGCTGGCCGGGGCCCGGGTGGGCCTGGTGGCGGGCATGCTCTTCGCGGTCCTGCCGCTGGTGAGCCTGTACGCGCAGGAGGGCCGCAGCCATGCGCTCGTGGTGGCGGGTGCGACGGCCGCTACGTACTTCCTGGTCCGCGCGTGCGAGAACGGTGAGGCGCGCTGGTGGCGTCGGTACGCCTTGGCCACCGCGCTGACCGTGTTGCTGCACGCCTTCGCCCTGCTGCTGCCGGCCGCGCACGCCGTCACCCTGCTCCTGTCGCGGAGCAGCGCACGTCAGTGGCGGTTCTGGAGTCTGTCGGCCGCCGCCGCCGTCGTGGCGGTGACTCCGGTCGCCTGGATGGCGAGCGGACAGAAGGAGGACGCCCTCGCCTGGATCCCGGAGCCCGGATGGGAGGCCGTGACCCGGCTCGTACGATCCTTCGCCGGCCCGTCCGGCTGGATCGCCTGTCTGATCCTGCTGCTCGCGGCGGCCGCGCTCGTGGCCCCCCGCCGCCCCACCCTCGACCGCCCACCGCTCTCGATCGTCACCGTCGCGCTGCCGCTGCTGGTCGTCCCGCCCGCGCTGCTCATCGCCGCCTCCCAGATCGACCCGGTCTACGACCAGCGGTACGTGCTGTACACGCTGCCGGGACTCTGCCTGCTCGCCGCATCCGGGCTCGACCGGCTCACCGGGCTCGTGCTGTTCCGGGGCGCCATGCCGCTGGCGATGCCGGCGGCCGCGGCGCTGATGGTCTCCCTGGTGCTGGGCGGTCAGCTCGGCGCCCACCACCACGTACGGTCCGGGGAGAGCAGGATGGACGATCTGCTGCCGATGGCCCGGATGATCCGTCAGGAGGCGAAGCCGGGAGACGCGGTGCTCTTTCTGGCGAGCCCCCGGCGGAAGGTGGCCGTCACCTACCCGGAGATGTTCGCGGGGCTGCGCGATGTGGCGCTGGACAAGCCGGCCGCCGCCTCCGGCACCCTCTACGGCACCGAACTGCCGCCGCGGAGGCTGAAGGAGGCTCTGTCGAAGGCCCAGCGGGTGTGGCTGCTGGACCGGGAGGACTCCGACCAGCGGCGGGTGTTCCGGAGCACGGGCGAGCGCGTCAAGCAGGAGGTGCTGGCGGACCAGTTCCATCGCGAGGGCGTGGAACGGCTGCACGGCGGCAGCGTGCACTTGTACGTGCACAACTGACCGCGTACGGGCGGAAGCCGAGGGGCGGGCGCGCCATTCCGGGCGCGCCCGCCCTTTCGCGTGGCTTCGCGCGGGGACACGTGCGTGCCCGCTACTTCACCGCGCCCGCCATCACGCCCGTCACGAACTGCCGCTGGAAGGCGAAGAACACGGCGAGCGGGATCACCATCGACACGAACGCACCGGGAGCCAGGACGTCGATGTTGTTGCCGAACTGCCGTACCTGCTGCTGCAGTGCCACCGTGATCGGCGGTGACCCGTCATCGGCGAAGATCAGCGCCACCAGCATGTCGTTCCAGACCCACAGGAACTGGAAGATGCCGAGCGAGGCGATCGCGGGCCCGCCCAGCGGCAGGACGACGCGGGTGAAGAGCCGCACTTCGCCCGCCCCGTCCAGCCGCGCCGCCTCCAGCAGCTCCTTGGGGATCTCACCGAAGAAGTTGCGCAACAGGAAGATCGCGAACGGGAGCCCGAAGGCGGTGTGGAAGACGATCACACCCGCCGTCGTCCCGAAGATCCCCAGGGCTCCGAAGAGTTTGGCCACCGGGATCAGCGCCACCTGCACCGGCACCACCAGCAGCCCGACCACGAGCAGGAACCACCAGTCGCGGCCGGGGAAGTCCAGCCAGGCGAAGGCGTATCCGGCGAGCGAGCCGATGACCACGACCGCCAGGGTGGACGGGACCGTGATGAGCACCGTCGTCCACAGCGAGCCCACGATCACGTCGTTGTCGAACAGTTCGGAGTAGTTGTCCGCGGTGAGCTGGGAGGGCGCCGTGAAGACCTCCCACCAGCCCGAGGTGGCGATGTCGGTGGGGTCACGGAGCGAGGAGATCAGCAGCCCCATCGTCGGCATCAGCCAGAACAGGGCGACCAGGATCAGGAAGACCTGCAAGCCGCCGCCGCTCGCCCGCGCGGCGAGGCGGGAGGCGAGGGAGGGCCGGGCGTCCCGGGTGTCCTCCCCGGTGGCTCCTGGCGGCGGCGCGGGCAGCGCGTCCGCCGATGTCGAGGCGGTCATCGCCGGCCCTCCCTGCGTATGCGGCGCACGTTGACGATCATGACGGGGACGACGAACAGGAGCAGCAGCAGGGCGATGGCGCTGCCGACACCCTGGTCGGCATCCGTGCCGAACGACTTCAGAACCAGCTCCAGCGCCAGCACGTTGGCATCCGCCTGCGTCGGCCCCGGCGCGATGACATAGACCAGGTCGAAGATCTTCAGCACATTGATCATCAGCGTGACCAGGACCACGACCAGCACCGGTGCCAGCAGCGGCACCGTCACCCGGCGGAAGACCTGCCACTCACTGGCGCCGTCGCACCGCGCCGCCTCCAGGAGTTCGCGCGGTACGCCCGCCAGTCCCGCCGCGATGAGCACCATCGCGAAGCCCGCCCACATCCACACGTAGGAGCCGATGATGGCGGGAGTGACCAGGGACGGCCCCAGCCAGTCGACCCCGTCGTACTGTTCGGCGAAGTTGGAGGCGGGCAGCCGGAGTCGCGCCCCGTCGGCCTTGCCGGCGGGCAGTTCGTACGTGCCGTCGGCGCCCGCCTTCGCCGTGGCGACGACCTTGCCGTTCCTGACCGCCTCGACCGTGATCCCGGACAGTGCCTTCTCGCCGGGGTCGATGACGTTCGGCTTGCCGCCCCCGCCCTTGACGAAGTCCAGCCACACCGTGCCGGTGATCTTCCCGTCCGCGGTGGGCGCGGGCTTCGCGTCCGGCGCGTCCTTCGGCATGGATCCGGCCTTGACACCGACGAGCGGGAGATTGGCCGCGTCCCCGGCCCGTACGGCCGACTTGGTCGTGAACGAACCGCCACCCGACTCCGCGAGCGCCGTCGGCTGGGGGTGCCTCCCAGCGGTAGCTGGGGGAGGACGCGCGCCCGGGTAGGCCGACGCCTCGGCGAACGTGTCGTGCACGCCCACCCAGACGGCGTTCGCCATACCGCGGTCCGGGTCCTGCTCGTAGACGAGGCGGAAGATGATGCCCGCCGCGAGCATCGAGATCGCCATCGGCATGAAGACGATCAGCTTGAACGCGGTGCTCCAGCGGACGCGTTCGGTCAGCACCGCGTAGATCAGCCCGAGCGCGGTGGAGACGGTGGGCGCCACCGCGACCCAGATCGCGTTGTTCTTGATGGCGGTGAAGGTGCCCTCGTCGGAGAAGATCTCGACGAAGTTGTCCAGCCCCACGAACGAGGTACCGGACGCGTCGAAGAGGCTGCGGTGGACCGTGTACCCGATCGGGTAGACCACGAGCGCGCCGAGCAGTGCCAGGGCGGGCAGCAGAAAGCAGACGGCCGCCCAGGGGCGGGTGCCCAGCACGCTCCTGCCACTGCTCTTCGGCGATACGGTGGGGGGCGGCGTACCGGGCGCGGCCGCGCCCCCCGCGGTCGCTGTCGCCATCTCGATGACGACCCGTCAGTTCTTGTACGCCTTGGCGGCGTCGGCCTCCAGCCGCCGCTGGGTGCCTGCCACGTCCTCGGGGTCCGCCAGGAAGTCCTGGAGGACCTTCCACTCGCCCTCGCCCTTGGTGCCGCCGAAGGACGCCGGCGCCTGGTCCGACATGTCGAAGCGGAAGTCGTCGCCCGCCGCGACCAAGCCCTTGGCGATGTCGCGCTGGACGTCGTTGGGGTACGCCTTGAGATCGAGGTTCTTGTTCGGCGTGATGAAGCCGCCCGCCTTGGCCCAGATCTCGGCCGCGTCGGTGGAGGCCAGATAGGTCAGCAGGGCCTGCGCGGCCTTGCCGTCCTTCATCGCCACGGCCGCGTCACCGCCGCTGACCACCGGGGAGTCCTCGCCCACGGCCGGGAACGGGAAGACCTTGGCGTCCGTACCGATCTTGGCCTTGGTGTCGGTGGCGATGTTGATCGAGACGAAGTCGCCCTCGAAGACCATCGCCGCGTCCGGCGAGTCGCCGCCCGCGAAGGTCTGCGTGACGGACTTCGGGAACTCCGTCTGCAGCGCGCCCTTCTGGCCGCCCGCGATCAGCGTCTTCTCGCCGAAGAGCTCAGCGAGCGTCTCCAGCGCCTTCTTCACGGACCGGTCCGTCCACTTGATCTTGTGCTTGGCGAGCTGGTCGTACTTCTCCGGCCCCGCCTGGGAGAGATAGACGTTCTCGAACCAGTCGGTGAGCGTCCAGCCGTCGGCGCCGCCGATGGAGACCGGGGCGACGCCGGAGGCGGAGATCGTCTGGGCGGTGTCGAGGAACTCGTCCCAGGTCTTCGGCTCGGACGTGCCGGCCGCCTCGAAGGCCGCCGTGTTGTACCAGACCAGGGACTTGTTGGCGACCTTGAAGTAGACCCCGTACTGCTTGCCCTTGTGGGCGCCGAGGTCCCGCCAGCCCTGCGAGAAGTTCTTGGCGAGCTCGTCCTCGACCGCGCTGTCGACGGGCTTGATCCAGCCCTTGTCGGCGAACTGCTGCAACACGCCGACCTGGGGGAGGACGGCCACGTCCGGCGGCTCGCCGCCCTCGATCTTCGTACCGAGGAAGGTGGAGATGTTGTCGCCGGTCGGCACGAAGGAGACCTCGGCGCCGGTCTGCTTCTCGAACTCATCGAGCACGGCGCTGAAGTTCTTCTGCTCGGCGCCCGTCCACACGGCCGCGACCTGCAGCTTCTGACCGTCCAGTTTGGGCAGCTTCACCGACGGCGCGCCGTCCTCGGCACCGCTGCCGGAACTGCTCTTGCCGTCGTCACCGCCGCCGCAGCCGGCGGCGGCGGTGAGCGCGAGGGCGCCCGCGGCGAGGACCGCCAGCGAAGCGCGGGTCGCCCGGCTCCATCTGCCCGAGCGAGATCCGGTGGTGTGAGTGGTAGTGGTACGCATCCCTGGGTCCTCCCGCTGCGCCGTCAGCGCGGACCCGGCTTGACGGCCGCGCACAGGTGCTCCGTACGTCACGTGCCGACAGTCCTACGCCCGGATCGTCACCGCCCGCAATACCGCCTTCGTCGCGAATGCGGGATGTGACCTTGCTGTGATCCTGGCCACCGCGACCTGCGTGCCACTCGCCGCCCGGGGCCTCGGCGACTCCCGCTCCGCGCCAGGCCGCCCGCGGCCCCGGACGCCGCCGACCTGCGGGGAGAGGGTCGGGGGCGGGGCGAACGGGGTGGCGCGGGGCGTACGAAGTTGTGCGGGGCGGTGCGGGGTGGGTACGGGCGGAGGTCGCATCGGGAGCGGAGGTGCGCGCCGAGAGGCCAGGTGGGGGCGCGACGGGGTGTCGGCGGGACGGTGCGGGGCGTGCGCGCCCGGGGCCCGCGGCCGTCGAGCGCGATCCGATGAACGCTTGGGCCTCGACGGGCGCGAGTGCGGGGCGCTCGGCGGGCTCCGGCAGCCCGCCGGCTCCGAGCGCCCCCGCCGGAGGGGCGGGGCACGCCCAGCGCCCAATACGGTCCGGCCCGATGCCTTCGGCCCACGACGACCGCTTCACCGACCGCAGTTGCACACGCGGAACCGTAAGTCCGCCATGACTGCGCCGAGTTGACCTGGGTCAGGGAACGCGATCCGGCTGATCCGGCGCCGCGCCATGGGGGCGTCCCCGAGTATTGGGGTCGCTGCGGCCGCGGAAGCTCGGCTGGAGAGCCCCATCGTGCGCGCGGGCGGGCTGGGCCGCGACTCCCAACAGGCGTACAGCGGCGGCCGGTCCGCCCGCACCCGACCCCTCGGGCGGAACGGGGGCGACGGGGAAGCGGACCGTCGGCCGACGCCGGTCACAGAAGCCGGAGCGGCGCGGACGGGGGAGCGGACTGCTGAGCGGCACGCTGCAGGGCGCTGGCCAGAAGGGCGAGATCCGTCGGGCCGTTGCCCAGCTCGCGCAAGGGCCGGCGGGCGGGCGGGTCGCCCATCCGCTCCCAGTCCAGCGCCACCACCGTGGGCCGCTGTGTGGCGGTCCGCGGGATGCGGCCCGTCACCCGGCCCGCCTGGAAGGCGGCCTGCGAGCCGTCGCTGCGCACCAGCCGGCCGCGGCCGGCAGGCGCCTCGCCCGCGTCCGGGCCTTCGGCGCGTGCGGGCACCAGCTCCAGGGTGATCCGCAGTCCGGCCCTTGCGGCCGCGGCCGTCTCCGCCGTTCGGTCCGGGCGGCCGACCGCCGCGATCAGGTGCACCCCGAGTCGTGCCCCGTCCCGCGCCACCGCCTCCAGTGCCCGTACGACCGATCCGGCCGAGGGGCGGCCCCGGCTTCCCAGGGCCGGGTCCACCAACTCGTCGAAGTCGTCGACGAGGACGACCAGCCGCGGCATGTCCTTCTCCTGCGGCTGCGCGTCCCCGGCCGCCGGCCCGGCGGCGCGCAGCTTCAGCGTCCCGCTGCGCGTGGACTCCACGTCGCCGGGATCCCCGCGCCGCTTCGCCGCCTGATGGTCGCTCCGCTCGGCGTAGCCGCCGTCGCGGCCCGGGCGCTGTTCCCCGTGTGCGCCGCGCTCGCCGTGCGGGCTCTGCTCCCCGTACGGAGCGGTGGCGCGCTCGGCGGAGCGCCGCGGCGCGACCAGCCGCCCCGCGACGGCCCGTTGCCGGTGCCACTCGGTGAAGTCCAGCTCGCCGAGCAGCTCCGCCCGCCGCTTCAGCTCCGTGCCGAGTGCCTGGGCGAACTCCCGCATGCGGACCGGGTCCGCGGCAGCCAGATACGCCGAGACGTGCGGAAGATCCGTACAGATGCCCAGCCCGTCGCCGCGCTCGGCGTCACCGCCGTCGACGAGCGCCAGCGAAAGCCGGTCGGGGCGGTCGGCGGCGGCCAGGGATGCGGCGAGTGACCGCAACAGCTCGGTCTTGCCCGTGCCGCGACCGCCTTCGATCAGCAGATGCGGTCCTTCGAGTCCGAGATCGACGGACAGTGGTCCGTGCTGCCCTGCGCCGAGCACGGCGCTCACCGGGCCGCCCGCCGACGCGTCCGCGTCCCCCGCCGCGGCCCAACGGGCCGTCAGCGAAGCGGGGGTCGCACGGGCGAGGCCCAACTCGTCCAGCAGCCTGGCCCTGCGGGGCAGGGGCGCGGCGATTCGGCGGGTACCGGCCGCGAGAGCAGCTCCCGGGGCCTCCGCGGCCCGCAGCGGGGCCAGTGCCCGAGCGAAGCGCTCCGCCCAGGCGGCCGACACGGCATCCACGCTCGCCACAACGCCGTTGCCCGCCGGGCCCGACGGGGACAGCGGCGTCACCCGGAGGGCGGTGGCCACATCACCGCTGAGGAGGCCCGCGGCGCCGCACTCGGAGAAGGGCGGCGACGCCGTGCACGCGGCCTCGAACGTCGCGGTCAACGGGGACGCCGGTGTGGCCGCCGGAGCCTCGGCCAGACAGAGGAGATGGATCCCGGCCGCGGCACCGCCCGCCGCGAGACGCGACGTCGTCCCGCGCAGCGCCGACGAACCGGGGTCGCCGTCGACGATCACCAGGGTGTGCGGACCGTCGTACCGCCGGGCGGCGGCGGCCACGGCTGCCCGGTCCGCGGTGACCCAGTCCGGCCCGAGCGGGCCGTCGTCGAGCCGGCGCACGAGTTCGTCGGTCCGGGCGGTGGCCTGGTCCCGGTCGTGGGCGAGCAGCAGGCGGCAGTCCTGGCCGTGGGCGGGGCGCACCTGCGGGAGCCAGCCGAGCCAGGACCACTCGGCGAGCCGCTCGGCGGCGCTGCGCGAGCGGTCCGTACTGATCAGCACGATCTCGAGTCCGTCCGCGGACCCTGGGGAGGCGGGGGGTGCGTGCAGCGCGGCGAGTTGTGCCACGACGGCGCGGGCGAGCCCGGCCAGCCGTGCCCGCGGCCCTGCGAGCCCCAGCGAACCGGCCTCGCGCAGGGACACGGTGACGGGGGTGGCCGGGGCGCCGGACCGGTCCGTCGTGCCGAGCCGTACGACCAGGGCGTCCGGGTGCCCGGGGCCGCGCTCCCAAAGGCGAGGGCCCGGACCGAGAGCGGTCAGCAGTATGTCGGCCGGATCGGGCCATCGTTCGACCATCGCGGCGGTGGCGTGGGCGGCCTCGGGGGAGGACCGCGGCGCGGCCGAGCCGCCCCCCGGTGCCGTCCCGACGGGGGCGTCGGCTTCCCGGCCCGCGGCGAACCGTCGCGCCCACGCGCCTATGCCGCGCCCCCACCGGGTGGGGCGGCGGGGCACGCCGTCCCCCGGGCCGCCGGGCCCGCGCCCGGCCTGGCCACTTCTGCCCGGGGCGCCTCCGGCGGGGCCACTTCTGCCCGGGGCGCCTCCGGCGGGGCCACTTCTGCCCGGGGCGCCTCCGGCGGGGCCACTTCTGCCCGGGGCGCCTCCGGCGGGGCCAC
>NZ_JBFAYQ010000017.1:98519-102905 GCF_040681345.1 Streptomyces sp. NPDC051776 | reverse complement strand
CTTCCGCCCGGGGCGCCTCCGGCTTCCCGGCCTTCGTACGCGGACGGGGACGGTGACGGGTCGGGGCGCCGCGTGCGGTGGCCGGCGCCATGCGTCACGGCGCCCTGCCCCGCTCGGGGGAACGGCCCGTCGGAATCGGGCGCCTGGTGCGGCAGACAGAGCCCTGAACTGTCCTCATGTGTCGTGTCGGAGGCACCGGTTGTACGCGGCGGCGGTACGGATCCCCCAGCGGCGGGCTCGCCGCCGTGCTCGTCGAAGGACCGACCCGCGCGGGCCCGCGGCGCGGCGGAGCCGTCCTCGTCGTCGCACGGGCCCGTGGCCCATGACGGACGGCGGGGCGCGTCCGACCCGCCGTGGGCGGTGCGCGGCGCCGCGGCCGGTCCGGACGGTGCGCCCGTGCCCCGGCCGGAGGCGGCGGGGCCGGTCCGGTCCGGGGCGGAGGCGGGGTGGGACGTCTCACCCGGGGCGATCGCGCCGAGCCCTGCTGCGGCGGAACCCGCGGGGTCCGCAGGGGCCGGGAAGCCCACCGAGCCCAACGGGTTCGCGGTGACCGTGGAGTCTCCGCGATGTGCCGAGCCCGCGGCGCCATCCAGGGCCGCGCGACCGCGGAGTGATACGCGCAGATGCCCCTCGCCGTCTGGGGCGGTCGGCAGCACCTCCTGCATCGGAGACCCGCTTCCGCCCGAGCGCGCGCCGGCCGGCAAAGCAGCCCCGGCCCCACCCGCACCGGTCAAAGCCTCACCCGGCAGAGCCTCACCCGGCAGAGCCTCACCGGGCAAAGCTCCACCGGGCAAAGCCCCGCCCGCACCGGGCAAGGTCTCGCGCCCAATGGGCAGAGCCTCTCCCGCACCCACCAACCGCAGCGCCGATTCGCCCAGCCGGAGCAGTGAGCCCGGGTGAAACGGCAGAGGCCCCGTACCGAGAGGGGCGCCGTCGAGGGACGTGCCGTTCGTGGAGCCGAGGTCGGCGATCGTCACCTGCCCGTCTTCGGTGACCGTCACCGCGCAGTGCAGACGGGAGACGTCCGGGTCGTCGAGGGGCACATCGGCCTCTGCGGAGCGGCCGATCCGGATCCGGCCGCTGTGCAACAGGTGGACCCCGCCCGCGTCCGGGCCCGCGACGACGTGCAGTTGGGCCGACGCGTCCGTGGGTGCTTCCTGGGGCACACCGGGGTGACGGCCGGGATCGGCGGGGGAGTTGAGGGACAGCACGGCGCCGTCGGTCAGGGGTGGTTCGCCCAGCGCGCACCGCTGCGGGTCGAGCCGCTCGCTTCCCGCGTAGAGCACCACCGGCCCCGAGGAACCGCCGGACCCGCCCGACGCCGGGTCGCCCGCCGGAGGGCCGGACGCCCCGCCCTTCCCGGAGGTTGGCCCCGCAGCTGCGCTGCCCGCGCTCACAGCGGCGCCCGAAGCCGCCGCGGCGGCAGCGGCCAGCCCGCTCGCGACCGCGGCGAGCGCGGTCCCGGCCGGGGCCGTGACCAGCACGTCGCAGGCGCGCGCAGTGTGGCCGCCGCGCGGCCCGAGGACGGTCAGCCGGATCTGCATCGCCGTCAACGGTCCCTTCTGCCCCGGCTACGCGGCGAGAGATGCCGTCAAACCCCCGCCGTGTACGGGCACTTCGGCACGTACAGGTCAGCACGGCGCGCGGGGAGTCCCCGCCCCGGCCGCTTCCGTGCTGGCAAGCATCCTCGCACCTGCGGCCGCTGGTTCGCCGGGAATCCACAGCCCATTGATCTTGATTGGACCGGTAACGGCAGGAATAAGGACGAGAAACTTGCCGTGGACGACCGTGTTCCGACAGGTCCGTATCCCTCGATCGAGTAAGCCCGTGGACCAAGCCCTTTCGGGCAGCGCACTCCGCCCATCGCAGAGCGGACATGGCGTCGCCGGACGAGGAGTACAGCCCAGGAGCAACGGCGGACCTCAAGGGCGGACCTCTTGGAAACCGACGGGCCGTCGGAACGCCTGCACCTCCGCCGCCCCGACCGCCCGCCCGGCGCCGGGATGGCCGCACCCCCGCGATGACCGCCTGGATGTGACCCCCGCCATACCGGCCGTGTCCCCTACGCACCGCGGATCCGCACCGACCCGTACGCCCGCGCCACCGCGGCCCGAGACCGCGCCCCGGGGCCGCCCCCACGGTCCACACACCGCGACCGCGACCGGCAACCATCCGTCCGCGACACGCGTCTTCCTCACGAGCCGTGGCGTGGTCCCCGATCAGCTGTCGACCCGGTGGTACCCGAGCGTCCGCACTACAGTGGGTCGGACGGGTCCGCGTCCTTCCGGCGGCCCAGGAACACCAGGACCACGATCAGGGAGCGCATGACGTGCGGCCGGTAGGCAGCAAGTACCTCCTCGAGGAGCCGCTCGGACGAGGGGCCACGGGCACCGTGTGGCGGGCTCGCCAGCGCGAGGCCGCGGGCGCCGAGGCCGCCGTGCAGGGCCAGCCGGGCGAGACCGTCGCGATCAAGGTCCTCAAGGAGGAGCTGGCGAGCGACCCGGACGTCGTGATGCGCTTCCTGCGCGAGCGGTCCGTACTCCTGCGTCTCACCCACCCGAACATCGTGCGGACCCGCGACCTCGTCGTCGAGGGGGATCTGCTCGCCCTGGTCATGGACCTCGTCGAGGGCCCCGACCTGCATCGCCATCTGCGCGAGAACGGCCCGTTCACACCGGTCGCCGCCGCGCTCCTCACGGCCCAGATCGCGGACGCCCTCGCCTCCAGCCACGCCGACGGCGTCGTGCACCGCGACCTGAAGCCCGCCAACGTCCTGCTCGCAGGCTCCGACGACGAGCTGCACCCGATGCTGACCGACTTCGGCATCGCCCGGCTGGCCGATTCGCCCGGGCTCACCCGCACCCAGGAATTCGTCGGCACACCCGCCTATGTCGCGCCCGAGTCCGCCGAGGGCAGGCCGCAGACCTCTGCCGTTGACGTCTACGGCGCGGGCATCCTGATGTACGAGCTGGTGACCGGCCGCCCGCCGTTCGCCGGGGCCACCGCCCTGGAGGTGCTCCACCGTCACCTCAGCGAGGAGCCCCGCCGCCCCACGACCGTCCCCGAGCCGCTGTGGACGGTCATCGAGCGCTGTCTCCGCAAGAACCCGGAGGACCGCCCCAGCGCCGAGAACCTCGCCCGTTCCCTCCGCGTCGTCGCGGCGGGCGTTGGCGTCCACGCCACCGGCGCACAGGCGGAGGCCGCCCGGGGCGTCGCGGCACTGCTCGCTCCCGACCCGGCGCCCGCACCCGTCCCGGACACCGACACGGGCAGCGGCCCCGCGGGGAGCGGCGATCCGACGCAGGTCCTCCAGTCCGGCGCCGGTTCCTACGACCCGAACGCCGCGACGAGCGTGCTGCCCTCGACCGGTGCCTCCGGCAGCGGCGGCCCGAACGCCGACCCCACCCAGGTCATGCAGCACGGCAGCGGGCCAGGTGGCGGCTCCGACGCCGACCCCACGCGCGCGATGCCGCCCGTGCCGGGCTCCCCGCCGCCGGGTGACGGAAATCACCCCTGGCAGACCCAGCTTCGCGCGGCACGCGACCGCAACGACCAGACCCAGGTCCAGTACCTCGACCCGAGCCAGGATCCGCTGCGGCGCCGTCCGCACCGCCAGCCGCCCCCGCCCCAACAGCCGTACGGGCAGCAGCAGTACGGGGGCGGCTACGGCGGATATGCCGAGCCTCAGGCCCCGCCGCCCCAGCAGCGGCCCCGGCGCCGTCAGGCCGAGCGTCCGCCGCAGCGCTACGCCCCGCCGCCCCCGCCGGAGCCGCGCCGGGAACCGCGCCGCCGCAGCGCCAATCCGATGCGGATCCCGGGGCTGGGCTGCCTCAAGGGCTGCCTGTTCTCCATCGTGATACTGATCGTGGCCGCGTGGCTGATCTGGGAACTGACGCCGTTGCAGACGTGGGTCGCCGACGGGAAGAGCTTCTGGGACCAGATGACCGAGTGGGCCGGCGATGTGTCGGACTGGATCTCCAAGGTCGGCGAGTCCAGCGGCGGCGGCACGGGCGGTTCGGGCACGGGCCAGTAGCACGGGGCCGTCCCGTGACACCGGGCGCGGCGCCAGTGGCACGGGACCGTCCCGTAACGGCACCGGCTCAGCCCTGACCGAGCGCGAGCCGGATCCGTCCGGGCCCGCCCCCGGAAGGAGCGCGGAGCCAACGCCCGTACGGCACTGAGGGCTTGGCGCGCACCCGAGCCCAAGTCTCCGGGGAGTTCCGCCTCATACCCCGGGCCGTGCGCCCCGAGGCTGTCCGCACCCGTGCCCAAGTCTCCGGGGAGTTCCGCGTCATACCCCGGGCCGTGCGCCCCGAGGCTGTCCGCACCCGTGCCCAAGTCTCCGGGGAGTTCCGCGTCATACCCCGGGCCGTGCGCCCCGAGGCT
>NZ_JBFAYQ010000017.1:52040-98420 GCF_040681345.1 Streptomyces sp. NPDC051776 | reverse complement strand
TGTCCGCACCCGTGCCTCCACCCCGTCTCATCGCGCTTCGCGGCGCCGTTCCCAACCCCCCGCCCCTCGCTCGCAGACCCCGAAAACCCATGCAAGTCTGGGGATTTGTCGACTTCTGACGGGGGATTTCCCCCGCAGAAGTGACGGTTGGCGTCGCTCGGGGCGTAGTTTTGTCGGCAACGCCAGCCCCTGGAGGCCCCTGGCAGCGCTTGGGGCACGACACGTCGGAGCAGTCTTGGCACGGAACATCGGCAGCCGGTTCACCGCCCATCATGTCCTGGGACGAGGGTCCGTCGGCACGGTCTGGCTCGGCGAAGGGCCCGAGGGTCCCGTCGCCATCAAGCTGCTGCGCGAGGACCTGGCGTCCGACCAGGAGCTGGTCGGCCGGTTCGTCCAGGAGCGGACGGCCCTGCTCGGGCTCTCGCACCCACATGTGGTCGCCGTCCGCGACCTCGTCGTGGACGGCAATGACCTCGCGCTCGTCATGGACCTCGTCCGCGGCACCGATCTGCGCACCCGCCTCGACCGTGAGCGCCGCCTCGCACCCGAGGCCGCCGTCGCGATCGCCGCCGATGTCGCCGACGGCCTCGCGGCCGCGCACGCCGCCGGCATCGTCCACCGCGACGTGAAGCCGGAGAACGTGCTGCTGGACATGCAGGGTCCCCTCGGCCCCGGCCGGGCCCATCCCGCCCTGCTGACCGACTTCGGCATCGCCCGGCTCGTCGACGCCCCCAGCCGCACCCGGGCGACGAAGATCATCGGGACGCCCGACTACCTCGCGCCGGAGATCGTCGAGGGCCTGCCGCCCCGCGCCGCGGTCGACATCTACGCGCTCGCGACCGTCCTCTACGAGCTGATGGCGGGCTTCACGCCCTTCGGCGGAGGCCACCCGGGCGCGATCCTCCGCCGCCATGTCACCGAGACGGTGGCCCCGCTGCCCGGCATCCCCGACGAGCTGTGGCAGCTCCTCGTCCAGTGCCTGGCCAAGTCGCCCGCCTCGCGGCTGCGGGCGGCCGAGCTGGCGGGCCGGCTGCGCGAGCTGCTGCCCGACCTCGCGGGTATGCCGCCGCTGGACGTGGACGAGCCCGGCGCGGAGCACGCGGACGAGGACCCGGATCCCTACGACGAGCAGCCGTACGGAGCCGCCCCCGCCGCTCCGCGCCGCGGCGCCGTGCCGCTCGTGCACGGCTCGGCCCCCGACTCGGGGCGCGACACGCACACCAGCATGCGCGTCCCTGCACCGGACGAGCTGGCCGGCGGCGCACGAGGCACGGCCCGCGTACCGCGTCCCGCCGGCGGCCACCGGCCCGGCTCCGCCCGCCATCGCGCCGCCTCCGAGGCCGTGCGCCGGCGAAGGATCAAGCTGGGCGTCGCGGCGGTGGCGGTCGCGGCCGTGGTGGGGATCGGGGGGTGGCTCGCGGTCGGCGGTGACGACGGGGACGGGGGCCGGCCCGGCGTCGAGCAGTCGGACGGCCAGTCCGACGGCGCGTCCTCGCAGCCCTGACCTTCAGGTGACCTGACCGCAGCAGACCTGACCTCGGGTGGCCTCACCCGTAGCCCTTGGCCTCAGGCGGACCTGCGCGCACCCCCTGGGCTCGGGCAACTCGTGCCCGCGGGCCCGACCGCATGCCGCGCCGTCCTCACGGGCCCGGCCTACGGCGGCGCGTCCGCCCCGCAGCCGGTACGGGGACGCCCATCAGCCGGTACGGGGACGCCCATCAGCCGGTACGGGGACGGGCATCCGTCCGGTGCGGGGACGTGCATCCGCCGGTATCGGGACACTCGGCGGTGCGGGAACGCGTTTCCGCGCAGCCACGGCACCGGGCTGTCGGCGCAGGGACAGCTCGTACGGCCCACAGGGCTGGGAGGGGCTGGACATCCCGGGCTTCAAGGGGCCGGGGCACCCTGGCCCGGGGAGAGCCCTCAGGGGAGATAGCGCTCGGCCGCCGCCGGACCCTTCTCCTTGAGCAGACGCTCGGCCCATTCGAGCCGCTCGGGCGTCACATCGCGCCCGGAGACCCGCACCAGATCCTCCGCGTCGATCGCGGTCTCGCAACCGGTGCGGAGCTGGAGCGGGCGCTTGCCTGCGATCGGCTGCTCGTCCTCGGTTTTGTCCGTCACGGCGACCCTCCTCGTTCGAGATGACCACGGGTCCTGCCGGGGGAGCCGGTGCTCCCTGTGCCCCCATTGTGCGGCACGTCCGGGGCCGCCGCGCGCAGCCGTTACGCTGGACCCGTGGCAGTCGTCGATGTATCCGAAGAGCTGAAGTCCCTCTCCTCGACCATGGGGTCGATCGAGGCCGTCCTTGACCTCGACAGGATGAGGGCCGATGTCGCCGAACTCGAGGAGCAGGCAGCGGCCCCCTCTCTCTGGGACGACCCGGAGAACGCCCAGAAGGTCACCAGCAAGCTGTCCTATCTACAGGGGCAGCTCCGCCGCGCCGAGGAACTGCGCAGCCGTATCGACGATCTCGAGGTGCTGTTCGAGCTCGCCGAGGCCGAGGGCGACGAGGACGCCCGCGCCGAGGCCGAGTCCGAGCTGACGGCGGTCCGCAAGGCGGTGGAGGAGATGGAGGTCCGCACCCTCCTCTCCGGCGAGTACGACGCTCGCGAGGCCGTGGTCAACATCCGTGCGGAGGCGGGCGGTGTGGACGCCGCCGACTTCGCCGAGCGGCTGCAGCGGATGTATCTGCGCTGGGCCGAGCGGCACGGCTACAAGACGGATGTCTACGAGACCTCGTACGCGGAGGAGGCCGGCATCAAGTCGACCACCTTCGCCGTCCAGGCCCCGTACGCCTACGGCACGCTCTCCGTCGAGCAGGGCACCCACCGGCTCGTGCGTATCTCGCCGTTCGACAATCAGGGCCGGCGCCAGACGTCCTTCGCGGGTGTAGAGGTGCTGCCGGTCGTCGAGCAGAGCGATCACGTGGAGATCGACGAGTCCGAGCTGCGGATCGACGTCTACCGCTCCTCCGGCCCCGGCGGCCAGGGCGTGAACACGACCGACTCGGCCGTGCGCATCACCCACATCCCGACCGGCATCGTCGTCTCCTGCCAGAACGAGCGCTCGCAGATCCAGAACCGGGCGACCGCGATGAACGTGCTCCAGGCCAAGCTACTCGAGCGGCGCCGCCAGGAGGAGCAGGCGAAGCTGGACGCGCTCAAGGGCGACGGCGGCAATTCCTGGGGAAACCAGATGCGTTCGTACGTCCTGCACCCTTACCAGATGGTCAAGGACCTGCGGACGGAGCACGAGGTCGGCAACCCGGACTCGGTGCTCGACGGCGACATCGACGGATTCCTGGAGGCGGGAATCCGCTGGCGTAAGCAGCAGGCGAAGTAAGTCTTAAAATAAGTCTCACTGAGTCCGATTTCGGACATGGTTGGATAACGCAACTGCCCTGAGGCGGACGGTAGTTGCCTTGTCTTTTACAAAGTTCGTCACAGTCTTTTGTTCAACGCCCGGTCAATGGTGAGCAATCCGGGCATATCGTGCGCAATGACCTTGACGGTGCTGTGAATTGTGGGAAAGCTGAAGCGCAGCATGCCCATGACTGGGATGCGTGCGAACGGGGTGGAGTGGGGCGGGACCGGTGTCCCGGTGAACCGATCTCCCCCCATGCGGCCGCCGCTCGGTGCATGGCTGCTCACCAACGAGAACAGCTACTGGGGGTAGCAAGCAGATGACGAAGAAGATGCGGCTGCGTGTTGCGCGGATAGCCGCCGGCGCGGTGATCGCCGCCGGTGCGTCGCTGACCGCCGCCGGCGCCGCTCAGGCCGTCGGCGTCGACGTCGAGGTCGGTGGCATCGGCGTCAAGGCGAACGCGGACAAGAAGGGCGTCGGCGCGGGTCTCCACGTCGGCAAGGACGACCCGACGGACATTCCGACCCCGCCGACGGGCGAACCGACCGACATCCCGACAGAGCCCACGGGCGAGCCGACCGACCCCACGGACGAGCCGACCGAGCCGACCGAGGAGCCGACGGAGCCCACGGACGAGCCGACCGAGCCCACGGACGAGCCGACCGAGCCGACCGACGAGCCGAGCGACACTGCCGAGCCCACCGACGGCACTGGCGGCGGCAACAACCCGGGCCCCGACGGCGAGACGGGTACGGGCAGCGAGACCGACACCGACGCCGTCGGTTCCACCCCGGTCCAGCAGGGCCAGTCCAAGGAAGAGCTGGCCGAGACCGGTGCCTCCCAGACCGCGTTCCTGCTGGTCGGCGCCGCGACGATGATCGCCGGTGGCATCGGCTTCCGCCTGATGCCCCGCCTGATCAACCGCGGCGGTGGCGCGGCAGCCTGAGTGCAGCCGATCTCACGCTGGGTGAGTGTCAGGCCCCGGAGCGTCACGCGCTCCGGGGCCTGGCGCGTAAGCCCGCGGTTGCCTGCCCGCTCCGGGGCCCTGCGCCTACGTCCGTGGGCGCCTGCCCGCTTCGCATGCGCGTTGCCCCGTGGGCACAAACCCGGCGAGCGGGCCTCAGGGCCGGTCAGGCGCGGGCCGGGGCTGGATGTGTGCTTTCACCCGGGATCGACTTCATCCCGCGCCTGTGCGAATTCATCCGCGGCTGCGCGAACAGGAACCGGGATTCGGTACCGGCCGAGGGCCGTGGCGGAGCGAGAATCCTGAAGGTCCGGCGGCGCCGTACGGTGCCGTGCCGCGGCCATGGCGGGTACGGCGTGGATGCGGGCTGAGAGGCGGCGCTTACGCTGCTTGATGGGCGAGCACGGCCACAGCGACCAGGACGATCAGCAGGGCCAGAAGCGCCACAGGAGAGAGCCCGGAGAGCAGCCCGGCCAGGCCGCCTTCCTGGTGGAGCCGCTCCCTGCTGGCCCGGCACACCGGGCAGCGGCCCTCGCTCACCGGGGCCGCGCAGTTGGCGCACACCAGACGGTCGCATGTCATGCGATCTCCTCCTCTACCGTGGCCAACGCGAGGAGAGGCTGTTCGGTTCCGCCCCTCCCTCTCCCACTGTGCCAGCTTCCGCACGATTCGGCTCGCCCCGGCCGCTGACCGCGCATCCGGGACCCGGAGGCCAATGCCTGGTTTGTACCTGAAGGTGCCGTGAATAAACGCTCAACCCGGACCGACGACTGCGCGGTCCCTCCCGGTTCGCGTATGGTCACGCTCACCGGCGGGAACCCGGGCTCCGGGCCTCCCGCACTCCCTTGCAGGTCGACCCTGGTGCATCCGTGATCCGATTCGACAACGTCTCCAAGACCTACCCCAAGCAGACGCGTCCCGCGCTGCGGGATGTCTCGCTCGAGATCGAGAGAGGCGAGTTCGTCTTCCTCGTCGGCTCCTCGGGCTCGGGCAAGTCCACCTTTCTGCGGCTGCTCCTGCGCGAGGAGCGGGCCAGCCACGGTGCGGTGCACGTGCTGGGCAAGGACCTGGGCAAGCTCTCCAACTGGAAGGTGCCGCAGATGCGTCGCCAGTTGGGGACCGTCTTCCAGGACTTCCGGCTGCTGCCCAACAAGACGGTCGGCGAGAACGTCGCCTTCGCCCTCGAGGTGATCGGCAAGCCGCGCGGTCAGATCCGCAAGACGGTCCCCGAGGTCCTCGACCTCGTCGGCCTCGGCGGCAAGGACGACCGCATGCCGGGAGAGCTCTCCGGTGGTGAGCAGCAGCGCGTGGCCATCGCGCGGGCCTTCGTCAACCGCCCCATGCTGCTGATCGCGGACGAGCCGACCGGCAACCTCGACCCCCAGACCTCCGTCGGCATCATGAAGCTGCTGGACCGGATCAACCGGACCGGCACGACCGTCGTGATGGCGACGCACGACCAGCAGATCGTCGACCAGATGCGCAAGCGCGTCATCGAGCTCGAAAAGGGCCGACTGGTGCGCGACCAGTCGCGCGGTGTGTACGGCTACCAGCACTGAATGACCGCCCGTAGCCGTTGCCCCGCACCCTGAAAGGACATCATGCGCGCCCAGTTCGTCCTGTCGGAGATCAGCGTCGGTCTCCGTCGCAATCTCACGATGACCTTCGCGGTCATCGTCTCCGTCGCCCTGTCGTTGGCCCTCTTCGGGGGTTCCCTGCTGATGCGGGAACAGGTCAACACGATGAAGGGCTACTGGTACGACAAGGTCAACGTCTCCATCTTCCTCTGCAACAAGAACGACGCGGAGAGCGACCCCAACTGCGCCAAGGGCGCCGTGACGGCGGACCAGAAGGACGAGATCAAGACGGATCTCGACAAGATGCCGATCGTGGACAAAGTGCAGTTCGAGACGGCCGACGAGGCGTACACGCACTACAAGGAGCAGTTCGGCGACTCGCCGCTCGCGGACTCCCTCACGCCGGACCAGATGCAGGAGTCGTTCCGCATCAAGCTCAAGGACCCGGAGAAGTTCGAGGTCATCACGAGTGCCTTCTCCAGCCGCCCCGGCGTGCAGGAAGTGCAGGACCAGAAGGGCCTGCTGGAGAATCTCTTCAACCTTCTCAACGGCATGAACTACGCGGCGCTGGGCGTCATGGCGCTGATGCTGGTGGTCGCGTTGATGCTGATCGTCAACACGGTCCGCGTCTCGGCGTTCAGTCGCCGCCGTGAGACCGGGATCATGAGGCTCGTCGGCGCGTCCAGCTTCTACATTCAGATGCCGTTCATCATGGAGGCGGCATTCGCCGGTCTGCTGGGTGCGTTCGGCGCCTGTCTGATACTGCTCGTCGGGCGCTATTTCCTGATCGACCACGGATTGGCCCTGTCCGAGAAGATGCAGTTGATCAACTTCATCGGCTGGGAGGCCGTGCTGTCCGTACTGCCGCTGGTGCTCGCCATCGGCCTGCTCATGCCCGCGCTTGCCGCCTTCTTCGCGCTCCGCAAGTACCTCAAGGTGTGACGTATGCCCCGTGCGCCGTACGGTCAACCTGCCGTGGGGCGCCGTGGCGTTGTCCTAGACTCACCGGCATGTCGGGACCGTCGTTGTTCGTCCGCCCCCGCAGCATTCGCCGTGGGGCGGCCCTGACATTCATGTGCGCGACCGTCCTCGTGGGCGGTGCCGCGGCCGTCGGTTCCTTCGGCGCCGGGACCGCCAACTCCGCGGGAGCGGATACCCGTTCGGCCGCCGTCGCGGACCACCGCAGCGAGCTCGCCGAGGCCGCCGCGGCCGCCATGGCCGAGGGCAAGTCGGGCTCGGAGGCCGCGGAAGAGGTGGTCAGCCGCAGCGGGGACCGCTGGAGCGCCGTCTACAGCGCGGGCGAGTACGAGGGCGTCCAGCTCGCCCTGGACGGTGAGTACGTGGGCGTCGGCCTGTGGGTGCGATGGCGCCGGGACGGGAGGATCGAGGTCGCCCGCGTCCAGCCCGGCAGCCCCGCCGACCGCGCGGGCATCGCGCCGGGCGACCGGCTGCGCACCATCGACGGCGAGGACATCACCGGCGAGCCCGTCACCGACGTCGTCTCCCGGCTGCGCGGCGCAGGCCCGAATCAGGTGCGCGAGGGACGCCCGGCGGGCGCCGGTACGCCCGTCCGGCTCGGCCTGGAGCGGGACGGCCGGACTTGGGACGAGAAGCTGCGCCGCGCCAGGCTGATCGCGGAGACCGTCACCGCCCAGCGGACCGCCGCCGACCGCACCACGCACATCAAGGTCGCGTCCTTCGCCAAAGGCACCGGCGAGGAGGTGCGGCGTGTGGTGCGGAAGACCCCCGACGGCGACGGCATCCTGCTCGATCTGCGCGGCAACTCCGGCGGTTTGGTCTCCGAGGCGGTCACGGCCGCGTCCGCCTTCCTCGACGGCGGCCTGGTGGCCACGTACGACGTCCGCGGGGAGCAGCGTGCCCTCTATGCGAAGGGGGGCGGCGACCACCGCAGCCCCCTCGTCGTCCTCGTCGACGGCGGCACGATGAGCGCGGCCGAGCTGCTGACCGGAGCCCTCCAGGACCGCGGCAGAGCCGTGGTCGTCGGCTCCCGGACCTTCGGCAAGGGCTCGGTCCAGATGCCCAGCGAGCTGCCCGACGGTTCGGTCGCCGAGCTGACCGTGGGCCACTACAGGACTCCCGCCGGGCGGAGTGTGGACGGCGACGGCATCGCCCCGGACCTGGCCGTACAGCGCGGTGCGGAGCAGCGGGCGCGCACAGTATTGACTGGCCTCGGTGGCGGTGCCTAGTGCGAGAATGACCTCGCTATGGCTAAAGAGACGGGTCGCAAGCTGATCGCGCAGAACAAGAAGGCGCGCCACGATTACCTCATCCTGGACACCTACGAGTGCGGTCTGGTGCTGACCGGCACCGAGGTGAAGTCGCTGCGTCAGGGCCGCGCGTCACTGGCGGACGGCTTCGCACAGCTCGACGGCGGCGAGGCGTGGCTGCACAACGTGCACATCCCCGAGTACAGCCAGGGGACGTGGACCAACCACTCGGCGCGGCGCAAGCGGAAGCTGCTGCTGCACCGGGCGGAGATCGACAAGCTGATCGGCAAGACGCAGGAGTCGGGGAACACGCTCGTGCCGCTGGCCCTGTACTTCAAGGACGGCCGGGCCAAGGTCGAGATCGCCCTGGCCAAGGGCAAGCGGGAGTACGACAAGCGCCAGACGCTGCGGGAGAAGCAGGACCGCCGCGAGGCCGAGCGCGCAATGTCGGCGGCCCGGCGCAAGCAGCGGGGCTGACGAGCGCGGCGGTACGGGGCTGGGCGGCCCCTGCGGGCCGGGTGCCATACGTGGATGGAGCGGGCCGCCGCAGCCTGCGGTACGTGGGTGGGGCAGGCGCCGCAGGCCCCAGCCCGCAGCGCGCAGCCCCCGGCTCGGCGGCGCGTACGGGGCCGGGCGTCCGGGCTGCTTGGCTCGGCCGGGGTCCGGGATGCCGGGAATAAGCTGGCAGGGGTCCGCGTTGATCGCGTACGATGGCACGTGCACCTCAAGGGGTGCGCACCTTGAAAACACCACATGGGGATGATCGGTTTCGACAGCGGATGTCGAGGCAGGGGAAGCGAGCCGAGGAAGCGGCAATGATCTCGTAAACCATATGTCGCAAAAAATAATCGCCAACACCAAGCGCGATTCCTTCGCCCTCGCTGCCTGAGCAGCGACCTGCGAAGTGTCAGCCCGGGGCTGTTCCCGACCCGGATCCTGGCATCAGCTAGGGAACTCCACCACTGAACCCGGCCACGGGGGCCAGTGGGAAAACAAACAGTGGCTGAGCCCGTCGGCAGCTTGTCTGCGTGACTGCCGGGGCTGAGAAAAGCACAGCAGACTGCGCTCGGAGAAGCCCTGTTTCCGCACCGTTGGACGCGGGTTCGATTCCCGCCATCTCCACTCATCCCATGTACGAGAACGGCCCCGCCACGGCGGGGCCGTTCTCGTTTGCCTGCCGATACGGCCCTGGTGCCCCCGCCCCTCACTCCGCTGCGAGGCAGACGGTGGCCGGGGCCACCAGCACCGGCACGAGGAGCCGGCCCGCCCCCGCCCCGGCCGCAACACCGCTGAGAAGTGCGGGACGGCGCACTCGGGCCCGCGGGCCGGCGGTTCTTGGTGCCGCCGAGCAGCCTCCCGCCTCTCACAGACCCCGTCCCGCCCCCGTGAGTGCACGGTTTCGTCCGCGTCACCTGGCGCCACGGAACCGAAATCCGGTGTCTCTAGCGTCGGCCGTACGAGGCACACTCCGGCCTCGGCCCGACCCCTCTGGAGGCATGATGACTGCCGCGACGACCGCATCCCGCAAGGGAGGCCGCTGGATCGAGCGGTGGGATCCCGAGGACGAGACATTCTGGCGCGAGACCGGTGAGAGGATCGCGCGCCGCAATCTGCTGTTCTCGGTGATCTCCGAGCACATCGGCTTCTCGGTGTGGTCGCTGTGGTCGGTGATGGTGCTCTTCATGGGCCCCGAGTACGGCATCGACCCGGCCGGGAAGTTCTTCCTCATCGCCGTGGCCACCCTGGTCGGAGGGTTCGCACGGGTTCCGTACACCTTCGCCGTCGCCCGCTTCGGCGGCCGCAACTGGACGGTGCTGAGCGCCTCCATGCTGCTTCTGCCCACGATCGCCGCGGCGTTCGTGATGGAGCCGGGCACCTCGTACAGCACCTATCTGCTGGTCGCGGTGGCCACCGGCGTAGGCGGCGGCAACTTCGCTTCCTCCATGACCAACATCAACGCCTTCTTCCCCCTGCGGAAGAAGGGGTGGGCGCTGGGGCTGAACGCGGGCGGGGGCAACATCGGCGTCCCCGTGGTGCAACTCGTCGGGCTGCTCGTCATCGGTACGGCCGGCGCCGCGCACCCGCGGATCGTGCTGGGCGTCTACATCCCGCTGGTCGTCGTCTCGGCCGTGTGCGCCGCGCTGTTCATGGACAACCTCGCGCCCGTACGGAACGACACCGGCGCAGCCAAGGAGGCCGTGCGGGACGTGCACACCTGGATCATGGCCTTCCTCTACATCGGCACGTTCGGGTCGTTCATCGGCTACAGCTTCGCCTTCGGCCTGGTACTGCAGACCCAGTTCGGCCGTACGCCCCTCCAGGCCGCGTCGCTCACCTTCATCGGCCCGCTGCTGGGCTCCCTCATCCGTCCCGTCGGCGGCTCGCTCGCGGACCGCTTCGGCGGTGCCCGCATCACGCTGTGGAACTTCGCGGCCATGGCCGCGGCCACCGGGGTGGTGATCTACGCGTCCGTGCAGAAGTCGCTGCCGATCTTCCTGGTCGGGTTCATCGCCCTCTTCGTCCTGTCGGGGCTCGGCAACGGGTCCACGTACAAGATGATCCCCGGGATCTTCCAGGCGAAGGCGGTCGCCCGCGGGTTGGGCGGCGAGGAGGCCGCGGCGTACGGCCGCCGGCTGTCCGGCGCTTCGATGGGCCTGATCGGAGCGGTCGGGGCGATCGGCGGTCTGGGCATCAACCTCGCCTTCCGCCAGTCGTTCCTGACCGGCGGCACCGGAACCGGGGCCTTCGTCACCTTCCTGGCCTTCTACGCCGTCTGCTCCGCGGTCACCTGGGCCGTGTACCTGCGGACCGCCCCGCGCCCCCGCCCCGGTGGCCGGCAGGCGGCGGCGGAGCGGCCCGCGCCGGTGTACGCGGAGGTCTGATCGCGGTCCGTCCGCGGGCCGTGATCCGCGGGCCGGGCAGGGAGCTGTGGTCAGTGGCACGTGCGGCCGGGACGATCCCGGCCGCACGTGCCGTAACACTGGGGTAATGCGGGCGAACCGCGTACGTCACCGGAGGTTGTCACCATCCAGGGACCCCGTGCGCACGCGCACCACCTACGCGAAGCGGGACGAGAGGCATGTACGGAGAGCAGAAGACAGCCCGGGCAACGGCTCCGACGGTCGCCGACGAGCCGGAGGCTGCCACCGGCGGGCGCGCCGCCCCGCAGCCGCTGGCCGGGTTCACCGTGGGCGTCACCGCGGCGCGGCGGGCCGAGGAGCTCGGCGCGCTGCTGCGGAGGCGTGGCGCCGTTGTGCAGCATGCGCCGGCGATCCGTATCGTGCCGCTCCCCGATGACACCGAACTCTTCGCCGTCACCCGCGAGTTCATCGACCACGCGCCGGACGTCGTGGTCGCCACCACCGCCATCGGCTTCCGCGGCTGGATCGAGGCGGCCGACGGCTGGGGGCTGGGCGAGGCGCTGCTCGGGCGGTTGCGCGGGGCGGAACTGCTGGCCCGTGGGCCCAAGGTGCGCGGCGCCATCCGGGCCGCGGGCCTGACCGAGGAGTGGTCGCCCGCCTCCGAGTCGATGGCCGAGGTGCTCGACCGGCTGCTGGAGGAGGGCGTCGACGGCCGGAGGATCGCGGTGCAGCTGCACGGCGAACCGCTGCCCGGTTTCGTGGAGGCGCTACGCGAGGGAGGCGGCGAGGTCATCGGCGTACCGGTGTACCGCTGGATGGCCCCGGAGGACATCGGGCCCGTCGACCGGCTCCTGGACGCCACGGTCGCGCGCTCGCTCGATGCCGTCACCTTCACCAGCGCCCCCGCCGCGGCCTCGCTGCTGGAGCGGGCCAAGGAACGCGGCATGCTGGACGAGGTGCTGGACGCCCTGCGCCACGACGTGCTGCCCGCCTGCGTCGGCCCGGTGACGGCCCTGCCACTGGAGGCGTACGACATCGCCACCGCCCAGCCCGAACGGTTCCGGCTCGGGCCGCTCGTGCAACTCCTGTGCCTCGAGCTCCCCGGGAGGATCCGGGCCCTTCCCGTCGCGGGCCGGAGGCTGGAGGTCCGTGGCCACGCGGCCCTGGTGGACGGGGAACTGCGCGCCGTACCGCCCGCGGGCATAGCCCTGCTGCGGTCCCTGGCCCGGCGGCCCGGCTGGGTGGTCTCGCGCGCCGAACTCCTGCGGGCGCTGCCCGGCGCGGGCACCGACGAGCACGCGGTGGAGACGGCGATGGCCCGGCTCCGTACGGCTCTGGGCGCGCCGAAGCTGATCCAGACGGTGGTCAAGCGGGGCTACCGGCTGGCGCTGGACCAGGCGGCGGACACCAAGTACGGAAGCGATCAGGCCCCGTCCACACGGTAGCGTCGTCCGCCCGAAGGGGGCGGACGGGACTTTGAAGAGGGGGCCTGGTGCCGCCTCAGGCATGTGCTGCTAAATGCCCGTAATCAATAGCTATGTTCGTCTGGCTATGTTCGTTATGCCCCTGCGCGTAGCTCTTTGTGTGACTGCATCCTGGGTTCGTCTCTGTCCGGAACATGGACGCCCGGTGCCGGGCCGAGCCGTTCGACAGGCCCCGCCCATGCGAAATAGATCACACCAACTCCGATGAACGGCACAGGTCTTCCCTCCGTTCCCGCCGCAGCTCACGGCAGATTTCCGAAGTTTTTCGCGAGCGGTTGAGCAACTCCCCGCCCACGCCCGTACTCAGGGGAGACGCGGCTCCTCGGGCCGCTGACTGTCCCCCACGCCAGTGGGTCCGAGGGACGGGCGGGAGTCCGCAGCAGACGAGGGCTGCGGACTTCCGCCCTACTCCTGCCATTTCGTCCCAAGACCGTCCCCGGCCTTCGTTCAAGCGGGGACTCGACCAGGAGGTTCGGGTGCGCAAGGATGCGGCCGTGGTCGAACACCGTCCTTCCAGAACGCGGCACAGGGCCGAGAAACCCCGGGCCGGCAGCGACGTGCCGGACGAGGAACTCATGCGAGTCCTCTATCGAGAGCACGCGGGTCCCTTGCTCGCCTACGTCCTCCGCTTGGTGGCGGGAGACCGCCACCGGGCCGAGGACGTCGTTCAGGAGACCCTGGTCAGGGCCTGGCGCAACGCCGACCAGCTGAACCGGGCCACCGGTTCCGTTCGTCCCTGGCTCGTCACCGTCGCACGTCGCATCGTGATCGACGGCCACCGCAGCAGGCAGGCGCGTCCGCAGGAGGTCGACCCTTCGCCGCTCGAACTCATGCCCGCGGAGGACGAGATCGACAAGGCCCTGTCGCTCATGACGCTCTCCGATGCCCTGAGCGACCTCAGCGAGGCGCACCGGGAGGCGCTCGTCGAGACGTACTTCAAGGGCCGTACGGTCAATGAAGCGGCCGAAAAACTGGGTATACCCAGTGGGACCGTAAGATCCCGTGTGTTCTATGCGCTGCGCTCCATGAAGCTCGCGCTCGAGGAACGAGGAGTCACGGCATGACAGCGCATGAGCGCTCTTCGGAGCACGAGGCCGTCGGGGCCTACGCGCTCGGTGTGCTCGATCCCGCGGACGCGGCGCGCTTCGAAGACCACTTGGCCTACTGCGAAGCCTGTGCCCAGCAGCTCGAGGAGTTCATGGGCCTCGAGCCGCTGCTGGCCACGCTCGCCGAGACCCCCGCGGCCGTCCCGGACCCGGCCGCGCTCCACGCCCAGCCCAGCCCGCAGATGCTGGACCGGCTCGTGGACGAGGTCGCGGTGAAGCGGCGGCAGAGGCACCGGCGAGGCCTCTATCTGGTCGCGGCCGCCGCTGCGTTGATCATCGGTGGACCGGTGGTCACCGGCGTCGTCACGGCCGACGAGGGCAGGACGAACACCGCGCAGCCGCACGCGCACTCCACCAGCCCCGCAGAGGACGCCTTCTTCAACCACATGACCACCAAGGTCAACGCCACCGACTCGGTCAGCAAGGCCACGGCCACCGTGGGCACCGAGGAGAAGATGTGGGGCACGCACGCCGTGCTGGAGCTGAAGAACGTCAAGGGTCCGCTCAAGTGCAGCCTGATCGCCGTCTCCAAGGATGGTGACGAGGAGGTCATCACCTCCTGGTCGGTCCCCAAGTGGGGCTACGGCATTCCGGGCACCACCAACGAGAAGGCCAAGCACCCGCTGTACGTGCACGGCGGCGCGGCCATGGCACGCGACGACATCGACCACTTCGAAGTGCGCACCTTCGAGGGGAAGCGCCTGGTCTCCGTCGACGCCTGACCGGGTCCGCCCGGCACGGCCACCCGCCCCCGCCATGGGTGATCCGGTCCCGCGACCGGGTCCCCGGGGCAGGGCCAGGGCACGGACACCGGACGGAGAACCCCCAGAAGTTCCCTGATCACGGATGCGCGGTACGCCCCCCTTCGCGTACGGTTGACGGCTGCCCAGCACGTCAGAAGGGGGCCGCGGGTGGCTGCGCAGGAAGCCGCTGTCGACTCGGTACGCGACCGTGAGATCGGTACCGAGCAGGAACATCTGGATCGGGTGTACCGGCGCCTGGAGGAGAAGATCCACGAGGCGGAGTTCCTGATGAGCGACGCCGCCCGGCGCGGCCAGGTCGGCACGCCGGGCGCCCTCGCCGAGCGCGACGTCCAGGTCTTCCGCGCCGGGGTCCACCTCAACCGGCTGAACAGCGAGTTCGAGGACTTCCTCTTCGGCAGGATCGACCTGCTGAACGGCAAGGACGGCGTGCGCGGGCCGGACGGCGCCTACACCTCGGTCGAGCCCGCCGACGACGCCGTACGCGACGGGTGCGCCGAGATCGCCGAGACCCTGCACATCGGGCGGCTCGGCGTCCTCGACGCCGACTACTCCCCGCTGGTCATCGACTGGCGCGCGCCCGCCGCCGCCCCCTTCTACCGCTCCACCCCCAAGGACCCGGGCCGGGTGGTGCGGCGCCGCGTCATCCGCAGCAAGGGCCGCCGCGTCCTGGGGGTCGAGGACGACCTGCTGCGCCCCGACCTGACCGCCTCGCTGGACGGTACCGAGCTGCCCGTCGTCGGCGACGGAGCCCTGATGGCCGCGCTCGGCCGCGCCCGCAGCCACGCGATGCGCGACATCGTCTCCTCGATCCAGGCCGAGCAGGACCTGGTCATCCGCGCGCCCGCGGCCTCGGTCGCCGAGGTCGGCGGCGGGCCGGGGACGGGCAAGACCGCGGTCGCCCTGCACCGTGCCGCGTACCTCCTCTACCAGGACAGGCGCCGCTACGCCGGGGGCATCCTCGTGGTCAGCCCCACGCCGCTGCTCGTCGCCTACACCGAAGGCGTGCTGCCCTCGCTCGGCGAGGAGGGACAGGTCGCGATCCGTGCCGTCGGCTCGCTGGCGGAGGGTGCAGAGGCCGACACCTACGACGAGCCGCACGTCGCCCGTATCAAGGGCTCCTCCCGCATGGTGAGGGTGCTGCGCAAGGCGGCCCGCGGGACCCTCGAGGCGGCCCAGCCCCCGGACTCCCGGCTCCGCGCCGTCGCCTTCGGCGAGCGCATCGAGCTGGGACCGGAGGAGCTGCAGGGCATCAGAGCGGCCGCGCTGGGCGGGACCGCGCCGGTGAACCTGCTGCGTCCGCGCGCCCGCCGGCTGATCCTGGACGCGCTGTGGAGCGCGTCCGGATCCCGCACGCGCTACACCGACCCCGAACTGGCCGCCGAGGCCCGCGCCGCGTTCGACGAGGACATCTCCACGGAGACGTACTTCACCGACTTCCTCGACGACTGGTGGCCGGAACTCACCCCCCGCCGGGTGCTCGCCTCCATGGCCGACGAGCGACGGCTCTCCCGCTGGTCGCGCCGGGTGCTGACACCGCGCGAGGTGCGGCTGCTCGCCCGGTCCCTGCGGCGGCTGGACGCCGGCGGCCGCGGCCCGCTGTCGGTCCACGACGTGGCGCTGCTGGACGAGCTGCACCTGCTGCTCGGCACGCCCGCCCGGCCCCGTAAGCGCGAGGCCGACCCGCTCGACCAGCTCACCGGCCTGGAGGAGATCACCACCTTCGCCGACCGCGCGGGCGGCGGCCGCCGTAGCCGCGAGGAGCGACTGGAGGAGGAGCGCGCCGACTACGCGCATGTGATCGTCGACGAGGCACAGGACCTCACGCCCATGCAGTGGCGGATGGTCGGCCGCCGCGGCCGGCAGGCCACCTGGACGATCGTCGGTGACCCGGCCCAGAGCTCCTGGCCGGACCCGGAGGAGGCGACCGCCGCGCGGGACGAGGCCCTGGGCCGCCGCCCCCGCCGCCGGTTCACGCTGACCGTGAACTACCGCAACCCCGCCGAGATCGCCCGCGTCGCCTCCCGCGTCCTGGCCCTGGCGATGCCGGGCATGGAGCCCCCGGAGGCGGTCCGCTCCACCGGGGCCGAGCCGCGGTTCGCCGTCGCCCGGGACGGGCTGCGGGAGACCGTGCGCGAGGAGGCGCGGCGGCTGCTGGCCGAGGTGGACGGCACGGTCGGCGTGGTCGTGTCCATGGACCGTCGCGAGGAGGCGCGTACGTGGGTCGAGGGCCTGGGCGACCGCGTGGTGTCGCTGGGCAGCCTGGAGGCCAAAGGGCTGGAGTACGACGCGACCGTCGTGGTCTCACCCGCCGAGATCGCGGGCGGCACCACCGCCGAGGAGGTCGCCGCGGGGGAGTTCCCGGCCGGGCTGAGGGTGCTGTACGTGGCGCTGACCCGGGCCACGCAGCGGCTGACGGTCCTCTCGGGGGAGCGGGACGCGCCGGACCGGGACGGTGTTCCGAGCCTGCTCAGGATCTGACCGCGGACCCCGGGTCGCACCGCACCTGGTGGCCGTACGAGGGCCCGGTCGGGGACGGTTTTGCGTCAACTGCCCGTTCAGGAATGACTTCTCGGCCCCGTTTGTTAGCCTGAGTGTGGCACCGGCCCGATCCAAGCCCCCGGGCCCAACCTTTGTCGCTACGAGCGACCACTTGCCGCGAGGCGAGCATGGCGGGTCGGTGCCGCTTCGAACATCGGCGACGGGCGCCTCTCCACCGGAGGGGCGCCCGTCGCGTCGTTCCGGACCGTTCCGACGGAACAATATTTCCGAAACCCGGACGCGACTAACGCGTACTGGCAGGTAGGTGCGACGATCGGACGACGCGCGCCGCCGACCCCGCGGCCGCGTATGACGCGGAAGAAAGCAGAGGAAGTCGGCCATGGCAACGGCGCCCAGCGTCTCCTACTCGATGACGGTCCGGTTGGAGGTACCGGCCGGCGGCACCGCCGTCAGCCAGCTCACCACGGCCGTGGAGTCCTCCGGCGGGTCGGTGACCGGCCTCGACGTCACCGCGTCGGGCCACGAGAAGCTGCGCATCGACGTCACCGTCGCCGCCTCCTCCACCGCGCACGCCGAGGAGATCGTCGGCAAGCTGCGGACCATCGAGGGCGTCACGCTGGGCAAGGTCTCCGACCGTACGTTCCTCATGCACCTCGGCGGCAAGATCGAGATGGCGTCGAAGCACCCGATCCGCAACCGTGACGACCTCTCCATGGTCTACACACCGGGTGTCGCCCGGGTGTGCATGGCGATCGCCCAGAACCCCGAGGACGCCCGCCGCCTGACCATCAAGCGCAACAGCGTCGCCGTCGTCACCGACGGCTCCGCCGTGCTGGGTCTGGGCAACATCGGCCCCAAGGCCGCGCTCCCCGTCATGGAGGGCAAGGCGGCCCTCTTCAAACGCTTCGCGGGCATCGACGCCTGGCCGCTGTGCCTGGACACCCAGGACACGGACGCCATCGTCGAGATCGTCAAGGCCATCGCCCCGGGCTTCGCCGGCATCAACCTCGAGGACATCTCCGCACCCCGCTGCTTCGAGATCGAGGCCCGGCTGCGCGAGGCGCTGGACATCCCGGTCTTCCACGACGACCAGCACGGCACCGCGATCGTCGTCCTCGCGGCCCTCACCAACGCCCTGCGCGTGGTGGACAAGGCCATCGGTGACGTACGGGTCGTCATGTCCGGTGCGGGAGCGGCCGGTACGGCCATCCTCAAGCTGCTCATCGCGGCCGGTCTGAAGCACGCGGTCGTCGCCGACATCCACGGTGTCGTGCACAAGGGCCGCGAAGACCTGGTCTCCGCCGACCCGGAATCGGCGCTCTGCTGGATCGCCGAGAACACCAACCCCGAAGGCGTCACCGGGACGCTCAAGGAGGCCGTGGCGGGCGCCGACGTCTTCATCGGCGTCTCCGCCCCCAACCTCCTGGACGGCGAGGACGTTGCAGCCATGGCGGACGGCGCGATCGTCTTCGCGCTCGCGAACCCCGACCCCGAGGTGGACCCGGCCGTCGCCCGTCAGACGGCCGCCGTCGTCGCGACCGGCCGCAGTGACTTCCCGAACCAGATCAACAACGTGCTCGTCTTCCCGGGTGTCTTCCGCGGGCTGCTCGACGCGCAGTCACGCACGGTGAACACCGACATGATGCTGGCCGCCGCGGCCGCCCTCGCCGATGTGGTGACCGAGGACGAGCTCAACCCGAACTACATCATCCCGAGCGTCTTCAACGACCGGGTCGCCGGTGAGGTCGCCGGAGCCGTCAGCGAGGCGGCGAAGGCCGCCGGACCGGCTGTGACGGCCGCCACGACGGGCTGACCACGGCGCGTCGCAGGACTTGGGCCCCCACTTGGCCCCATAGGGTGACGGGCAGAAATACGCCGCGAAACCCGCCGCAACCCGGAAATGAGCCCTGCGGTGCGCTGCCAGGAGTAGACAGAGCGTCACCAGAACGAGCCCGTGGCGCTTTTCGTGTGACTCTCGGGGGCGCCGGATTGGCTTTCCCGCCACGGGTGGGGGCAGGATGCGTAACCGGGCGCGAGGGTCTGTGACCAGACCCGGGTCCGGGGACTGTCCGAGGGCCCTGGCAGCATCGGCTTCGATCTCACGCCTCAATGGCAAGTTGAACACGGGAGTAACTATGAACCGCAGTGAGCTGGTGGCCGCTCTTTCCGAGCGTGCCCAGGTGACCCGTAAGGACGCTGACGCCGTCCTGAACGCGCTCGCCGAGACCGTCGGTGAGGTCGTCGCCAAGGGCGACGAGAAGGTCACCATCCCCGGCTTCCTGACCTTCGAGCGCACCCACCGTGCCGCTCGCACCGCGCGCAACCCGCAGACCGGCGACCCGATCGAGATCCCGGCCGGCTACAGCGTGAAGGTCTCCGCGGGCTCCAAGCTCAAGGAAGCCGCCAAGGGCAAGTAAGCGCCTGACCGGAGGGCGGCCACTCCTCGTGAGCGGCCGCCCTCCGGCACGTCCGTCGCCCGTCTCCGTCCCCGCGCCTCGGGGCGCCCCGGTCCGGTCGCAGCGGCGGGGCCGGGAAGCAGAACGCCACCGCGACGGGACGGACCACGTCGCGGAGGCGCAGCGGCGGGCTTCAGGCCTTCTTGGCCGTCTTCGGCAGCTCGACCTTGCCGCCGAGTCCCTCCAGCTTGTCCATGAAGTTCTCGTAGCCGCGGTTGATCAGGTCGATGCCGTGCACCCGCGAGGTGCCCTGGGCCGCCAGTGCCGCGATGAGGTACGAGAAGCCGCCCCGGAGGTCCGGGATCACCAGGTCGGCGCCCTGGAGCTTGGTGGGCCCGCTGACGACCGCCGAGTGCAGGAAGTTCCGCTTCCCGAAGCGGCATGGCGTGCCGCCGAGGCACTCGCGGTAGAGCTGGATGTGCGCGCCCATCTGATTCAGCGCGCTGGTGAAGCCCAGCCGCGACTCGTACACCGTCTCGTGCACGATGGACAGCCCCGACGCCTGGGTCAGGGCGACCACCAGCGGCTGCTGCCAGTCGGTCTGGAAGCCGGGATGGACGTCGGTCTCCAGGGCGATGGCGTTGAGCGGGCCGCCGGGGTGCCAGAAGCGGATGCCCTCGTCGGCGACCTCGAACACGCCGCCCACCTTGCGGAAGACATTGAGGAAGGTCATCATCTCGCGCTGGCTCGCGCCGCGTACGAAGACGTTGCCCTCGGTCGCCAGCGCCGCGCACGCCCAGGAGGCCCCCTCCAGCCGGTCCGGCAGGGCCCGGTGGTTGTAGCCGCCGAGCTTCTCCACACCCGTGATCTGGATGGTGCGGTTGGTGCCCATCGTGATGATGGCGCCCATCTTCTGCAGGACGCAGATGAGGTCCTCGATCTCCGGCTCGATCGCGGCGTTGCGCAGCTCGGTGATGCCCTCGGCCAGGACCGCCGTCAACAGCACCTGCTCGGTGGCGCCCACGGACGGGTACGGAAGCTCGATCTTGGTGCCGCGCAGCCGTTGCGGGGCCTCCAGGTACTGCCCCTCCGGCCGCTTCTCGATGACCGCACCGAAGCGGCGCAGTACGTCGAAGTGGAAGTCGATCGGCCGGCCGCCGATGTCGCAGCCTCCCAGGCCCGGGATGAACGCATGGCCGAGGCGGTGCAGCAGCGGGCCGCAGAAGAGGATCGGGATGCGCGAGGAGCCCGCGTGGGCATCGATGTCGGCGACGTTGGCGCTCTCCACGCGCGAGGGGTCGAGCACCAGCTCTCCCGGCTCGTCACCGGGGCGGACCGTGACGCCATGCAGTTGCAGCAGCCCGCGTACGACGCGGACGTCACGGATGTCGGGCACATTGCGCAGCCGACTGGGTTCGCTGCCGAGAAGAGCGGCCACCATGGCCTTGGGTACGAGGTTCTTCGCGCCGCGGACATGGATCTCGCCCTCGAGCGGTGTGCCGCCGTGGACAAGCAGGACGTCGTCGGTCATGGATCTCGCGTTCCTGGAGTTGGGCAGGGACCAGAGTGAAATGGTAAGGGCCGTTCGGGTCCCCTTCGTAAGGGCGAGGCGCGAACGAACACGCCCCGGAGGCGTTCCCTCACGTTCCGTATGTCCCGTGCGCCGCCGCATCACCGCGGCGCGCCCCCGCTGCCGCCGTACGCCCCCGCCCTCCCGCCAGCCGCGTAGCCCAGTTGACTCCCCGCGCGGGGCGATCGTGCGGGATCATGTCGTCATGACCGAGGTGTCCTCCCTCACAGGACGTCTGCTAGTCGCGACACCGGCGCTAGCCGACCCGAATTTCGACCGTGCGGTGGTACTCCTCCTCGACCACGACGACGAGGGGTCGCTGGGCGTCGTCCTCAACCGGCCCACCCCGGTCGGCGTAGGGGACATCCTCGAATCCTGGGCCGGACTCGCCGGGGAGCCCGGTGTGGTCTTCCAGGGCGGCCCCGTGTCGCTGGACTCGGCGCTGGGGGTCGCCGTCGTCCCAGGTGAGGCGGGCACGCCGGTGGGGGAGGGGCCACTGGGGTGGCGCCGGGTGCACGGCGCGATCGGCCTGGTCGATCTGGAGGCACCGCCCGAACTGCTGGCGGCGGCGCTGGGGTCGCTGCGCATCTTCGCGGGCTACGCGGGCTGGGGTCCCGGCCAGCTCGAGGACGAACTGGTCGAGGGCGCGTGGTACGTGGTGGAGTCCGAGCCCGGTGACGTCTCCTCCCCCGACCCCGAGCAGCTGTGGCGTTCGGTTCTGCGGCGCCAGCGCAACGAGTTGGCGATGGTCGCCACGTATCCGGACGACCCGAGCCTGAACTAGGCCCCGTCTTCAGAGGCCGTCCGCCCGCGGCGTCCGGCTCTCCCGGCTACCGCTGGGGGGTGTCCCGCCCCGGCTACCGCTGGGGGTGGCACCGGCTGAGCGAACGACCCGCGCCGGCTCGGCGCGGGGCTCGTTGCCTTCCTCGGCGGTCTGCCGCGGGATGCCTCCGGCTCGTACGACGTGGTGAGGATCCCGGTGGGGGCGCTGTGCGCGGAGGCGGCGCTCCTCGCCCTCGTGCCGCGGCCCCCGGCTCCCGCCCGGTGGCGGGCTCCGCCCCGAGGACGTGCGGCGCCACTGCTCCCTGCTTTCCGCGGGCGTGAGTACCCTTGGCAGACATGAGCACTCTCGAGCCCGAGCGCGGAGCAGGCACCGGAACCCTGGTAGAGCCGACGCCGCAGGTGTCGCACGGCGACGGCGACCACGAGCGCTTCGCCCACTACGTCCAGAAGGACAAGATCATGGCGAGCGCGCTGGACGGTACGCCCGTCGTTGCGCTCTGCGGCAAGGTGTGGGTCCCGGGCCGTGACCCGAAGAAGTACCCCGTCTGCCCGATGTGCAAGGAGATCTACGAGTCCATGGGCGCCGGCGGCGACAAGGACAAGAGCGGTAAGGGCGGCAAGGGCGACAAGAAGTAAGGGCGACAAGAAGTAGTGCCCTCAGGGCACATGCGCCACCGCGGGCCGGGGCCCGCGGGGTGAGGGGCGACGGGCCCCGGCGTGCGAGGGGCGATGGGCCCCGGCGTGCAAGGCGCGCCGGGGTTCCGTGCTGTCAGGGGCCCCGCCTCGCGAGCGGGCCCCGACTCGTGCCAGGGGCTCAAGCCGCGCCTGGGACTCACCCCCGCCCGGGGCCCAAGCCGCCTCCGTGGGCGGCCGGTTGCCATCGGGAGGGCACCGGCCGATCGAGCCGAATCGGTACAGACCACCTGCCCGGTGTGCCGAACCCCCCACAACCTCCTGTGTGTTGTGCAGCCCGAAACGTCTGTTGTGCATGTTGCAACACCAGTGCTGGGGGAAGGCGTCACCGGCTGCCAAGGCGCGCATCCGGCAGCCGTGGCTCGCTTACGAGGAGGCCCTGCAGGGCTGGTTCGTCCGGCACTTCGCCGGGCGGCCGACCGTGGCCGCCGCCTCATCGGCTGGGACGAGATCCCGGAGGGTGCCGGAGCCGGTGCGGCAGCCACGGAAGGCGCGTCGAGAAGGGCGGATTCCGGCCTTGCGGAAGGGACCGCGATTGAGTCATGGCGCGGGTACGCGGGCGGGATCGCGGCCGCGCGCGGGCCACGACGTCGTCAAGTGCCCGAACAACAGGTGTATCCGGACCGCCGCCAGGACGCGGGCGACGACGAGCCGATGCCCATCGGCTACGTCCGCACCCTCGAGGACGTCTACCGCTTCGACCCGGTGCCGCCGCAGCTCACCTTTGGGGAAGCGGCCCGGGTGCTGGGGACGCGGGCCGCCATCCGGGCCGAGGTGACGGAGGGCGGTGCCCGCGTGGGCTACCGGGTCTTCCCGCGCCTCGCCGCCTTCGCCGAGGTCGCCTGGTCCGCCCTCCCGCCGCCCGCCGAGCGGGACTTCGTAAGCTTCGCCTCCCGCATGACCTCCCGCTATGGACGTCTCAACGCTCTGGGTGTCGGCCACCGGCCGCTGGACGGGCCCGCCCCCTGCGGCGACGTCCCGCACCCGAAGGTGTCGGCCTCGGACGTCCGATCGAGGAGGCGCCCCCGATCGTGTGAGCCGCAGGCAAAGGCGAACCGTTCGAGCCGCACCCCTGGAAGCGTGACCCCGGTACGCAGAACGCGCACAAGGCGCCCCGAAACATGGCAATCAGCACTCACGACCAACACGGAGTGAAAGTGGACCAAACGCCAATTCGGGACGTAGTTGCCCTTCGTGGACCCTCGCATCGGGGGCCGGTGAAGATGTGCCAGAGTTGCCACGTCCGGCCTGTGAGCACGTACCGTACGGCGCACAGGCGGGACATCGGGAAGGGGCTGGGTTGACCACGCACGCACCGCAGGCGGCGCAGACGGTGACGTTGCCGGTCTCGCTCGACGAGGCCGTGGCGGCGCTCACCGCCATGCCGGCCGCCGTGCCCGTTGCGGGCGGGACCGACCTCATGGCCTCGGTCAACTCCGGCCTCCTGCGGCCCGCCGGGCTCGTCGGGCTCGGCCGGATCAGCGAGATCCGCGGCTGGCAGTACCAGGACGGGCACGCCCTGCTCGGCGCGGGCCTCACCCACGCCCGGATGGGGCGGCCCGACTTCGCGGCCCTCATCCCGGCCCTGGCCGCCGCCGCGCGCGCCGCGGGCCCGCCGCAGATCCGCAACGCCGGAACCCTCGGCGGCAACATCGTCACCGCGGCGCCCACCGGCGACGCGCTGCCCGTACTCGCCGCCCTCGAAGCCACGTTGATCATCGCCGGGCCCGAGGGCTCCCGCCGCGAGATCCCGGTCAGCCATCTGCTCGCGGGCATGGAGATGCTGCGGCCCGGCGAGATCGTCGGCTTCGTCCGCGTGCCGCTGCTGCACGCGCCGCAGACCTATCTGAAGGCCACCGGCCGGACGGGGCCCGGCCGCGCCACTGCCTCCGTCGCCCTGGTGCTCGATCCCGCCCGGCGCAATGTGCGCTGTGCGGTCGGGGCCGTCGCCCCCATGCCGCTGCGCCCGCTGGAGGCCGAGCGCTGGGTCGCGGGACTCATCGACTGGGACGGGTCCCGCACCCTTGCACCGGAGGCGTGCGCGGCCTTCGGCGAGTACGTCGCCGCCGCCTGCATCCCGGATCCGCAGCCCGCGGAGGGGTCCCGGCCGCCGGACGGTCGAGGGGCCGAGCCGCAGCCCTTGCCGCCCGCGGTCCTGCATCTACGGCGTACGGTTGCGGCATTGGCCCGCCGAGCACTGGGGAGGGCGCTCGCATGAGTGCAGAACCGTCCGCCGTCCCGACCGTCGCGCCGCACGCCGGGCGCACGGTGGCGGCAGCGGCTCGCCGCCGCGTGGGCAGCCGCCGCGTGGGGAGGGGGCCCGCATGAGTTCCGATCAGCAGCCGCCATCGGGTTCGCAGGGGCCGCACCCCCAGCGCGGGCCGCACGGCTGGGAGCCCCTGCCGCAGGGCGAGTACGACTCGGACACCACGGCCTTCGTGCGCCTGCCGGACAATCTGCTCGACCCCTCCGCCGTACCACCCGGGGCCGACCCCCTGGCGGCACCCGGCGGCCATGGCTACGTACCGCCGTCGCTCACCCCGGAGTCCGGTGCGTCCGGCTCCCAGGGGCGCTCCGGCGGCCGCGGTTCGGACCCCTCCGCGCCGGACGACCCCCGCGCGACGGGGCAGTGGACGATGCCGTTCGCCGACACCGGTGCGGGGCAGGGCGGTGGCTGGGGCGACGCCGGCGGTGCGGCCGCCCAGGGGCAGTGGAGTGTCCCCATCGCGCCGGACGACCCCGTGGGGGAGTCGGGCGAGTATCTGGTCGAGGGCCGTGCGCGCCCCGCCGCGCCTTACGGCGGCGGCCGGTCGGCGCCGGACCCGCAGTGGTACGGGCAGGGCGGGCCGGAGGGCGAACAAGGACCGACCGGCCTCACGCAGCAGTGGACGTTTCCTCCGGCGGGGGAGCAACTGCCCGATTCCGCCGTGCAGTCGACGCCTCCGTCGCACTCCGCGGGCCCCGGCGCGCAGGACACCCGCGGCGGGCACGGACGGCAGGGCGACTGGAACGCCCAGGCCGCCCCGACGGGCCAGTGGTCGGTCCCCACCGCCGGTACACCGGGCACCGACGAGTCCGGCACCTACCGCCTGGACGAGAGCACACCGGCACGCCCGCAGTCCTCCGGCGGCGACACAGGATCCTCGCCGTGGCAGCAGAGCGGCAGCGGTACGGCCGTGGGCCGTGACACCGGAACCCGCGGGACGTCGGGAGGCTCCACCGGCACCACCTCCGGTGGCTGGACCACCGAACGGCAGCCCTCGGGCGGGCCGGAGCAGCCGCGCTCCGCACGCGGTGGCACCGGACGCCGCAAGCTCGCCACCGGACCGGGCGGTGCGGCCGCCGAGGCCCGTGGCGAGGCAGCGGACGCGGACACCCGCGGCGTCCGGCCGCGCGAGTCCGGCCCCTGGCCGACTCCTGCCGGCGGGACCGAACTCCCGGGCCGCGCGGGCGGGGAGACCCGTCGGAAGTCCGGCAGCGGCTCCGGAGCGGCCGAGGAACCGGCGGGTGACCCGTCGCCTGCGGAGCCGGGCGGGCGGCAGGAGCGGCAGGAGCGGACCGACGGCACGGGCGCGACGGGCGCCTCGTCGTACGCCGGCACGGACACCGCCCCGCGCCCCGCCCCGCGCCCCGCGGCCCCGCGCCCACCCGACGGCGGTTCGCTGCCGGGCCGCGCGGCCGAGGACGTCATCAACCGGCTGACGGGCTCGATGCCCTCGGCGGCCAACGGCTTCGTGACCGCGCCCGGCGTGGGGGCGCCCGCGTCCGGCAACGGCACATCGAACGGCGCCGCACCCGCCGGCACGGACGACGGCGCCACCCAGGAGGGGGCCACCCAGGGCGGCACCACACCGGGCGGCACCGGCTCCGGCCGCCGGTCCGGCCGCGGCGCCCGGCACGGCAACGGCGCCCGGCCCGGCACGGATGACGGCACGGGCAAGGGCACCGTCTCGGCCCCCGGCGACACCGGCGGCGAGGCACCCGGCCGCGCCGCCCACCGCCCCGCCACACCGGCGGCCCCCGCCCGGGACGAAGCGGCCACCCCCGCCCGGGACGAAGCGGCCACCCCCGCCAGGCACGAAGCGGCCACCCCCGCCAGGCACGAAGCGGCCACCCCCGCCGGGCACGAAGCGGCCACCCCCGCCGGGCACGAAGCTGCCCAGGCCCCCGCCGGGCACGAAGCTGCCGAAGCCCGAGCCCGGGACGAGGCGGAGGCGACGTCCGCGCAGGACGACGCGGTCGACGAGCACAGCGAACACCCCCACGCCTCGTACGTCCTGAGCGTCAACGGCACCGACCGCCCCGTCACCGACGCCTGGATCGGCGAGTCCCTCCTGTACGTCCTGCGTGAGCGTCTCGGTCTCGCCGGGGCGAAGGACGGCTGCTCGCAGGGGGAGTGCGGCGCGTGTTCCGTCCAGGTCGACGGGCGGCTCGTGGCGTCCTGCCTCGTGCCCGCCGCGACCGCGGCCGGCAGCGAGGTCCGTACGGTCGAGGGGCTGGCCGCCGACGGCGTGCCCTCGGACGTGCAGCGCGCCCTCGCCTCGAGCGGCGCCGTTCAGTGCGGCTTCTGCGTGCCTGGACTCGCGATGACCGTGCACGACCTCCTCGAGGGCAACCATGCGCCGACCGAACTCGAGACCCGTCAGGCCATCTGCGGCAATCTGTGCCGCTGCTCCGGCTACCGCGGAATCCTCGACGCCGTGCGCGAGGTCGTCGAGAGCCGGGTCGACCCGGCCGATGCGGAAGAGGACGGGGAGGACACCCCGCGCATTCCCCAGCAGGCGGGCCCCTACGACGGCAACGGCTCCGCGGGAGGCCCCGCATGACCGCCCGCACCGGCAGGCCGTACCGGCGGACCCCGGCCGCGGGTCCGTATCCCCCCGCGGCGGAGCGGATGAGAACGACCGTCCCGTACGCGGGCCCGGCGCGCCGCCACCGGCGGCCCCGTCCCGTACGCGGCCACCGTCCGGTGGCGCCCATCGGATTCCCAGCACATCCCAGCGGTAGCGGAAAGGCAGCGTGATGACCGGTCCTGACGCGGCCACCGCGACCCCGGCCGTCGGCGAGGGCCCGGCACCCGCCGAGGAGGGCCCGGCCCACGGCCTCGGGGCGTCCCTCACCCCGGCCGACTCGCTCGCGAAGACCACGGGCACCTTCCCGTACGCGGCCGACCTGTGGGCCGAGGGCCTGCTGTGGGCGGCCATACTGCGCTCGCCGCACCCGCACGCCCGCATCGTGTCGATCGACACCGGCCAGGCGGCCGAGATGCCGGGCGTACGGGCCGTGGTGACCCATGAGGACGTGCCGGGCGACCCCAGCCACGGCCGCGGCAGCGGCGGGCGGCAGGTCTGCGACCGTCCGGTCTTCGCCAAGGACGTGGTCCGTCACCACGGCGAGCCCATCGCCGCTGTCGCCGCCGACCACCCCGACACCGCACGGCTGGCCGCGGCCGCCATCGCCGTCGAGTACGAGGTGCTGGAGCCGGTCACCGACCCCGAGAAGGCGTTCGGCGCCGAGCCGTTGCACCCCGACGGCAACCTCATCCGCCACATCCCGCTCAGCTACGGCGACCCGGAGGCCAGCGGCGAGGTCGTGGTCGAGGGTCTGTACCGCGTCGGGCGCCAGGACCCGGCACCGATCGGCGCCGAGGCGGGCCTCGCCGTACCGCGCCCGGACGGCGGTGTCGAGATCTACACCGCCTCCACCGACCCGCACGCCGACCGCGATCTCGCCGCCGCCTGCTTCGGTCTCGACCCCGACCGCGTCAAGGTCGTCGTCACCGGTGTGCCGGGCGCGATGGGCGACCGCGAGGACGCGGGCATGCAACTGCCGCTGGGGCTGCTGGCCCTGCGCACGGGCTGCCCGGTGAAGCTCGCCGCGACGCGCGAGGAGTCCTTCCTCGGCCACGCCCACCGTCACCCGACCCTGCTCCGCTACCGCCACCACGCCGACGCCGAGGGGCGCCTGGTCAAGGTGGAGGCGCAGATCCTGCTCGACGCGGGGGCGTACGCGGATTCCTCCGCCGACTCGCTCGCCGCCGCGGTCGCCTTCGCCGCCGGTCCGTACGTCGTGCCGCACGCCTTCGTCGAAGGCTGGGCCGTGCGCACCAACAACCCGCCTTCCGGCCATGTCCGCGGCGAGGGCGCAATGCAGGTGTGCGCCGCCTATGAGGGCCAGATGGACAAGCTGGCGGCCAAACTGGGCCTGGATCCCGTGGAGTTGCGGCGCCGCAACGTCCTGGCCACCGGCGATCTGCTGCCCACCGGTCAGACCGTGACCTGCCCGGCCCCCGTGGCCGAACTCCTGGACGCCGTACGGGACGCTCCCCTGCCCCCGTTGCCCAAGGACGCCCCGGAGGAGGAGTGGCTGCTGCCCGGCGGCCCCGAGGGCGCGGGTGATCCGAGCGCGGTCCGCCGCGGCGTCGGCTATGCGCTCGGCATGGTGCACATGCTCGGCGCGGAGGGCGCGGACGAGGTCTCGACGGCGACGGTCAAGGTCAACGGCGGTGAGGCGACTGTGATCTGCGCCGCGGTCGAGACCGGCCAGGGCTTCTCCACCCTCGCCCGGCAGATCGTCCAGGAGGTGCTGGGCGTCGAGGAGGTGCACGTCGCCTCGGTCGACACCGACCAGCCGCCGGCGGGCCCGGCCTGCCACGGGCGCCACACCTGGGTGTCGGGCGGTGCGGTGGAGCGCGCGGCCAAGATGGTCCGCACCCAGCTTCTCCAGCCGCTGGCGCACAAGTTCGGGATGTCCACGGAGCTGCTGTCGATCGCCGACGGCAAGATCACCTCGTACGACGGGGTGCTGTCGACGACGGTCGCCGAGACACTCGACGGCAAGGAGCTGTGGGCAACCGCACAGTGCCGCCCGCACCCGACGGAGCGGCTGGACGAGACGGGCCAGGGCGACGCGTTCGTCGGCCTTGCCTTCTGTGCCGTGCGGGCCGTGGTCGACGTCGACATCGAACTGGGCTCGGTGCGCGTGGTGGAGATGGCCGTGGCGCAGGACGTCGGCCGGGTGCTCAACCCGCGCCAGCTCACGGCCCGTATCGAGGCCGGAGTGACGCAGGGCCTCGGTGCCGCCCTCACCGAGAACCTGCGGACTTCGCGCGGCATCGTCCGCCGCCCGGACCTGACCGGCTACCCCCTCCCCACCGCGCTGGACGCACCCGACATCCGCATCGTGAAGCTGGTGGAGGAGCGGGATGTCGTGGCGCCGTTCGGCGCGAAGGCGGCGAGCGCGGTGCCGGTGGTGACCTCCCCGGCCGCGGTCGCGGCGGCCGTACGCGCGGCGACCGGGCGCCCGGTGAACCGTCTCCCGATCCGTCCCCAGGCCGCGGTGGCGACGCCTCGCTGACACGGCCCGCACGGGTCAGGAAACGGCCCCTTGTGGGTCACAGCCCTTTGCTGGTCATGGCTTCGGACTCGGCATGGCTTCGGCTGGGCGTGGCTTCGGCTGGGCATGGCTTCGGCGTTCACCCCCATCTCGATCGCGGTGATGCGCGCGGTGGCGCCTGCCGAGGCGGGCATGGCCTCCGCGGCGGTCAACATGCTGCGCGAGGTGGGCGGTGTGGCCGGATCACGGTGATGGGCGCGGCGCTGACGGCGCGCTTCGCCACCGCCCTCGGGACCGCCTGCCGCCCGGCAGCCCCGTCGACGCGGACGCCGTGGCGCATGCGGTCACGCGGGCGGCAGCACGGGCCTCGGCCGAACCACGGGCCTGGCGTCCGGTGCCGAACGAGCCGTCGACAGCGCCTTCGTCAGCGGTCTGCACCTGGCGATGTGGGTGGGGGCGAGCGTGCTCCTGGCCACGGCGGCTCTGGTCCTGGCCCGGATGCGTCCGCTCGCCCGGTACGGCCATGACCCTTCGGATGGACGGGGACCGGAGGCCGTGGCGGGAAGCGAAATCGCCTAGACCCTGCACAGACCCCGCCCGTCCTGCGCGGAGCGGAACCGGGCGGGGGCTGCCCCGGGGATGAGTAAGGGCTGCCCATGCAGTGAAGGGTCCGGCCCGCCTAGGGTTCCGGGGCAGCCGCGGGTCGAGGCAACAGCCGCGGCGAAGGAGCACCGGAACCGTGAATCCCATTCCGCTCTCGCGCGCGTGCACGGCCCTCCTCACGGGAGCCGTCGCCGTCGGCATGCTGGCCGGAGCGGCGGCCTGCAGCGGCGAAGAGGAAAGCCGCGGTGCGACGCCGACGAGCGGCTCGCAGAGGGAGAAGCTGAGCGCTGTCGAGAAGCGGCAGGTCGAACTGATCGACGCCGTCCTCAGAAATCCGGATCCCGAGGGCACGTTCGCCGACGAGGAGCGCGTCGGCCTGGCGGTGGGCCCGCGCCGCCAGGGCACCGTGCAGGGCGCCTACGACGCCGGGGTGAAGCCCGGGCAGTCCGTGAAGGTGGATGTGGCCTGCACCGGCGGCGGAAGCGTGACGTTGGCCGTCGACACCGGCCGCGGTACGGAGACGGCACGCGCCCGCTGCCCGGACGACGCGTCATGGCCGCAGCCCTTCGTCTTCGCCGTCCACGAGAGCCGCGTGAGGATCACCGCCACTGCACACGGCACGAAGGGCGCCATGGGGTACACAGTGCAGGGAGTCCGCGACGCCCCCGCGACCGTACGTGACTTCCTTCTGGCGGACCGCGCCCACAACGTCCTGCCGGACGAGGACGACGATGCGTCCCACCTCGGTACCGCGCGCGGCAGCCTGCGGTCGGGAATCCCCGGCACGGACGTCGACGTGAAGCCGGGGCAGCGCATCACGGTCTACGCCGCCTGCCTGGGCCACGGCACCATGACGCTCTCCGGCGTCTCCGGCAGGGCGAGGGCGGTCGAACACATCCGCTGTGCGGGCGAGATCGGTACGGGCAGCATCCGGCTGAAGGCCGCCGCCTCCACGCTTCGTGTGCTGCTCGACCGTGACGGGAGCGCCACCGGCGGCGCGACCTATACCGTCCGCAGCCCCAAGTGATCCCAGGAAGGCCTTGAGGGCCCGAAGGTGAGGCCCCCCCGTGCGCGTGACGTTCCCGGAGACCTGTGTGCTCAGGGTCCGGCAGCAAGCAGAGCGAAGGGGCGGCACCCGTCTGGGGTGCCGCCCCTTGCAGACCGACGCAGACACGCACCATTGACGTCGCGGATCAGTCACTTGTGCCGCCGGCAGTGTCAGCGTTCAGATAGTGACGCACCTCTTTGACGAACTCCTGGTGTGCGGAGTTGAAGAGCTCAATGACTGTGTCGGTAGGGACTTCTTCGTCGCCGTGTTCCCCCGCGACCCACCAGAGTGCTTCGTCGTCATGATCGCTGTCATCCGTCTGACACGCGCAGGTGAGGCTGCCAGCGTGGTCCCTCAGCCGTTGCACAGTCGGAAGGAGCACCTCAGGGGCATCGAGGTTCACGAGCGCAACAGCTTTGGTGAGCTCGTCGAAAGCCTCGAACATGGCCACAGTGGACTCTTCGAGGTCTGTATTCGATATGTCGGAGGCGATCGGCAAGATGTAGCGGTGTGTAGCAGTTCTCCCGAACACGTCGACGGCTGTGAGCAGGGATATGAACGCCTCCCGTTGGGCGGTCCGGCGGGCATCCGCGTGGAGTGCACGAGCGCCGATCTGCGCTGCCTCCACTGCCTTTTCTGCGGCGGCGTGTGCAGAGCGGGCCTGAAGGTATGTGGCCGGGACCCCGAACGACGTCAGGAGAGCCGCACCAGCAGCAACGAGAGTGGCCAGATCATCAAGTTTCACAGCGCCCATTCTCGCGAAACTTACGATGCGAAGATCCCTGCCGGCGGCTTTGACATGGTCACGAGCTCAAGCACCGTCGGACGTCCCATGTTTTGAGCCGCTGCCCTCTGTTGATCAGCGGCGGGCGGGACCATGGCAACCGCCTGCTGGAACCCCTCGTCTTCACAGTGATCGAACGGCCGGCGCTCTCGTACCAGCCAACTGAGACGGGAACTGGGACGGACGACCGGGGGCGGCACCCCCGGAGGGGTGCCGCCCTTTCCTTTTGCCTGGTCAAGGCACTGGAGGCCGTGGCGGGATTCGAACCCACGTAACTCGCTTTGCAGGCGAGCCCCTCAACCACTCGGGCACACGGCCGGGGTGCTGTGGCGTTCCCCGACCGTAAGCGGGCCGTTCGCCGCGCATCAACGGGCCTGGCCGGGCTGTCATACGACTGCCATACGCCGTTCACGAACGGCCGTCGCGCGTGTCCGGGTCCGGTCACCGAACGGGCACGGGACCGTCGTATACGGGCAAAGGGCGGCCCCAGAGATGACCTAAAAGAATCGGTACAGGAATTCTTGGAGCACACAAAAATCTGCTTATGATGCAAGGGTGTTCGACTCCCGGCACCTCAAGACGTTCCACGAAGTGGTCCGGGCCGGGTCGTATTCGGCGGCCGCGCGGTCGCTCGGGTACACACAGCCCGCCATCACCCAGCAGATGAAGGCGCTCGAACGATCCGTCGGCACGCCGCTGTTCACCCGGGTCGGCCGGCGGATGCAGCTCACCGAGGCGGGGGAAGCGCTCTCCCGGCACACCGAGGTGATCCTCGACAACCTCGCCACCGCGCAGGCCCAGCTCGGCGCGATCGCGCGGCTGCGCTCCGGGCGCGTGCGGGTCTGCGCGTTCCCCAGCGCCAGTGCCACCCTCATCCCGGAGGCCATGGCGCGGCTCGCGGGCGAGCACCCCGGGGTGCATGTGGAACTCCAGGAGGGCGAACCGCCCGCCTCGCTGCGGCGGGTGGTGCGCGGGGAGTGCGACATCGCGCTCGCCTTCACCTATCCCGGGCTGCGCGCGGAGGTGCCCGAGGAACTGGCCGAGATCCCGCTGATGGAGGACATGCTGACGGTGCTGCTGCCGACCGGCCACCCCCTGGCCCGGCGCCGGTCGGTCCATCTGCGGGACCTGAGGGACGAGCGCTGGATCGCGGGCTGCCCGCGCTGCAGCGCCAACTTCCTGCACGCCTGCGCGGAGGAGGGCTTCGTTCCGGATGTCGCGTTCACCACCGACGACAACCTCGTCGTGCAGAGCCTGGTCGCGGCGGGGGTCGGCATCGCCGTGATGCCGGCCCTGGTGCTGTCGTTCCTCTGCCACGAGAAGGTCACCGGACGCGCCGTGGAGCCGCACACCCGGCGGCAGGTGTCGGGGTACGTGCTCCGCGAGCATCTGAGGATCCCCGCCACCGCGCTGGTGCTCGACGAGCTGAAGGCGGTGGCCGCGGCCCGCACGGGCTGCTGACGACAGGCCTTCTCATCCTCCTTTCCATTAGCGGACGTTGGGGGTGGGCGAACGAACTGTCGTTGGACCTGATGAATCCGGCGGTCGCACGCTGCCCGTATGAACTTCTCCGCCACCCCCATCAGTTCCGCCCCGACCACGGGGCCCGGAGCCTCCGGCGGCCGTACCACCCCGCGGCTCGGCGTACTTGTCGAGGGCATACGGGAGGCCGTCGGGCGCGGCCTGCCGCCGGATCTGACGGCCTATCTGGTCGCCGAGCGGCTCGCCCCTTTCCTCGGCACACCGGGGCTGCTCACCGCCGAACAGTGCGAGGGCCACCCCGACCGCTACCGTCAGCACGTCCTGCACGCCCAGAGCGACGGCAGCTTCTCCGTCGTGGCTCTGGTGTGGCTGCCCGGCCAGTGCACGCCGGTGCACGATCACGTGTCGTGGTGCGTGACGGGCGTCCACGAGGGCGAGGAGAGCGAGCGGCGGTACCGGCTCGTCCCGGACGGCAGCACCGCGCACCTGGTCGCCACCGAGGACGTCCTCAACCCCCAGGGCGCGGTCTGCGGATTCGCGCCACCGGGAGACATCCACCGGGTCCGTAACGCCGGTACGACGACGGCGATTTCGATCCATGTCTACGGGGCGGACGTCGCACGCCTCGGTTCGAGCGTCCGCCGGGTGTACGCCGCGCCGGACGGCGAGTGATGGCGGCCGGCCACCCGCCCGCGCCCCACGTCCTCCCGCCGGCGACTTCCGCCCCGCGACCGGTGGGCGGTGTCCCCGGCCGCGCCGCCGGGCTCGCTCTCGCCGCGCTGGGGGCCGCCGCGGCCTGGGGCGTACACCGGCTGGTGCCCGCCGTACCGATGCTGACGGCCGCCGTCGTGCTGGGTGTGGGGGCGGCGCATCTGCCCGGGGTGCGCGCCGTCGTGCGCGGAGCCGCGGGGCCCGGGCTCTCCCTCGCCGCCAAGCGTTTGATGCGCGTCGGCATCGTCCTGCTGGGCCTGAAACTCAGCCTCGACGACGTCCTGGGCCTGGGCTGGGGCACGGTCGCCATGGTGCTCGCCGTGGTCGCGGTCACGCTTCCCGCCACCTGGTGGCTCGGCCGTCGCCTGGGGCTGAGGGGTGACCAGCCGCTGCTGATCGCCACCGGGTACGCCATCTGCGGTGCCTCCGCCATCGGCGCGGTGGGCGAGGTGCGGGGAAGCGACAAGGAGGACGCGGCGACCTCGGTCGCGCTGGTGACCCTGTGCGGCACGCTCGCCATCGCCGTACTGCCGCTGCTGCAGCACCCGTTGGGGCTCACCGACGCACAGTTCGGACGATGGGTCGGGGCCGGGGTGCACGACGTCGGGCAGGTGGTGGCGACCGCGCAGACCGCCGGTTCGGGCGCCCTGGGCGAGGCGGTGCTCGTGAAGCTGATGCGGGTGATGCTGCTCGCGCCGGTCGTCGCCGGGACGGTGCTGGCCGTCCGGCACCGCCGCCGTACCGCGGGCGGTGCGGAGGCGGGGGAGCGGCGGCGTCCGCCGGTCGTGCCGCTGTTCGTCCTCGGCTTCCTGGCGGCGGCCGCCCTGCGCAGTACGGGACTGCTGCCGATGGCGGCGCTCGACGCCGCGGCCGTCTCCCAGGAACTCCTGCTGGCCTGCGCCCTGTTCGCCCTCGGCAGCGCCGTCCACCTGCCGACCCTGGCGCGTACGGGCGCGCGTGTCGCGGCGCTCGGACTCGGCGCGTGGGTGGTGATCGCCGGACTGTCGTACGCGGGGGTCCTGCTGACCACGGGCCAGTGAGGGGCTCGAAGGCCGGGCCGCCGGTTGCCGCCACCCGGTGGAGGAGCGTCCGTCGAGCGATGCCTCCGCCTCCGGGACCAGGACCAGGGGACGAGCTCCGGGCTGTCCCGCGACAGGCGCCAGATCACGCCAAGCCCCTTACCCTGGCGCAATGACCGCTTCCGAGCCGCGCGACGCCAGCCCTGGATCCTCTCCGGCCTCCCCTCTCCCCGACGGGTCCGGATCCCCCGGAACCGCCGCCTCGCGTCCCGCTGCCCGCGAAGCCGCCGCCCACGACGTCTCGTACGACGACGGTGGCGGCGGTGTTCTGAGCCGGCGGTTCCGCGCTCTGACCCTCGGCATCATCTCCGTCGTCTCCCTCATCGCCTTCGAGGCGAGCGCGATCGGCACCGCCATGCCCGTCGCGGCACAGGCCCTCCACGGCGTCGAGTCCTACGGGTTCGCCTTCTCCGCGTTCTTCACCGCCAGCCTTTTCGCCATGACGCTCTCCGGCGAATGGAGCGACCGCAGCGGCCCCTTGGCACCGCTGTTCACCGGCATCGGCGCCTTCACGGCGGGTCTGGTCATAGCGGGCACCGCGCCGACCATGCCGGCGTTCATCGCGGGCCGTGCCGTCCAGGGTGCCGGCGGCGGCCTGGTCATCGTCGCGCTGTACGTGGTCGTGGGACGCGGCTATCCCGAACGGCTGCGGCCCTCGGTCATGGCGGCGTTCAGCGCGGCCTGGGTGCTGCCGCTGATCGTCGGCCCGCTCGTCGCCGGGACGGTCACCGAACAACTCGGCTGGCGCTGGGTGTTCCTCGCCATCCCCGTGTTCGTGCTCCCGCCGCTCGCCGTGATGCTGCCCGCCCTGCGCAAGTTGCCCGCCGACGCCCGCACCCCCGCGATGGACCGCCGCCGCATCCTGCTCGCCCTCGGAGTCGCCGCGGGCGCAGGCCTGTTGCAGTATGCGGGCCGGGAGGTGGAGCCCCTCGCGCTCCTCCCGGCCGCCGCCGGAATCGCCCTGCTCGTGCCGTGTGCCGTACGCCTGCTCCCGGCGGGCACGTTCCGGGCGGGGCGCGGACTGCCCGCCGTGGTGCTGCTGCGCGGGATCACCGCGGGGTCGTTCTTCGGGGCGCAGGCCTTCGTCCCACTGATGCTGGTCACCGAGCGCGGGCTCTCGGCGACCCTGGCCGGACTCTCGCTCACCAGCGCAGGACTGGCGTGGTCCGGCGGCTCGTACGTGCAGAGCAGGCCGCGCCTCGAGCCGTACCGGGAGCGGCTGATGACGCTCGGGACCAGCCTGATGGCGCTCGCCGTCGGCGGGGTGTCGCTCGCGCTCTTCGACGGGGTCCCGGCGTGGATCGTCGCTCCCTGGTGGGTGGTCGGCGGCTTCGGCATGGGGCTGACGATCGCCAGCGCCACGGTGCTGCTGCTGAAGCTGTCCCGCCCCGAGGAGGCAGGCACCAACTCGGCCGCTCTCCAGGTCTCCGACTCCCTCGGCAACATCGTCCTGGTCGGGGGGAGCGGGGTGCTCTTCGCGGCTCTCGGCGGCGGCTCCGTCGCCGAGGGCGGGCAGGCGGTGGCGTCGTCGGGCGAGGGCAGGCCGGTCGCGTTCGCGGCGGTGTTCGCCGCGATGACGTTGACGGCGCTCGCCGGTGTCTTGGTCACCACGAGGCTGCGGCCGGGGGCGCGGGCGGCGGCCGCGAAGGGGCCGGCCGCATGACGCTCGTGCCGCCCGCTCGTGCGCGGCGGGCGGGGCCGTGTGAGGTCGGTCGCACCCGCGGGTGGTCCCGGGGCGTACCCCTCAGGCGTGAAGGCCACCCCCGGTAGGCTGACGCGGCCCGGATACCCGACCGTCCTGACCGGAGACCGTGAGTACCACCACCTCGCACCACCTCTCTCCCGCCTTCCCCGGCCGTGCCCCCTGGGGTACGGCGGGCAAACTGCGCGCCTGGCAGCAGGGCGCGATGGAGCTCTACCTCCACAAGCAGCCGCGGGACTTCCTCGCGGTGGCGACGCCCGGCGCGGGCAAGACCACCTTCGCGCTGACCCTCGCCTCATGGCTGCTGCACCACCACGTCGTGCAGCAGGTGACCGTCGTCGCGCCGACCGAGCACCTGAAGAAGCAGTGGGCCGAGGCGGCGGCGCGGATAGGGATCAAGCTGGACCCGGAGTACAGCGCGGGGCCGCTGGGCCGCGAGTACCACGGTGTCGCGCTCACCTACGCAGGTGTGGGCGTACGGCCGATGCTGCACCGCAATCGCGTCGAGCAGCGCAAGACCCTCGTCATCCTCGACGAGATCCACCACGCCGGTGACTCCAAGTCCTGGGGCGAGGCGTGCCTGGAGGCGTTCGAGCCGGCGACCCGCCGCCTCGCCCTCACTGGAACGCCCTTCCGCTCGGACACCAACCCGATCCCGTTCGTCACCTACGAGGAGGGCAACGACGGAATCCGCCGCTCCGCCGCCGACTACACGTACGGCTACGGGAACGCGCTCGGCGACGGCGTCGTCAGGCCGGTCATCTTCCTCTCCTACAGCGGCAGCATGCGCTGGCGGACCAAGGCGGGCGACGAGTTGGAGGCCCGGCTCGGCGAGCCGATGACGAAGGACGCCGTCTCGCAGGCGTGGCGCACCGCCCTCGATCCCCGCGGCGACTGGATGCCCAACGTGCTGCGCGCTGCCGACCAGCGCCTCACCGAGGTGCGCAAGTCGATCCCGGACGCGGGCGCCCTGGTCATCGCCTCCGACCAGGACGCGGCCCGGGCGTACGCCAAGCTGCTCCGCGGGATCACCGGCACCGGCCCGACTGTGGTGCTCTCCGACGACAGCGGCGCCTCGCAGCGCATCGACGACTTCAGCCACTCCGACGAACGCTGGATGGTCGCCGTACGGATGGTGTCGGAGGGCGTGGACGTGCCGCGCCTCGCGGTCGGTGTCTACGCGACGACCATCTCCACCCCGCTGTTCTTCGCGCAGGCCGTCGGCCGCTTCGTACGGTCCCGGCGCCGCGGCGAGACCGCGTCCGTCTTCCTGCCCACCATCCCGGCGCTGCTCGGCTTCGCGGGCGAGATGGAGGCCGAGCGCGACCACGTCCTCGACAAACCGAAGAAGGACGGTGAGGAGGATCCGTACGCGGAGTCGGAGAAGGAACTCGCCGAGGCCGAGAGGCAGCAGGACGAGGACACCGGCGAGCAGGACGTGCTGCCCTTCGAGGCGCTGGAGTCGGACGCGGTCTTCGACCGGGTGCTGTACGACGGCGCGGAGTTCGGGATGCAGGCCCATCCCGGCAGCGAGGAGGAGCAGGACTACCTGGGCATCCCGGGGCTTCTCGAACCGGACCAGGTGCAACTGCTGCTGCAGAAGCGCCAGGCCCGGCAGATCGCGCACAGCCGCAAGAAGCCGGACGCCGAGGCGGACCTCCTCGAACTGCCCGCGGACCGGCGGCCGGTGGTCACGCACAAGGAGCTGCTGGAGCTCCGCAAACAGCTCAACTCTCTGGTGGGCGCGTACGTCCATCAGAGCGGCAAGCCGCACGGCGTCATCCACACAGAGCTGCGCCGTGTCTGCGGCGGCCCGCCGAGCGCGGAGGCGACCGCGGGCCAGCTCCGGCAGCGGATCGCCAAGGTCCAGGAGTGGGCCACGCGCATGAAGTGACGTGGGGCGGAGGGAGTTCGGGGCGCAGGGCCCGGGGCGCCTACAGCGGGACGCTGAGCGCCATCACCGCCGTGTCGTCCTGCAGTCCGCTCCCGAAGCCCGTGAGCAGGTCCGACACCGCGGCGACGGCGTCGGAGGCGCGGGCGGGCGCCAGGCCCGCGGCGAACGCGAGCAGCGCATCGTCGCCGTAGCGCGTACCCCCGTGGCCCGTGTGGGCCTCGGTCAGCCCGTCCGTGTACAGCAGCAGGCAGTCGCCGGGGACGAGGCGCAGGTGGGCGGTTGCGAACTCGACGGCCGGCAGGGCGCCCACCAGCATCCCGCCGGGGGTGTGCTGGTAGGCGGCGGTGCCGTCGGCGCGCAGGAGCAGTGCGGGCGGGTGCCCGCCGCTGGCGAGATCGACGCGGAACCCCTGGCCGGCCCGGGTGAGTTCACCGTAGATCACGGTGCAGTGCCGGGCGTTCTCGTCGTCCCCGTGCTCGTGGTGCAGGACGGTGTTGAGGTTGTCGAGCACACTGACCCCACCGGGTGCGTACACGGCGGCTGTACGCAGGGTGTAGCGGATCTGGGAGGTCAGCGTCGCCGCTGAGGTGCCCTTTCCGGACACGTCTCCGAGGAAGAACCCCCATCTGCCGCCGCTGAGCGGGAAGAGGTCGTAGAAGTCGCCTCCGACCTGCTCCATGGACGCATTGCGGTAGTGGACGTCGGACGCCAGACCCTCGACGCGGGGGAGGGCCGGGGGCAGCAGACTGCTCTGCAGGGTGGCGACCAGACGGACCAGCCGCTCGCGTTCCCGTTCGGCCTCGTGGCGGGCGCGGAGCAACTCCTGTTCGTAGCCCCGGCGGTCGAGGGCTTCGAACAGGGTCGTGCGCACCAGCAGGGGGCCGCCCTGCTCGTCGGTCTTGAGGACGGAGGTCGCCAGCACCGGCAGCCGGGTGCCGTCCACCCGCTGCAACTCGAGGGCCACCCCGCTGATCCGGCCCTGCAGGCGCAGCAGGGGCGCGTAGTGGGTCTCGTGGTAGAGCTTGCCTCCGACGGTCAGCAGGTCGGGAAAGCGGCGGCGGCGCTCCAGTTGGGCCCGGTCGTAGCCGAGCCAGTCCAGCAGGGTCGTGTTGACCTTGACGATCCGCCAGTCGCGGTCGGTGGAGAGGAAGCCGCACGGCGCGTACTCGTACAGCTCCTCGGCGGGGTCCTCCTGCAGGTCGGGGCGGCGTCCGATCTCCGGTCCGGCCTCCGCGCCCGTCGCGGCGCTCTCCGATGCGCGGGGTTGCTCTGCGTGCCTCATCCGCCTGGCTCGGTGACGAAGGAAGTGATCGCCTCGGCGGTCTGCTCGGGATCGCTGAGTTGGGGGCAGTGCCCCATGGAGTCCAGCGTCACCAGACGGCTGCCCGGGATGGAGGCGTGGACGAACGCTCCGACTTCACGCGGGGCGATGACGTCGATGGCGCTCTCGACGATGAGGGTCGGGACGGTGACCTTCGCCAGATCGGCGCGGTTGTCGGAGAGAAAGGTGGCGCGCGCGAAGACGCCCGCTTTCCTCGGGTCCGCACGGGCCAGGCTGTCGGTCAGCTCGGCGCCCAGCTCGGGCCGGTCGGGATTGTTCATGATGACCGGGACCATGGTCGCCGACCAGCCCAGATAGTTGCTGTCCAGGGACTCCAGCAGCTCGTCGATGTCCGCGCGCGTGAAGCCGCCGTGGTAGTCGTCGTCCTCGATGTAGCAGGGGGAGGGCACCAGGAGGAGCAGCTTGGAGAACCGTTCCGGTTCGCGGATCACGGCCAGGACGCCGATGATGGCGCTCACCGAGTGGCCGACGAAGATCACGTCGCGCAGGCCCAGTTCGCGGCAGATCTCGAGGATGTCGTCGGCGTAGCCGTCGAGGGTCGAGTAGCGCTCCTCGCTCCACGCGGTCGGGTCCGACCTGCCCGACCCCACGTAGTCGAACAGCACGACGCGGCTCACGGCCGCGACCTCCGGTGTCACCAGATGCCAGAGGTTTTGGTCGCACCCGAACCCGTGGGCCAGCATCACCGTGGGTCCGTCACGGCGCCCGGTGACCGTGACGTTGTTCCTGGTGCGGACGTCCATGCGAACATCCTTGCACCGGCCGGCGAGCCGTGCGACCCCTGACGGAAGCTGCCCGGGCGTGCCGTATCCATGATCGGACCTGTCGCTCGATCGCGTGCCCGCAGTCCGTGCAATGCGGATAAACCGGCCCTGGACTGCCCGGATTCTGGACGAAGTCTTCCGCTGAGCGGACCGGCTCGCTAGCCTCCCGATACCCCACACACGCCCCGTGGCAGAGCCGCCGCGGAGCGCAGCCGGTGCCATGCGACCGGCGGCTTCTCCGTGCGCTGCCGCCGGGACCGGCAGCGCACCCCGGCGGAGGGCCGCCCGTCAAACAGACGAGGAGGGGCGTCGTGACCGCCGAGACGTCTCAAACGCTCGACCGAGGGCTGAAGGTCCTCAAGCTGCTCGCCGACACGGACCACGGACTGACCGTGACCGAGCTCGCCAACAAGCTCGGGGTCAACCGCACCGTGGTCTACCGATTGCTCGCCACGCTCGAGCAGCACTCTCTGGTACGCCGGGACCTCGGCGGCCGCGCACGCGTCGGGCTCGGGGTGCTGCAACTGGGCCGCCAGGTGCATCCGCTCGTACGCGAGGCGGCGCTGCCCGCGCTGCGCTCGCTCGCCGAGGATCTGGGCGCCACGGCCCACCTCACGCTCGTCGACGGCTCCGAGGCACTGGCCGTGGCCGTGGTCGAGCCGACCTGGACCGACTACCACGTCGCCTACCGGACGGGTTTCCGCCACGCCCTGGACCGAGGCGCCGCGGGCCGCGCGATCCTGGCAGCCCGCCGCAACCCGGAGAACGCCCCCGGCTTCGCCCTCACCCACGGCGAACTGGAGGCAGGCGCCTGCGGTGCCGCGGCCGCGCTCCGCGGCGTGACGGGGGTCGAGGGCAGCGTCGGGGTGGTCATGCTCGCCGAGTCCGTACCGGCACGGGTCGGCCCGCGCGTCGTGGAGGCGGCCATGGAGGTCTCCGACGCACTGCGCTAGGCCGGTCCACTAGATTCACTTCCATGCCATCCGTCTCGTCCCCCGCCGCCGGCGGAGGGGATGCCCCACGCCCGGCGCGAGGCTGGTCCTCCCGCCGCACGCGCGTCCTCGCCCTGTGTGCCGTCCCCGTCGTCGCGCTGCTCGCGGTGGCGCTGCTCGCCCCGTTGCCGTTCTCGGTCGCGCAGCCCGGCATGACCGCCAATGTGCTGGGCTCCAGCGACGGCAAGCCCGTCATCAGCATCTCCGGCGCGGAGACCCGCCGCACGACCGGGCAGCTCCGGATGACGACGATCGCCGCGACGGGACCGGACGCGGACGTGCGCTTCGCCGATGTCGTGGACGGCTGGTTCTCCACCGACAGGGCCGTGCTCCCCCGCGAGGCCGTCTACCCGGTCGGCGACACCACCAAGGAGATCGAGCGCTACAACGCGCGGGAGTTCCGCAAGTCGCAGTCCACCGCCACCTCCGCCGCCCTGCGCCATCTGCACCGCTCACCCGACGACGTGAAGGTCACGCTGCGCCTGGCCGACGTCGGCGGGCCGAGCGCCGGGCTGCTGTTCTCCCTCGGCATCGTCGACAGGCTCGACGGCGACGGCGCGGGCGGGGATCTGACCGGCGGCCGGTCGATCGCGGGCACCGGCACGATCACCCCGGACGGGGAGGTCGGCGCGGTGGGTGGCGTACCGCTGAAGACCCAGGCCGCCAAGCGGGACGGCGCGAGCGTCTTCCTGGTCCCGGAGGCCGAGTGCGACGACGCCAAGGCGGAGCTGCCCGCCGGTCTCCGGCTGGTCCCCGTGACCACGCTCGACGGCGCGGTGGACGCCCTCAAGGCGCTCAACAACGGTGGCCGGGTGCCCCATTGCTGACGGCGCGTCTGCGCTGACGTCTCTCCGCTGACGTCTCTCCGCTCACGTATCTCTGCACGTCTCTCTCCTCATGTCACTCCGCTCACATCTCTCCGCGGCGCAGATCCATCCCCGAGCGGCCCATCGCCGGAAGGCCCCCGTCCCGGCCGACCGGACGACCTACGGTTCTACGGACCGTCGTCGTTCCCGTCCTGCTGCGATGCCTGCCGTACCAGCGGGATGATCCGCAGCGGCACCGGGTTCTCCATCACGATCGCCGTCGAGGCTCGCACGATGCCTTCGAACCCCACGACGCGGTCGATCACCCGCTGCAGGTCGGCGTTGGAGCGCGCCACCAGACGGCACAGCATGTCGCCGTGGCCTGTCGTGGTGTGCAGTTCCAGCACCTCCGGCACGCCGGCCAGATGGGAGCGGACGTCCGCGCCCTGGCCCTGCTTGATCTCCAGCGTCGCGAACGCCGTCACCGGGTAGCCGATCGCGGCCGGGTCCACATCCGGCCCGAAGCCGCGGATCACTCCGCCCGCCTGGAGCCGATCCAGCCGCGCCTGCACCGTGCCGCGCGCGACGCCCAGGCGCCGTGAGGCCTCCAGTACGCCGATTCGCGGCTCGCGCGCCAGCAGCTCGATCAGCCGCCCGTCGAGCCCGTCGATGCCCATGCTTCCGCCTCCTGGTAGTCATCCTGTACAGAACGACCCGCCCGTGCTGGTAATTGCTATGCAGAGTGCGCAGCGTTTTCCACAACTATTGCGCACCTTGTGGACCAAGGGGAGCCTTGATTCATGACTGAGACCATCCACCACACCCCGGACACCGCACGGCAGGCCGACCCCTTCCCGGTCAAGGGGATGGACGCGGTCGTCTTCGCGGTCGGCAATGCCAAGCAGGCCGCCCACTTCTACTCCACCGCGTTCGGCATGCAGGTCGTCGCGTACTCCGGACCCGAGAACGGCAGCCGTGAGACCGCGAGTTATGTGCTGGAGTCCGGCTCCGCGCGCTTCGTGCTGACCTCCGTCATCAAGCCGGTGAGCGAGCGCGGCCGGTTTCTCGCGGGCCATGTGGCCGAGCACGGCGACGGTGTCGTCGACCTGGCGATCGAGGTCCCGGACGCCCGGGCCGCCTACGCGTACGCCACCGCCCACGGCGCCACCGGTCTGGAGGAGCCGCACGAGATCAGCGATGAGCACGGCACGGTCGTGCTGGCCGCCATCGCCACGTACGGGCAGACCCGGCACACCCTCGTCGAGCGCTCCCGCTACGACGGCCCGTACCTGCCCGGCTTCCAGTCCGCGGCCCCCGTCGTGCCGCCGCGTGAGAAGCGCACCTTCCAGGCGGTCGACCACTGCGTGGGCAATGTCGAGCTCGGCAGGATGAACGAGTGGGTCGCGTTCTACAACAAGGTCATGGGCTTCACCAATATGAAGGAGTTCGTCGGCGACGACATCGCGACCGAGTACTCGGCACTGATGTCGAAGGTCGTCGCCGACGGCACCAAGAAGGTGAAGTTCCCCATCAACGAGCCCGCGATCGCTAAGAAGAAGTCGCAGATCGACGAGTACCTGGAGTTCTACGGCGGGCCGGGTGTGCAGCACATCGCGCTCGCCACCAACGACATCGTCTCGACCGTCCGCGCGATGCGTGCCGCCGGAGTCCAGTTCCTCGACGTCCCGGACTCGTACTACGACACCCTCGGCGAGTGGGTCGGCGACACCCGGGTGCCGATCGACGAGCTCCGCGAACTGAAGATCCTGGCCGACCGCGACGAGGACGGCTATCTGCTGCAGATCTTCACCAAGCCGGTCCAGGACCGGCCCACGGTCTTCTTCGAGATGATCGAGCGCCATGGCTCGATGGGCTTCGGCAAGGGCAACTTCAAGGCGCTCTTCGAGGCCATCGAGCGCGAGCAGGCCAAGCGCGGCAACCTCTGAGGTTCCGGGCTCCTGCCCGTACGCGGGCCCCACGGGACCTGACACCCGTGGGGCCGTACCGATCGTGTCCGGGCTCGGTACGGGGTCGTTGGCCCGGTATGCGGATCCAGATCATCACCGTGGGCACCTACGGCTCCGTGGCCCCCTACACCGGTCTCGGCCACCGCCTCCTCGCCGAGGGCCACCGCGTCGAGCTCGTCACCCACGCCCGGTACACCGAGTCGGCTGGCTGCTGCGGCCTCGCCACCCGTGCCCTGGCAGGCGACCCCTTTGAGCAACTCCTGGCCGCTCACGCCCGGTCGGGGCGGTCGCCCGCCTCACCCCGGCGCCTGTACGACATGGGCCACGCCTCGCGGAACGCCGCGGCCGGTCTCGTCGACGGGATCATCGACGCGGTGGACGACAAGGCGGATGTGCTCCTGCTCTCCACTCTCGCGGCGCCCATCGGCGCGGTGGTCGCCGCGTACCACCGGATCCCCAGCGCGGGGGTCTTCCTGCAGCCGGAGGAGCCCACGGCCGCCTTCCCGCCCTGCGTCATGGGCCACCGCCCGGAGTCGCGCGTCAACCGGGCCCTCGGCAGGGCCGTCACCCGGGGCTTCGACACCCTGTACGGCGCGGCGAACCGGCGTCTGCACGCCCGGCTCGGGCTGCCCCGCTGCTCCACCGCACAGCTCCGCCGGCGCCGCAACGGGAGCCTGTGGCCCGTCTGGCACGGCTTCAGCCCCGCCGTCGTACCGCGTCCGCCCGACTGGCGGCCCGGACTCTACGTCACCGGCTACTGGTGGCCGCACGCGTGCCCGGAGTGGACCCCGCCGCCCGAGGTCACCGACTTCCTCGAGGCGGGCCCCGCCCCGGTGTTCATCGGCTTCGGCAGCATGATGCCGCGGGCCGCGGAGGAACTGGGCGACATCGTCCTGCGGGCGCTGCGGCGGGCGGGGCTGCGCGGTGTGGTCCAGTCGGGGCGGGCCGGTCTCTCGGTGGCCGCCGACGACGTCATCACGGTCGGCGGGATGCCGCACGCCTGGCTGTTCCCGCGGATGGCGGCCGTCGTGCACCACGCGGGGGCGGGCACGACGGGCGCGGGCCTGCGGGCGGGCGTCCCGGCGGTGCCCGTACCGGTCCTGACCGACCAGCCCTGGTGGGCTTCGCGCCTCGTCCGGCTGGGCGTGAGTCCGGGGGTCCTGCCGCATGCGCGGCTCTCCGCGGAACGGCTGGCGGCAGCGCTGCGACGGGTGACTGGCGATCCGGGATACCGGCTGCGGGCCACCGATCTCGCGGCGCGGATCGGGTGCGAGGACGGCAGCGGCCAGGTGGCGCGTGCGATCGCGGCCCGGCTCGGCTGAGCGGCCGGCGCCGGTCCGTCCGGCGCCGCCCGGCGCGGGGCGGACCGCGGCCCAGTACCGGGATGCGAACCAGGCCTCGGACGCGGATGCGGCCCGGGCGTCGGACGCGGATGCGGCCCGGGCGTCGGACGCGGATGCGGCCCGGGCGTCGGACGGGGGTACGGCTCCGGCGTGGGACCGGGGTACGGCCCAGGCGTCGGACGGGGGTACGGGTCCGGCGTGGGACCGGGATACGGCCCAGGCGTCGGACCGGGGTACGGG
>NZ_JBFAYQ010000017.1:0-51946 GCF_040681345.1 Streptomyces sp. NPDC051776 | reverse complement strand
GTAGGTCCGGCGTGGGACCGGGGTACGGCCCAGGCGTCGGACGGGGGTACGGGTCCGGCGTGGGACCGGGATACGGCCCAGGCGTCGGACCGGGGTACGGCCCGGGACCACGACCGGGACACCGCGGACCGGTCCATGCCGCCCGTCGACGCCTGGCTGTACCGTCACCAGACCGACGGCGCCATGTGCATGACCATCGGGATGCTCGCCCGGTTTCACGGGCCGGCGCCCGCACTCGGCGAGCTGCGCGCCCGTGTACGCGAGCGCTGGTGCTGCCTTCCACGGCTTTGCGCGGTGCCCCTCGAACGCCCCTGGCCCCGCTGGTCGTCCGCCCGGCGGCCACCCGACCCGGACCTTCACGTGGTCGACCACACCGGGTGCGACCGGCAAGACCCCGATCAGGACCGTGGCGCCGACGACCGGGCTGACACACTCGTGGCCACCCTGCTGTCACAGCCCCTCGACGGCGCATGCGACGTCCGCGACTTCGACGGCTTCGACGACCTCGACGACCTCCACGACTGCAACGACTTCGACGGCAGCGGCGACCTGGCCGGCAGCGGCAGCGGTGGCGGTGGCGGCGACATGGCCGGCAGCTGTGACGGTCACGGCGTCGGTGACGGCGGCCGTGACGGTGGCGGTGACGGCGTCGGTGACGGTGGCGGCGCCGACCGCGTACCGCCGTGGCGCCTCCATCTCCTCCCCGCCGCCGACGGGTTCGCGCTCCTGCTGCGCGCCCACCATGCGCTGCTCGACGGCAAGGCCCTGATCACCCTGCTCCGCATCCTCCTCGACGGTCCCGGCGCGTACCCCCTGCCACCGGCCGCCGCGCACCTGGCCGAGCCCTTCGCCCTGCCCCCGGTCCCCCGCTCCGCCCGGCTCCGTGCCGCGGCCGGACTGCTCCCCGCGGGACGCCGGCTGCCGTTCCACGTGCGGGTGGGCGACGGACGGGCCCTGGCCTGGAGCGAGGTTCCTGTGACGGCGCTGCGCGAGGCCCGCCGGGCCCTGCCCGGTGACCCCGCCTCCGTCAACTCCGTGTTCCTGGCAGCCGTTGCGGCCGCGCTGGGCTCCACCGGCGCACTCGGCCCCCGCCCGGGTCTGCCGGGGGTCCGCGCGATGGTCCCGGTCGATCTCCGCTCGCCGCTGGACGAGGCGTTCCTCGGCAACCACTACGCGACGGTCCGCCTCCCGCTACCCACGGCCACGGCCGTCTCCCCGCAGGAGCGCCTCGCGGCCGTCGACGCCGCCTCGCGCCGGGCCGCGCGCCACGGGCTCGCCCCCGCCCAGGCCCTGATGGTGCGTCGAAGCTCGCGCCGTCGCGGCCCCGTACGTGACGCGTTCGCCCGGTACGCCGACTCCCCGCGCTACTCCTCGCTCCTCTGCAGCAATGTGCGCACCGGAGCGGCCGCTCTGGCTCTCGGCGGCGCGACGCTGGACCGGCTCACGGCCGTACCCGCCCTCAGTCCGGAGCATCCCGTCGCCCTGTCGCTGACCACGCACGGCGCGACCTCGGTCGTCGCCGTGCTCACCGACACCGCGCATGCCGCCCTCGGGGCGCTGCTGGCCGACCGCGTCCGGGACGAGGTGCACGCCCTCCGGGCGGCGGCCCTTGACCGCCCCGAGTGACACCGAGCCCCGGTAGGAACGCACGACTCAAGAGGCCCCTCCCGAGTCCCCCGGCCCGTACGGATGAACGTCCCGGCGTCCGGATGAACTTCCGGCGCCCCGCGACGCCGAGCGGGCGTGCGCACCGCCGCAGACCTGATAGTGCTCAAATGCGACGACTTGGGGATGCCGGGGACACCGGAGACGCCGGAACCGCCCGGGACGACGGCGGAGTGGCGGAGAAGAACAGCGGCCGTCGGCCGGCGGCGCCGTGCCGCCGTACGGTTCTCGGGCTCGCGGGCGCCCTGACGGCCTCGCTCACGGCTCCGCGGGCCGCCGCCGCGCCCCGGCGCCTCCCTGCCCAGGACCCGCCGGGCCCGCAAGCACCCGCCGCCGAGGCGCCGTTCGACCTGAGCCTCCCGTCCACCCGCTGGATCGCCGAGAAGCCGCTGCACCACACCACCGTCATGCAGTCGTTCGGATTCGACGAGAGCCGCCGACACATCTACGCGGTCCAGCTGATCTCGGGCGGTGTCCAACTGCCGGGCGAGTCCCGCGCGTACACCCATGCCGAACGCTCGCTCGCCGGTGACCTCTGCATGAACCGGCTCTCCTGGGACGGCACCCTCCTCGACCGCATGTACCTCAAGGGCTTCGGCCACGGCACCGTGATGGCCGTCGAGGACGCGCGCGCGGACAGCGGCCCCGTCACGCTGTGGACCGAGTGCGACGCCAACCCCGTGTCGGGCTACGGACGCGCGATCGGCCGCTTCCCGTACGCCGCGGGCACCGTGCTCCACAGCACCGACCCCGCCGTCTCGCTCCATTGGGCGCTGCCCGGGACCACCAACAACACCGCGGCCCTGGACCAGGACAGCCGTCGGCTGCTCCTGCGCTACGCGATCGGGGGGTTCCGCCGGTACGCCCTCTTCGACCTGGACGCCTTCACGGCAGGGCGCTACGTGCGGCGCGCCGACTTCGCCCAGCCGGGCACGGAACTCGCCCTGCCCTTCCAGGGCATGACGCTCCACGGCGACTACGCGTACCAGATGCTCGGCCACTCCCACGACCCCGACAGCCCGCCCCCGGACCGCGGCGACACCCTGCTGTACTGCATCGACGTCCGCACCGGGGAGGTCGTCCAGCAGGTGCGCTCCGACACCGTGTACGCGCTGAACCTGCGCGAACCGGAGGGTCTCGCGGTGCTCCGGAGCGAAGGCCCGCGGCTGTGCATGGGCTACGCCTCGGGGCCGGTCGGCGCACGCAAACTCTCCGTGTACACCCTGGAGTAGCGCCTCGCGCCGCGGACCGCGGAGGGCCGCGCGCGCCTCGCCTGTCGATCTTCCCACCCGGGCCCGCCGGTGCGAGGCTGGAACCATGGCTGACCTCATCGAGCGACTGCGCGACGGGCTCCCCGCCGAGGCCGTCCTCACCGACCCCGACGTCACCGGCTCCTACGCCAACGACATGGCGAGCTTCTGCGACGCGGGCGCCCCGGCCGCCGTCGTCCTGCCGCGCACCGTCGAGCAGGTCCAGCACGTCATGCGCACCGCCACGGAACTACGCGTCCCAGTGGTGCCGCAGGGAGCGCGGACGGGCCTGTCCGGCGCCGCGAACGCCTCGGACGGCTGCATCGTGCTCTCGCTCGTCAAGATGGACCGGATCCTGGAGATCAGCCAGGTGGACCGGATCGCGGTCGTCGAGCCGGGCGTCGTCAACGCGGCGCTCTCCCGCGCGGTCGCCGAGAAGGGGCTCTACTACCCGCCGGATCCCAGCAGCTGGGAGCAGTGCACGATCGGCGGCAACATCGGCACCGCCTCGGGCGGTCTGTGCTGCGTCAAGTACGGAGTGACGGCCGAGTACGTGCTCGGGCTCGACGTCGTCCTCGCCGACGGGAGGCTGCTGACGACCGGCCGCCGCACGGCCAAGGGCGTCGCCGGATACGACCTGACGCGGCTCTTCGTGGGCTCCGAGGGCAGCCTCGGCATCGTCGTCCGCGCCGTCCTCGCCCTCAAGCCGGCGCCGCTCCAGCAGCTCGTCCTCGCCGCCGAGTTCCCGTCCACGGCCGCCGCGTGCGAGGCGATCTGCGAGATCATGGCACGCGGCCATGCGCCCTCGCTGCTCGAACTCATGGACCGCACCACGCTCCGCGCCGTCAACGCCATGGCCTCCATGGGACTGCCGGAGACCACCGCGGCGCTGCTGCTCGCCGCGTTCGACACCCCGGACCCGGCGGCGGACCTGGCGGCGGTCGCGGAGCTGTGCTCGGCGGCCGGGGCAACCGAGGTCGTCCCGGCCGAGGACGCCGCCGAGTCCGACATGCTGCTCAAGGCCCGCCGGCTCGCCCTCACCGCGCTTGAGCGGGTCAGCACCGCCACGATGATCGACGACGTGTGCGTGCCCCGCTCCAGGCTCGGCGCGATGCTGGACGGCACCGCGGCGATCGGCGAGGAGTACGGCCTGACGGTGGGCATGTGCGCGCACGCGGGCGATGGCAACACCCACCCGGTCGTCTGCTTCGACGCCTCCGACCCGGACGAGTCGCGCCGCGCCCGCGAGTCCTTCGACCGGATCATGGCCCTGGGACTCGACCTGGGCGGCACGATCACGGGGGAGCACGGTGTCGGCGTGCTGAAGAAGGAGTGGCTGGCGAGGGAGCTGGGACCGGTGGGACTGGAGCTCCACCGGGGCATCAAGCAGACCTTCGACCCCCTGAACCTGCTCAACCCGGGCAAGATCTTCTAGGGCCCCGTCTTCGAAGCAGCGTCGTCCGATCGCCTCACCTGCGCGGTCGCGGACGGTTCTCTTTGCTGGGCGCACGGCTCCGCCCCTGCCCGGGCCCGTACCGCCGTACCGGTTCATGCGCGTCCGGTACGCATCCGGGTGGAGGGGTGCACTTCGTCTGGATAGGGTGCCCAGAGAGGCGGTTGAAAAGGCCGGAGCGCCCAGTGGGGCCGCGGCCGGAGCTCTACAGGGGCCCTCGCATGAGTGAAGCCGTACCCGCACAAGACACCACGACGCGCGGTTCCGAGGATGTGGAGCTCCGCCTGGAGCGGCACCGGACGGAACTCACCGGCTACTGCTATCGCATGCTCGGCTCGGCCTTCGAGGCCGAGGACGCCGTGCAGGAGACGATGGTGCGGGCCTGGAAGGCGTACGACCGCTTCGAGGGCCGCTCCGCCCTCCGGTCCTGGCTCTACCGCATCGCGACCAACGTCTGCCTTGACATCCTGGGCGGGAAGGAGCGCCGCACCCGCCCCATGGACCTCTCCTCCCCGCAGACGGCCGCGTCCCCTCTGGGCCCCCCGCTGCCGGAGGTCACCTGGATCGAACCGATGCCCGACAGCCGCATGCTGCCGACGGACGGGGACCCGGCCGAGGTGGCCGTGGCCCGGGAGTCGGTGCGGCTGGCATTCATCGCCGCGCTGCAGCATCTGGCGCCCCGGCAGCGGGCCGTGCTGATCCTGCGCGAGGTGCTGGCCTGGAAGGCGAGCGAGGTCGCGGAACTGCTCGACACCACCGTTGCCTCGGTCAACAGCGCCCTGCAGCGGGCGCGCGCCACGATCGCCTCCAGCGACATCGCGTCCACCGACACGGCCAGGCCGATGGACGAGGAACAGCGGGCCCTGCTCGCCCGTTACGTCGACGCCTTCGAGCGCTACGACCTCGACTCGCTCACCTCGCTGCTCCACGAGGACGCGACCCTGTCCATGCCGCCGTACGAGCTGTGGCTGCGCGGCCACCCCGACATCCTGGAGTGGCTCACAGGACCCGGGCACGGATGCCGCGGATCCCGGCTCGTCCCGGTCACGGCGAACGGTTCACCGGCCTTCGGTCAGTACCGGCCCGCCGCGGTGGGCGGCGGTCACGAGCCCTGGGCGCTGCAAGTGATCGAGGTCTCCGACGGCCGTATCGCCGGGCTGAATTCATTCCTCGACACCGCCCGGCTGTTCCCGCTGTTCGGACTGGCGCCCCGGCTCGACCCGTAGCCCGGGGCACGCGGGCAGGACCTCGTCCAGGCCCGAATGCAGCCAGCAGGCAGCGAAGCTCGTCGCGGACATGACGCAGCCGGATGCTCCGGCCCGTGCGTCGGGCGGTGAGCTGCAGGCGTGCCAGGGCTTCCAGCGTGAGCACGTCCGGTGCGAGGCGCGGCCCCACCTCCAAGGTCACCGTCTCGGCGTCGCTGCCCCGCAGAAGCACCCCCAGGCGCTCGCACAGCCGGGGCACGTGGGCGGCCGTGATCGGACCGTCAAGGGCGAGGACGATCGCACGTACCGTCGGCTCTTCATCAGGACCGGCCAAAGCCCGCCTCCCGTCGTGGTCTTCCCTAGTGGAGACCCGGCGGCGTCACTAAACTCATCGCCGCCCGGACCGCAGATGCGGTAACGGGGATGTCGCACCGATGAGTTCTGTGCCGACGTGCCGTCCAACTCCTCACCAGCACACCGGAACGTGACCGCCAACGGAGGAGCCCACGATGACCGATGCGACAGCGATGACACCGAGGCGGGCCGGTATCGCCCTACGGGTCCTGGAGATCGCCACCGCCGCTTTCTTCGTCCTCGGCGCCGCCCCCAAACTCACGGCCCAGAACCCGGTGAAGGAGACCTTCGACAAGATCGGCTTCGGCGACTGGTTCCTGTACCTCGTCGGGGGCCTGGAGTTGGCGGGTGCGGTGGCCCTTCTGATTCCCGCGCTGACGGGCCTGGCCGCGCTGGCGTTCCTCGGCCTGTTGACGGGCGCCACGGTCACGCACATCGTCGTGCTCGAGGGTGAAGGCGTCCTCGTCCCGGTCGTCGCGGCCGTGCCGGTCGCCTTCATCGCCTGGATGCGGCGCGAGCGCACCGCGGAACTGTTGCGGCGCGTGACGGACCGGGCATAGGGCGCGGCACGATCAGGGTGCGGCGATCCCCCTTGCCCCGGGCGGGAGTTGGGAGACCCGCCCGGTGGTCCGACGCGGCCGCGGTGCAGGGCGCCGGGCGGGCCGTTCGGGCGGGGACCGGGCGGGTACGCGCAAGGAGACCGGGCCGCACGACGGATCCGGGGCCTCTCCCGGGTCTGGTATGTGTGGACGGTGTGCTCCGGCCCGCGCACGCAGGAACGCGGGCGGTGACGGAGCCTGGTACACCCCACCGCGCGTGTGCGGCAGACTGCTCCTGCCCAACCGCACACCACGGCAGAGCAGATACGACGGGACACGGTCAATGAGCGCCCCTACCTCAGGATCCGCCGGCGGCAGCCCCGCCCCCGGCTTCTACCCCGACCCGTCCATCCCCGGCTACATCCGGTACTGGAACGGTGCCGCATGGGTCCCGGGGACGAGCCGGCCGGCCCCCGCCGACGGCGAGGCCATGCCGGGCGCGCCGGGCGGGGCACCGCCCGCCTCCACGGCGCCGGAGCCGCCGCGGGAGGAGACGGGGGACTCCTCCCCCGACGAGGGAGAGGGCGCGGGCGGAGCGCCGCAGGCCGGACCGGGCCGCGCGCTGCCCGAGTTGAGGCCCCGTGGCGAGATGGACGTACGCCCCTCCGATGGCATCGACTGGAGCGATCCCCAGCGCCTTCACGGCTCGCGCCCCGAGCCCGCTTCCGCCTGGGGCGCGGATGCCTCTCGCCAGTCGGGCTTCGGCGACCAGGACCGTGTGTCCTGGGGCGCGAACCGACCGGGTGATCTGCGGAGCGGCGGCGACGCCCGTACGGGTGGCGGTGACCCTGGTACGGGCAGCGATCCCCGAATCGGCGGTGATCCCCGAATCGGCGGTGATCCCCGTACGGGCGGTGATCCCTCTACGGGCGAGGCAACCGCGTCCGGCGAGCGAGGCGGGCCGGGCACCGTGGACTTCGGGGCCGGGCGGTCCTCCGTCGAACGCGACCGCGAAAGCGATCAGGGAAACGACCGAGGACCGGGCGCCGAAGGCGACCGCCCCCGCCGCGACGGAATGCTCGCCCTGCGCACCGATGCGGGCGACGGCGCCGCATCCCCGGCCGCGGATCCGGCGGCGCGCGGCGAGGCCGGTGGAGACGGCACGATGGCGATCCGCGCCGTACGCCAGGGGGCGGGCAGCGGGACGCCGTCGGTGCCCCCGGCGCGGGAGGGCGGTTCGGCCTCCGGGCAGTCCGGGCAGTCCGGGCGGTCCGGGCAGTCCGGGCAGTCCGGGCGTACGGGGCAGTCGGACCCGGTGGCCGCGGCGCAGGATGGGACGATGACCATCCGGGCGATTCCCGGCCCGCCCGCCGGTTCCTCGCCGTCCGCGGGACGGAGCGACGGCACGATGGCCATCCGCCGCACCCGGCGGTCCGGCACCCCGGGCGGCGGCATTCCGGCCCAGCCCGGCCCGGGATCAGCGCAGTCCTCCCACGGCCCGGCGCAGGCCCAGGCGCCCGGCCCGCACGCGAAGGCGCCCGGCCCCAATGCCCAGGCACCCGGCCCCAATGCCCAGGCACCCGGCCCCAACGCCCAGGCACCCGGCCCCAACGCCCAGGCACCCGCCCCCACGGCGGCCTCCCCCACGGCAGCTTCCCCCACGGCGGCCTCCGCCGCGGCGGCCCCCGGCGCCCGGGCCCCGCAGCCTTCCTCGCCCGCCCCGGCCGGTCCCGTGGGGCCGGTCACCCAGGGGCCCGCCGGCGGTCAGGCCTCGTGGTCGCAGCAGGCGCACCCGCTCGCGCAGCCGGAGGGCGGCCCGTCGGGCGGCGCGTCCGAGCCCGTCGTCCCCTGGCGGCCCCCGGCCGACGACCCGTTCCTACAGGCGGCGCGGGCCCAGGCGTCCGCCCGCCCGGCCTCCCTCGGCCGCAGGTTCGCTGCCCGGCTCATCGACACGCTGCTGCTGGGCGGCGCCGTCGGGGCCGCCGCCGTACCGCTGTGGACCAAGGCGTCGGACCACATCAACGACAAGATCGAGCAGGCCAGGCTCAGCGGCGAGACCGTCACGGTCTGGCTGCTCGACGGCACCACGGCCGTCCATCTCGGCATCGTGCTCGGCGTTCTGCTCCTCGGCGGCGTCCTGTACGAGGTGCTGCCGACGGCCAAGTGGGGCCGGACGCTGGGCAAGCGCCTCTGCGGGGTCAAGGTGCTCGGCATCGAGACCCACGAGCCCCTCGGCTTCGGTGCCGCCCTTCGGCGCTGGCTGCTCTACAGCGTCCTCGGGCTGCTCGCCGTCGGCATCGTCAATGTGCTGTGGTGCCTGTTCGACCGGCCGTGGCGCCAGTGCTGGCACGACAAGGCGGCCGGAAGCTTCGTGGCGGGCACGGGCGGCAGCGCCTCCGCGGGCTGACCGCCGGTCGCCCGAACGGCGCCTGCCGGGCTGCGGCCGTGGTCCGGCAGGGGTCGACTGGTGCGCATGAGCACCGATGAGCCGCCACCGGGATCCGGCGGGCCGCCGGAGGAGGATCCGTTCCGCAAGCGCCCGCAGGACGGTTCCGGATCCGGTGCCGGAGGGGGATCTCCGTACGACAAGGCACCGCCGCCCCCGCCCGGTGAGGGCTCTCAGCCACCTCCGGGCGAGGGCCAGGGGCAGTGGAGCGCGCCGCCGCCCCCGGGCGCACCTGGTCCCTATGGCCAAGGGCCGTACGGGCAGGCGCCGTACGGCGGTTCACCGTACGGCGCCGATCCGCTCGCCGGGATGCCGCCGCTGGCGAACCGGGGCAAGCGTCTGGTCGCCCGCATCATCGACGCCTTGATCATCTATGTCCCGGTCGGGGTCATCATGTACTTCGTCGTGGGCGGGTACGACCCCACGGACGCGGACGATTCGGGCCGGCAGGCCTCCGTCCAGGGCGTCGCGCTGCTCGCGTACCTCATCTACGAGGGGCTGATGCTGACGCGCTTCGGGCAGACCGTCGGCAAGAAGCTGATGAACATCCGTGTCGCCATGCTCGCGGACGGATCCATTCCCAAGGGTTCTGAGGGGTGGGTCCGCGCCTGCGTCTACACCGTTCCGGAGATCGTGCCGTGCTGCGGCTTCATCTTCTGGCTGATCAACGTGTTGTGGTGCACCTGGGACCAGCCGTACCACCAGTGTCTTCACGACAAGGCCGCCAGGACCGTTGTCGTGGAAGTGCAATAACCCACGGGGGGTGGGTTGTCAGTGGTGCAGCGAGTGCTCCTCGACACGGGAGCCGGAGGCGGAACGGGTGCGCGCCCGGGGCGCGGCGGCGCCGAGCCGCTCGCCGCGCTGCGCGGTGGCGGGCTGCCCGGGCGGGGTCGTGCGGGGCGCGGGCACCGTCAGGGCGACGAGGAGTCCGAGGGCCAGCCCGGTGAAGGCGATCACTGTCACCCCGAACCCTGAACGGGTCTGGGAGAGCAGGAGCATGGCCAGGGTCGAGAAGACGACGGTGGCCGAACCGTAGGCGAGCTGTGCGGCGGTCGGTCGCGGCATGGCGGGTTCCGTCCTCGGAGCTGATGCAGGGGTATGAGTGCTGTCTGCCCGAGGCTAACCGGCGGTAAGCGTGACCTTACCCACGCCCCCGGTGCACGGGGGGCGCACGGAGTCATTCGGCATTCCAACTGCCGAGACGGACGCGCCTGTTGGGGCGGTGACCAGGTATGACGACACCGCTGATCCTGCGCCCTCCGGATACCGGAAGGCATAAGCCAAAAAACGTACTCGCCTGGCGTGCGCAAGTCAAGATCTGTTTTTTCGGCCCAGTCTCCGGTCCAATGCCCCCTGACCACGCAGCAATCGGGGAGGGCACAAACAAGTGAAGAACGCGAAGAGCGGACGGCGGGCCATAAGATCTGCCGCCATCGTGACAGCGGTCGCCGCAATCGGTGCGGCCGCGCTGACGATCGGAGCCGCACAGGCGGAGGACCGGCCCGCGGACATCGAGCGCCGTGACCCGGCGCCCGCGAAGCAGAACGTCGAGCACGATCTGAAGGGCCCGTTCAGCGAGCGCCAGGAGGCGCAGCGCGAAGAGGCGCTCCAGCGGGTGCTCGCGGGGGATGCGAAGGCCACCAAGCGCGGTGCTTCCCAGGTCGTGAAGCTCGGCAAGAACAAGTACGTCGAGCTCGGCCGTGAGAAGACCGACAAGATCTTCACGATCCTCGTGGAGTTCGGCGACAAGGTCGACGACACGACCATGTTCGACCCCGACGGCTCCGGCCCCAAGCCGCCCGTCGTGAAGTACGGCGGCAAGCCCGGCCCGGCTCACAACGAGATAGCCGAGCCGGACCGTGCGGACGACAACAGCACGGCCTGGCGCAAGGACTTCAATCGCAAGCACTTCGAGGACATGTACTTCTCGACGGCGAAGAAGAAGCAGTCGCTCGAGAAGTACTACGAGAAGCAGTCCTCGGGCCGCTACTCGGTCGACGGCGAGGTCGCGGACTGGGTCAAGGTCAAGTGGAACGAGGCCCGTTACGGCTCGAACTACTGCGGTGACACCAACTGCGCCAACGTCTGGGACGCCGTGCGCGACGGTGTCAACCAGTGGGCCGCCGACCAGAAGGCCGCCGGCAAGACCCCGGAGCAGATCAAGGCTCAGCTGAAGAAGTACGACGCCTGGGACCGCTACGACTTCGACGGCGACGGCAACTTCAACGAGCCCGACGGCTACATCGACCACTTCCAGATCGTCCACGCGGGCGAGGACGAGTCGGCGGGCGGCGGTGTCCAGGGCGAGACCGCGCTGTGGGCGCACCGCTGGTACGCGTACGGCACCGACGCCGGCAAGACCGGCCCCGCGGACAACCAGGCGGGCGGCACCCAGATCGGCGACACCGGCATCTGGGTCGGCGACTACACCATGCAGCCGGAGAACGGCGGCCTCGGTGTCTTCGCCCACGAGTACGGCCACGACCTCGGTCTGCCGGACCTCTACGACACCACCGGCAAGGGCGAGTCCTCCGTCGGCTTCTGGTCGCTGATGTCCTCGGGTTCCTGGCTCGGCACCGGCAAGAACGAGATCGGCGACCTGCCGGGCGACATGACCGCCTGGGACAAGCTGCAGCTCGGCTGGCTCAACTACGCCAAGGCCAAGGCCGGCAAGAAGTCCACGCACGCACTGGGCGTGTCCGAGTACAACACCAAGCTGAAGCAGGGTCTCGTCGTCGAGCTCCCGGCCAAGTCGAAGACCACCACCATCGCCAAGCCCGCCGCGGGCTCCAAGCAGTGGTGGAGCGACATGGGTGACGACCTGAAGAACACCCTCAGCCGCCCGGTCGACCTGACGGGCAAGACCAAGGCCGAGCTGGCGCTCAAGGGCTGGTGGGACATCGAAGAGGGCTACGACTACCTCTACACCGAGGTCTCGACGGACGGCGGCGCGAGCTGGACCCCGGTCGACGGCACCGCCGACGGCCAGGCCATCCCGCGCGACGGCGGTGACAAGCCGGCCTTGACCGGTGTCTCCGAGAAGTACAAGAGCCTCGTCTTCCCGCTGGACGCCTACGCGGGCAAGAAGATCGACATCCGGTTCCGCTACCAGACGGACGGCGGCGCGGCCCAGCTCGGCGTCGCGGCGGACGAGATCGCGGTGACCGCGGACGGCCAGGAGCTGTTCAAGGACGGCGCCGAGGGTGACGACAACGGCTGGACGGCGAAGGGCTTCTCGCGCATCGGTGAGTCCTTCACCAAGGAGTACCCGCAGTACTACATCGGTGAGAACCGGCAGTACGTGTCGTACGACAAGACCCTCAAGTCCGGCCCGTACAACTTCGGTTGGGCCACCAAGCGCCCCAACTGGGTGGAGCACTACCCGTACCAGAACGGTCTCGCCCTCTGGCTGTGGGACACCTCCCAGGCGGACAACAACGTGGGCGTGCACCCGGGCGAGGGGCTGATCCTGCCGGTCGACGCGCACCCGAAGCAGGAGAAGTGGTCGGACGGCTCCCTGATGCGCAACCGCATCCAGGCGTACGACTCGCCGTTCAGCCGCTACGGCACCGACGGATTCACGCTCCACAACGACGGCAAGGCCGCCAAGGTCAAGTCGAAGAAGGGCGTCTCGGTCTTCGACGACCGCAACGGCGACTACTACGACGAGTCGAACCCGACGGCCGGCGTCAAGATTACTGACACCAACACCCGGATCAAGATCCTCAAGGAAGCCCGTGACGGCTCCCTCATGATCGTCCGAGTTGGGCCTGCGGCGAAGTAAATCGTTATCTTCGCAGGTCAGAGCGTATTCGGCCGCCGCCCTCTAGCGGGCGGCGGCCGTTCGCGTTTAGATGCTCTGGCAAGCTTTCTTATTGACACAACGTCTCAACGGGGGAGATCCGAGGCCAATGGCAGGTGGAGGATTCGTCAAGCTTCCGGGCGGCAGCGTGGTCGTCGCGCTGTCGTTGCCGCGGCCCCAGAGGGCGCCCGGTGAGGGCGCCCGGGACGGTGCCCGGGTCCGCGTGCTCGTGCACGCCGCGAACCGCGCACGGGCCCTGACCAGGCTCCGGAACCTCGGCCTGCGGGCGGTCTACCTGCGCGGCAACGCCGAGCCGCCGACGCCCGACGAGATCACCGCTGTGCTGCACCACCCCGACGGGCTGGTGTGGAAGGCGTCACCGGACGACGACACCGAGTCATGGCACCCGATCCGTACGCTGCTGCGGCCGCCGGCCCAGGTGCAGCGGCAGCACCGGACTCCGGCCCCGCCTCCGGCGAGCCCGCTGCCGGACCACATCCCCACGGGGTCGGCCTCCACGTGGGCCTGGGAGGGCATCCTGGCGGAGTGGTCCGCTGCGCTGTAGTCCCTCATGGCGGGCGCAGGCCGGGCTCTGCGGGGCGCGGGCGGGGTGCGGGGCCTCCCGGCGCGGGCAGGCGCGGCAGCGGTGGCACGGCGTTGGCACGGAGCCCCACCGCGGCTCTGCGGGGCGCGGGCGGGGTGCGGGGCCTCCCGGCGCGGGCAGGCGCGGCAGCGGTGGCATGGCGTTGGCACGGAGCCCCACCGCGCGGGTGGGTCGGTTGCGGGCGCGGGTCAGACGACCGGCTTGCCGCTGAGCTCCACGCCCGCCGCGCGCAGCTCTTCGAGCGTCCGCTCGGTTGTGATGTCCGACACACCGGCGGTCAGATCGAGCAGTACATGGACCGCGAAGCCTTCCCGCACCGCGTCCAGCGCGGTGGCCCGTACGCAGTGATCCGTCGCGAGGCCGACCACGTCGATCCCGGTCACCCCTCGGGCCCGAAGCCAGTCGGCGAGCGGTGTGCCGTGTTCATCGGTGCCCTCGAAGCCGCTGTACGCCGCGTTGTACGCCCCCTTGGAGAACACCGCCTCGATGGCCCCGGAGGCTATGGCGGGCGCAAGGTTCGGGTGGAAGCTGCTCCCCTCCGTGCCGGCTATGCAGTGCTGGGGCCAGGTGTCCACATAGTCCGGCTCCTTGGAGAAGTGGATGCCCGGTTCGATGTGGAAGTCGCGGGTCGCGACGATGTGGCGGTAGTCGGCACGCGACTCCGCGACCATGTCCGTGATCGCGGCGGCGACGTCCGCGCCCCCGGCGACTGCGAGGCTCCCCCCCTCGCAGAAATCGTTCTGCACATCGACGACGATGAGTGCCCGTTGCATGACACACGCCTTCCGGCTGGTGAGCGGCGGGGTGCGGGGGACCCCGCCTCCCGAAGGTGGAACTGGTGACACCGCACGGGAGAGGGCCGCCTCCCACACCCCCAAGCCTGCGGACCGCCTGTTTCTTCCCGCTGTGGGCGGGACCGAACCGGTACGGCGCGCCAGTACCGAGCCGGCATTCTTCCCGCTACTCCGCAAGGATCCCAGGCGGCACGTACGCCACTTCCGATCCCCGCCGCGGCGGGAACGCTCCATCCGGGCGGGGCCCTGCCCGCCGCGGGCCGCCGCTACAGGTACTCCGTGGGCAGCACCGGTTCCCCACGGGAGAGTTGCGTCGCCGACAATGGCAGGTTCCCCCGCGCCGCGACGTGGCGGTCGCGGGCGGCGGCCAGCGGCTCGCGACCGATGATGTCGCCGCCGCGGACGAGTTCCACCAGGAGGAGGTCGTCGGCGAGGTCGGCCGGGACCTCGCCCGTGCCGATGACCTCCGCCTCGGCCACGCCCTGCTCGTCCTTGCGCCGCGCGGCCCACTTGCGTCCGCCGACCGACGTCTTGCCGCCCACCGATTTCTTGGCCACCGGCACCAGCGGTGCGTCCGGAGCATCCGACTCCGCCCGCGCCACCAGCTTGTAGACCATCGAGCAGGTGGGGTGGCCACTGCCGGTGACGAGCTGGGTGCCCACCCCGTACGCGTCCACGGGGGCCGCCGCGAGCGAGGCGATCGCGTACTCGTCGAGGTCGCTGGTGACCACGATCCGCGTGTTCTTCGCGCCGAGGTCGTCGAGCTGCTGCCGCACCCGGTGGGCCACCAGCAGCAGGTCGCCCGAGTCGATCCGTACGGCGCCCAGCTCGGGGCCGGTGATATCCACCGCCATCCGTACGGCCTCGGCCACGTCGTAGGTGTCCACCAGCAGCGTCGTGCCCCGCCCGAGCGACTCGACCTGCGCGGTGAAGGCGTCCCGCTCGCTGTCGTGCAGCAGCGTGAAGGCGTGGGCGCTGGTGCCCACGGTCGGGATGCCGTAGCGGAAGCCGGCCGCGAGGTCGGAGGTCGAGGAGAAGCCGCCGATGTACGCCGCGCGCGATGCGGCCACCGCGGCCAGCTCGTGCGTACGGCGCGCGCCCATCTCGATCAGCGGCCGCCCGCCCGCCGCCACGGCCATGCGGGAGGCCGCGGCGGCGACCGCCGAGTCGTGGTTGAGGATCGAGAGGATCACCGTCTCCAGCAGGACGGCCTCGGCGAAGCTGCCCTCGACGCGCAGGAAGGGCGAGCCGGGGAAGTACACCTCACCCTCCGGATAGCCCCAGATATCGCCGCGGAAGCGGTGGTCCGCGAGCCAGGAGAGCGTCGCATCGTCGACGATGCGGTGGCCGCGCAGGAACTCCAGGGCGCCGTCGTCGAAGCGGAAGTTCTCCACGGCGTCAAGGACGCGCCCCGTGCCGGTCACGACGCCGTAGCGGCGGCCCGTGGGCAGCCGGCGGGTGAAGACTTCGAAGACGGACCGGCGCCCCGCCGTGCCCGAACGGAGCGCGGCTTGCAGCATGGTCAGTTCGTAGTGGTCGGTGAAGAGGGCGGTCGACGGCACATCCACCGGTACGCGCAGGTCCCCTGTGTTCATGGCAGGATCGTACCCCCATTACTCGTCACTCTGACGATTTCCCTCATCCGGCCCTCCGAGCCCTCTCCGGGCCGGTGCACTCGGCCGCTCACCGGGCGGCGGTTTAGGCGATGGCCCACCCCGGGTGGCAGCATGGAACGTGTGAGTGTCGCCCCCGTCGAGATCGAGCGCCCCGAGTCGAGCGAAGCACCCTCCGCCGTGCCGGAGCCCGACGTCCCGTGGGTGACGCTGGTGCACAACGACCCGGTCAACCTCATGAGCTATGTGACGTACGTCTTCCAGGCGTACTTCGGCTACCCCAAGGACAAGGCCCACAAGTTGATGCTCGACGTTCACCACAAGGGCCGCGCCGTCGTCTCGCAGGGCACCCGCGAGGAGATGGAGCGCGACGTTCAGGCGATGCACGGATACGGGCTGTGGGCAACCCTGCAGCAGGATCGCTGATGGCGGGACAATTCGAGGCCATCCCCGGTGGCGGGGCCGCCGTGGCGCTGGACGAGGTCGAGATCGCCATCCTGCGCAGCCTGGCCGTGCAGTTGATGGAACTGGTCGGCCCCGGTGACCAGCCCGCCGAGGGTGCGGACCCGCTCGCCGCGATCCTCTCGGAAGGACCGAGCAAGCCGCCCTCCGACCCTGCGCTGGCCCGGCTCTTCCCGGACGCGTACGGCGGACCGGAGGACAAGCCGGACGAGCAGACGCGTGCCTTCGCCGCGGAGTTCCGCCGGTACACCGAGAACGACCTGCGGGCGCGCAAGCGCGACGACGTGCTCGCGGTCATCCGCTCCCTGGACGCTCTCACGCCGGCCGGGGACGGCGGCGCGGTGCTCAAGCTCGGACCGGACGAGTCACCGCGCTGGCTGGGTGCGCTCAACGACCTGCGGCTGACCATCGGGACCCGGCTCGAAGTGGCGGACGACGACGACAACAACGAGCTCTACCGGCTACCGGACTCCGATCCGCGCAAGCCGATGGTGATGGCCTACCTCTGGCTCGGCGGGCTTCAGGAGTCCCTCGTCGAAACGCTCATGACGTAAGGCCGTAAGGCCGTAAGGCCGTAAGCCTCGCCGCGATGTGTGGCGGCGTTCACTTCCAGGCCGTTTTCCGGGTGTTCGCCGTACCCCTGCGTCTCCCCGGATGTCTGGCTCATGCAAACTGGTCGACAAACGTCCTCTTTGCGTTCGCTCAACGGACACTCAGATCCGGATAACGAATCAGCAACCGCCCCGGTCTTCTTGAGGGGCGGTTGAGTTTTATGTCCGCTTCTTCCTGTGATTCGCGCCACGAGAGTCTCCCCGAACCGTCGTTCGGTCCGTGATAGACCTGCACGACGCCTGCCGGGACAACACCCCTGTCCTTGCAGGGGTGCTGAGCCGGCTGATCGCCGGTATGCAACTCCATCCATTTCCGGGGGGTCGGGACCCGATCCGAGCCGAAAGGCCGGTCGGGCGTGGAGAAAGGCGCAGCATCATGACCTCAGTGCAGGTCGCGCGAGATGACAACAACGCTGACGGCAGTGGGGCCGCGGGCCACACCCCTGAAGAGGGCTACCAGCGGGGACTTGGCAGTCGTCAGGTCCAGATGATCGCCATCGGCGGCGCCATCGGCGTCGGTCTCTTCATGGGTGCCGGAGCGAACATCGCCAAGGCCGGCCCGAGCATCATCCTCATGTACGCCCTCGCGGGCGTCGTGATTTTCTTCATCATGCGAGCGCTCGGTGAGCTGCTCCTGTACAGGCCGGTGTCCGGCAGTTTCGCTGAATACGCCCGCGAGTTCCTCGGCCCGTTCTTCGGCTATGCGACCGGCTGGACGTATTGGCTGATGTGGGTCGTGACCGGTATGGCCGAACTCACCGCCGCCGCAATCTATATCAACTTCTGGTTCCCGGAGATCCCGCAATGGGTCAGCGCACTGGTCTTTCTGGTCGTGCTGTTCGGTGTGAACCTGATCTCGGTGAAGATCTTCGGTGAGGTCGAATTCTGGTTCTCGATGATCAAGGTCACCGCCATCATCGGCATGATCGTGATCGGTCTCGGCGTGCTCACCCTCGGCTTCTCCGACGCCGGTGACACCGCCGCAGCCAGCAACCTCTGGGCCCACGACGGCCTCTTCCCCAACGGCATCGGCTCCAGCCTGATGACCCTGCAGGGCGTCATGTTCGCCTACCTGGCCGTCGAACTCGTCGGCGTCACCGCGGGCGAGTCCGAGAACCCCGAGAAGACACTGCCCAAGGCGATCAACACCCTGCCCTGGCGCATCATCGTCTTCTACGTCGGCGCCCTGGTCGTCCTGCTCTCGGTGATCAAGTGGACCGAGTTCTCCGCCGGTGAGAGCCCGTTCGTGCACGGCTTCGAGAAGATGGGCATCCCGCTCGCGGCGGGCATCATCAACTTCGTCGTCCTCACCGCGGCCCTGTCGTCCTGCAACTCCGGCATGTACTCCACCGGCCGGATGCTGCGCGACCTGGCGTCCAACAGCGAGGCCCCGAAGGTCTTCGGCAGGCTCAACGCCCGTAAGACCCCGGCCGTCGGCATCACCGTCTCCGTCGCCCTCATGGGCATCGGCGTGGTCCTCAACTACGTCGTCCCGGAGAAGGCCTTCGGCTACGTCACCTCCGTGGCGACCGCCGCCGGTATCTGGACCTGGATGATGATCCTGGTCAGCCACATCCGCTACAGGCGGGCCGTGAAGGCGGGACGCCTGCCCACCTCCTCCTTCCCGGCACCGGGCGGCTCGCTCTTCAGCTACGTGGCGCTCGCCTCGCTGATCTTCGTGACCGGCCTCATCGCGTACGACTCGGAGGCCCGTGTCTCCCTGTACGTGGGCGCCGGCTGGGCGGTCTTCCTCGCCGTCGGCTGGCTGATCCTCAAGGCCCGCAATCCGCAGGTCACGGCCCCGGTCCAGGAGCGGCAGCCCGAGTACGTCTCGAAGTAGCGGCTGCGGCCCCACGCCCGATCCCGCGTTCCATCAGGCGGCCCCCGGACCCGGTCCAGGGGCCGCCCCCCGTTGCCCGCCCGTCGCCCGCCGCCACCCTCAATCGTGGCGCTGCGCGCCGCCCCTCATATTCTTTGGCCATGCTGACCATCACCCAGGACCTCCACGACCGGATCGTGGCGCACGCCCGAGCCGACCACCCCGACGAGGCGTGCGGCGTCATCGCGGGCCCGGCCGGTTCCGGCCGCCCGGAGCGGTTCATCCCGATGCTCAACGCGGCCCGCTCTCCCACCTTCTACGAGTTCGACTCGACCGATCTGCTGAAGCTGTACCGGGAGATGGACGACCGGGACGAGGAGCCGGTGGTGATCTACCACTCGCACACGGCCACGGAGGCGTACCCCTCCCGTACGGACATCTCGTACGCCAACGAGCCCGGAGCGCACTACGTCCTCGTCTCGACCGCGGAGTCCGGCCACGAGGAGGGCCCGGTGGAGTTCCGGTCCTTCCGGATCGTGGACGGCGCGGTCACGGAGGAAGAGGTCAAGGTCGTCCCGGCCTACTGATCCCGAGGCGGCCACCGGGAAACCGGAACCCGGGCACCGGGAACGCTGCGTCGGGACTGTTCGACGCTGTGTCCAAGAAGACGTCCGCATCGTGGGACCGGGTCCCGGAGGGCGGACAGGGAATCGTTACGATGAGCCCATGGTTGTGGAAGACGTGAGCGAGAGGACGCCGGGCACCCAGCTCGTGGCGCGGCTGCACGTCGATCTGTGCCGCCTCGCCAGCGCCATGTGTCCGCACACCGGCGCCTGACACACGACCGCTCGCCGCGGTGCCCCGCGTAAGGGCCGCCGGGCACGCACCGCTTCGCAAGCCGCACCATTCCGCACCTCCCTCCCGCCGCCGGCGCAGGACGACGCCGCGCGCCGCCTTCGCCTCATCCCGACAGGAGCCCACACCATGGCCATCGAGGTCCGCATCCCGACCATCCTCCGTACCTACACCGACGGCCAGAAGGCGGTCGAGGGCAGCGGCGCCACCATCGATGAGCTGTTCGCCGACCTGGAGTCCCGGCACGCCGGGATCCGCGAGCGCCTGGTCGACGGCGGGGAGCTGCGCCGCTTCGTCAACGTCTACCTCAACGACGAGGACGTGCGCTTCCTCGACGGGATCGGCACCGAGCTGACCGACGGCGACAACGTCACCATCCTGCCGGCCGTCGCGGGCGGCTCCGCGGCGTACACCGGCTCCGCGGGACGGCACTGATGCGGTACGACTCCCCTCTGGCAGCGGTCGGCAACACCCCGCTCGTCCGCCTGCCGAGGCTGTCCCCGTCCGAGCACGTACGGATCTGGGCCAAGCTGGAGGACCGCAACCCCACGGGCTCGGTCAAGGACCGGCCCGCGCTCCACATGATCGAGCAGGCGGAGAAGGACGGCAGGCTGACCGCAGGCTGCACCATCCTCGAACCCACGTCCGGCAACACGGGCATCTCGCTGGCGATGGCGGCAAAGCTCAAGGGCTACCGCATCATCTGCGTCATGCCCGAGAACACCTCGGACGAGCGGCGGCAACTGCTCGCCATGTGGGGCGCCGAGATCATCTCCTCCCCGGCGGCAGGGGGCTCCAACACGGCTGTACGGGTCGCCAAGGAACTGGCGGCCGAGCACCCGGACTGGGTGATGCTCTACCAGTACGGCAACCCGGACAACGCGGCCGCCCACTACGCGACCACCGGACCGGAGATCCTCGGCGACCTGCCCTCGATCACGCACTTCGTCGCCGGCCTGGGCACGACCGGCACCCTGATGGGCGTCGGCCGCTACCTGCGCGAGCACAAGCCGGACATCAGCATCGTCGCCGCCGAACCGCGCTACGACGACCTGGTCTACGGCCTCCGGAACCTCGACGAGGGATTCGTCCCCGAGCTCTACGACGAGTCGGTGCTCACGACCCGTTTCTCCGTCGGCTCCGAGGACGCGGTGCGCCGGACACGCGAACTCCTGCGGCAGGAGGGCATCTTCGCGGGTGTCTCCACGGGGGCGGCGCTGCACGCGGCGATCGGCGTGGGCCGCAAGGCCGTCAAGGCGGGAGAGCCCGCGGACATCGTGGTCGTCGTCGCGGACGGCGGCTGGAAGTACCTGTCGACGGGCATCTACACGGCCGAATCCACCGAAGCCGCGGTGGAGGCCCTCCAGGGCCAGCTCTGGGCCTGAAACCCTCTGGGGCGACAAGCCCGGCCCGGTCCCGTCGACCCCTCCGTTCCCGGCCCGGTCCCGTCGGCCCCTCCCTGCCCTGCCGGGCCCCGTCGGCCCCTCCCTGCCCTGCCGGGCCCCGTCGGCCCCTCCCTGCCCGGCCGGGCCCCGTCGGCCCCTCCGTGCCTTCCCCGGCCGCCGTCCGCGGCGACCCTGCCCCCTGCGGGCCGGGTGGCAACCGCCCCTGTGGGGGCGGGGCGGTGGCCACGTTCCGGCGTCGGTGACCGCTCGGGCCGAGCGGTCACCGCGGCAGGCTGTTCACCGCGGCAGGCTGTTCACCTCGGCGGGGTCTCGCCCGGCGAGCGCCGCCTCGGTGAGTGCTCGCCTCAGTGGGTGTTCCTTCAGCGAGCCTTCAGCAGCCCGGACTTGTTCAGACCCTTGAAGCCGTTGGCCCACAACTGGTCGACGCGGGCCGACTCGTTGGCGTCCGGTCGGTCGTTGGTGCAGGAGGGGCCGGGGCCGCCTCCGGACATCAGCTCCGAGCACGGGCCCTCGTAGTGGTCGGGCAGGCCCAGGACGTGCCCGGTCTCGTGGGAGGCGACGCGGTCGGAGTCGTACTCCTGGTTCTGCGCGTAGTCCAGGAAGATATAGCCGTGTCCGTGGCCGTCGGTGCTGGCGTACGAACCGCGGGGGTCGTTGCCCTCGCGGTAGGTGAAGTCGGCGTTGCCGCCCTCCTGCAACTGGACGTTGCCGACGGAGGAGTTCCAGACCGAAGCGCTGTTCGCGATCTCCGAAGCGAACGTCGGGGCCGCGCTCGCGTCGTACGTCACGGTGACCGCCGCGGCGCCGGTGGCCTTCTGCTTTGCCTTCGCCGACTTGATCACGGCTTCGAAGAACGCCCGCGTGTTGGCCCGGTCCGCGGCCGAGCCGGTATAGGCCGCGATCGACGCGGAGTGACGCTCGGCGGAGCGGGCGTCAGCCGTGGCATCGGCAGCCGACGCCGGCACCACGGCCATCGAGGCGAGCAGCCCGAGCCCGAGGGCCGTCGTCCCGAATATCTTGGAGCGATTCATGGGGGGAGTCTCCAATCCATTTCCGGACAGGGCGTGTTGCGTCGCCTGGGTGAGCGACAGGGGGCCCTCCGGAGAACATCTGGGTACCCAAAGTCTCGGGGCGTTTCCGGCCGTGCGGGATGATGCCAACTCCCGATAGCGTCAGCCAATCCCCCCTCATTTACTGCTGAATTGGCCATCCAACGAGACATACCGCCTGATCGCAGAATCATGGGGGCAATACCTGATTTCGCAGCCTTTGTAGGGCTGGCCGGGAGAGCTGAAACGCCGTTATTCTCCGGTCGTGGAGCTCGATGTGAGGCACCTGCGAGCACTGTGCGCGATTGCCGATGCCGGCAGCGTGCGCAAGGCCGCGGTGCAGTTGGGCATGACACAGCCCTCTCTGACGACACAGCTCCGCCGCATCGAGAAGGCCGTCGGCGGCACGCTGTTCACCCGCGAGCGGACCGGCAGCAGGCCGACGCCGCTGGGGCGTTCCGTACTGTCACGAGCCCGCCCCATCGTCGCCGAGATGAGCGCGCTGATGAGCGCCGCCCAGGACGCGGCGGTCGGCACCGGGGCCTCGCGCCTGCGCATCGGAAGTACCGCCAGCCGGGCGGTCGTCGGCTGGCTCCGCCGGGTACGCGACCGGCTCCCGGAGACGGACACCACGATCCACATAGAGGTGTCGTCCAACGCCCTGCTGGAGATGCTCGCCACGAATCAGCTCGACGTCGCGTTCGTCCACGAGCCCGAGTTCTTCCCTCTCCGCGTGCCCGCCGGCCTCGACCAGCGCGTCGTGGTGGAACGCGAGCCGCAGTTCGTCGCCGTGTCCACGGACCACCCGCGGGCGGGCCGCTCCTCGGTACGGCTGGCCGACCTCGTCACGGACAGCTGGATCGTCGATCCGGCAGCCGACGACGAATACGCCGCCCTGCGCCGCGCCTTCGCGGTCCTGGGATGCGAGCCGCGCACCGTCGCGGTACGGGACATCACCACGGCCGCGGACCTGGTGGCGGCGGGCGAGACCGTGAGTCCGTGCCAGCCGACCTCGCGCACCCGCGCGGGCATGACGATCCTGCCGCTCGCCGACGACCCTCTGGCCGTACGCCTGTTGCTGATCGCCCGGCCGGGCGCCGCCGCCGTCACCGACGTCGCGATGCTCCACCGCGAGCTGGAGCAGGCATACATCGAGGCGGCCTGGGCGAGCCCCGCCTACCGGCAGTGGCTCATGCGCCACAACAGCCCGCTGCTGCACGGCGCCGGTGACCCCGCGCCGCCGCGGCCGCCGCTGGCGACCCTCCAACTCCCGTCCCAGTCCCGCGTGGCGCGCGGCTCCTGACTCCGGCCCGCCCTCGCGCGCTGCCGGTGTGCGCACTCCGCGGGCGCACCGGCGCCGGTGCGCCCACCCGTATGTGACCCCTGCCTCCGTGCCCCCGGGCGCTCGGCCCCGGGCGGCCCGTGTCAGCGCGAGAGGTGCCGTACGCGCGCCCACACCTTCCGGTCCACCGCTCCCACGTGGCGCCGGAACTCCCCGACCCGTACCTCCCGCAGCTCCTCCGTCTCCAGATAGCTGCGGCGTCCGGCCGCGTCCCCGACCGCCCCGTCGGGCAGGGCGATCACCCCGGCACGGCCCTCCCGCTCACGGCTGGTGATCTTCACGACCAGCGCGCTCTCCCCGCGCAGGGCCAGCACCAGGCACGGCCGGTCCTTCGACCCCGGCCCGTCCTCGTACGGCACGTCCGCCCACCAGATCTCGCCCGGCCGCGGGCGCCTCCCCGCCGGGCGCTTCCCCGGCCCCCGGCGGCCCGGCCGTGCCGCCGGCCTGCGATCCCCGCGGCCCCGCGGCCGGCCGCCGCCCGGACCGGGCCGGGCACCGCCCGCCCCGCGCGGCCTGCCCCCGCCCGGACGCCGCCGCGGCCCGCGGTCGCTCCGTCCCCACCCGTCCACCAGCGACGCGATCAGCGCCACCACCACGACCACCGCGCCCAGCGCCCACCACCACGTCGTGTTCACGCCCAGCACCGTACCTTCGAAACACAGAGCGGCAGCGCCCCCCGTACCGGTGAAGCCATGGGTGAGTTCCCCCACAACACCACTCCGTGGAGGGGCGACCATCCATTTCGCGCCTTACGCTCGACGGACCGCAAGCGCTCACCCCTTCCCACAGCACGCCCCCCGGACCGTCCCCCCGGGTCTCTCGAGACGGGGACCCAGCCTCGGAGGTTTCTGCTTGATGAAGCTCACCGTCGTCGGCTGCTCGGGGTCGTTCCCGTCCGCGGACTCGGCCTGTTCGAGCTACCTCGTCGAAGCCGACGGCTTCCGGCTGCTCCTCGACATGGGCAACGGAGCCCTCGGCGAGCTGCAGCGCCACTGCGGTCTCTACGATCTCGACGCCGTGATCCTCAGCCATCTGCACGCGGATCACTGCATCGACATGTGCGGGTACTTCGTCGCGCGCTACTACCGCCACGACGGCGGCCGCCCGGAGGCCCTCCCGGTCTACGGTCCGGACGGCACCGAGCAGCGGTTGACCACCGCGTACGACGACGTTCCGTCCGAGAAGTCGATGAGCGAGGTCTTCGACTTCCGCACCCTCGAGCCCGGAGAGTTCAGGCTCGGCCCCTTCACCGTCCGCACGGACCGCCTGTGCCACCCCGTCGAGGCGTTCGGCTTCCGGATCGAGCACGCGGGCCGCGTCCTGACCTACTCGGGGGACACCGGCCCCTGCGCGGCCCTCGACCGGCTCGCCGAGGGCGCCGACCTCTACCTGTGCGAGGCGTCCTTCACGCACGGCAAGGAGGACGTACCCGAACTTCACCTCAACGGACGGCAGGCGGGGGAGTCCGCGGCAGCGGCAGGCGTCAAGCGGATGGTGCTGACCCACATCCCGCCGTGGACCGACCCCGAGGTCAATCTGCGGGACGCCCGCGAGGTCTTCGACGGGCCGGTGGAGCTGGCCCGGGCCGCCGCGGTCTACGAGATCTAGGGCCGCGCGCCGTACCGCACCCGGTGCGCGCTCCCCGTACGCCCTCCCCGTACGCCCTCCCTTACGCCGACCGTCCCCACGCCCGCCCAGTGCCCGGCCCGGCTCCCCGCGCGGGGCTCTCAGTCGCGGTCGTCCCGGTGGGTGGCGCGGTGCTGCAGCTCGTGCCACAGGTCCGGCAGGTCGTGCCTGCCGGACATGAACTCCTGGAACTTGATCTTCGCCGTGATCACCGGGTGCCGCCAGCGCTGATCACGCCGAGCCGCCCGCGCCAGCCGCTTCGGCTTGTCGCGGTAGCGCCACCGGGCCCACGGAGCGTCCGGGCGGCTCAGCCTGATCGCCCCGATGACCAGCAGAGGCAGGAAGAACAGGCCCAGCAGCCCCGTCCACACCTTCCCCTTGAGCAGGGTGATCACAGCGAGGACCAGAGCCAGCAGCACCACCCCGACCAGCAGCAGCGCATTGCCGGGAGTCGGGTCGGACTGATATCCCGACCAGTCGATCACCGCGACCGGACGGAAACCGAGCAGCACCAGACCGCACAGGGCGATGGCCACGAAGACCGCGTCGACGGACGTACGCCCCGCCTCCGTCCAGTAGACGTCCCGCAGATGCAGGATCAGCGCGAACTCGTCCAGTACCAGCGCCGCACCCACCCCGAAAACCCCGGCGAGAACGGACTTCACCGTGACCGACGGGTCGGAGACCACGATCAGTGACGCGCCGCTGACCAGCATGAAGACCACACCGAACACCACATGGTGGATGTGCAGCCCGCCGGGCCGCACATTCCCCGGCCACCAGCGCACCTCCGCCCGGATCATGCGCACGCTGAGGCGGATGAAGGCGAATCCGGCGATGAAGGAGCAGAGGAAGACGAAGAGCGGGAGCAGCCCCGCACCCACGACCTCCCGGTGAAACCAGCCGCCCTGCGCCAACGTCACCACACCGAAACGCTAGCCGACCTCCGGCTCGGAATCCCCGGCGAGCGGCCCGCGAGCAGCCTCCTTACCCTGGCCGCATGGGCGTCATCGGCGAGACGAGCCGGAAAGCCGCTCCGGCCGGGGGACCCCGGCCCGACGACGAACCCGCCAGGCCCCGGGACCGCTTCCTCCACCGGGTTCCCGGCGGATTCGGCGCCTTCTTCGGCGGCCTCGCCCTCTACTGCGCCATCACGGCCGTCATCCCGCCCCTGCGGGGCGCACTGGCCCCGGTGACCCGGTTCCTGGAGTTCCTCACCGTCCCGGTCAGCGCCAACCTCGCCTACGCCGCTTTCCTGTTCCTTCTCGCCGCCGCCATCGCCTCCCGCAAGAAGATCGCCCGGCGCCTGGTCATCGCGTACCTGGCGCTGGTGATCCTGGCCGACGCCGTCGCGATGGCCACCGGCGCATGGGACGCCGTCCCCTCCTTCCTGGTGTGCGCCGCCGCGATGGGGCTGCTGGGCGTGGCCCGCCGCGAGTTCTACGCCGACACCCGCGGCGGCGCGCTCTGGCGTGCCCTGCTCGTCCTCGTCGTCGGCCTGGCCGTGGCCGTCCTCGTCGGCTGGGCCCTGGTCGAGGCGTTCCCGGGCAGCCTGCCCCGCGGCCAGGCCTTCCCGTGGGCGGCCAACCGCGTCCTGGGCGGACTCGTGCCCGCCTCCGAGTTCGACGGCCGCCCCGCCCGCTGGCACTACGTCCTGCAGGGGCTGCTCGGCGCCGTCGCACTGCTCTCCGCCGCCGCGACCCTCTTCCGCTCCCAGCGCCTGGAAGCCGCCCTGCACGGCGACGAGGAACCCCGTATCCGCGCCCTCCTCGGCGCCTACGGCGACCAGGACTCACTCGGCTACTTCGCCACCCGCCGCGACAAGGCCGTCGTCTTCTCGCCCAGCGGCAAAGCCGCCGTCACCTACCGCGTCGAAGCCGGAGTCTGCCTGGCCAGCGGCGACCCCGTCGGCGACCCCGGCGCCTGGGACCCCGCCATCGAGAAGTGGACCCGGCTCGCCCGCCGCTACGCCTGGACACCCGCCGTCATGGGCGCGAGCGAGGAGGGCGCCAGGGCGTACGGGCGAGCCGGGCTGAGCGCCCTTCAACTCGGCGACGAGGCCGTGCTCGGCGTCGCGGAATTCGACCTCGCCGGCCGCGACATGCGCGTGACCCGGCAGGCCGTCACCCGCGTACGGCGCCAGGGTGTCACCACCCGCATCCGCCGCCACTCCGCCCTGACCGACGAGGAGATGAGGGAGGTCGTGGAGCGGGCCGACGCCTGGCGCGACACCGAGACCGAGCGCGGCTTCTCGATGGCGCTCGGCCGCCTGGGGGACCCCGCCGACCCCGACTGCCTGATGGTCGAGGCGTTCGACGCGGACGGGACAATGGTGGCGCTGCTGTCCTTCGTGCCCTGGGGGCGGCAGGGCGTCTCCCTGGACGTGATGCGCCGCGACCGCAGGGCGCCCAACGGTGTCACGGAGTTCATGGTCGCCGAACTGTGTGCCCAGGCAGGGCGGCTGGGTGTGCGCCGCATCTCCCTCAACTTCGCCGTCTTCCGCGCCGCGTTCGAGGAAGGCGCGCGGATCGGCGCGGGCCCGGTGCTGCGCGCCTGGCGCCGGCTGCTGCTGTTCTTCTCCAAGTGGTGGCAGCTGGAAGCCCTGTATCGCTCGAACGTCAAGTACCAGCCCGCCTGGTACCCGCGGTTCCTCTGCTACGCCGACGCCGGCTCCCTCGCCCGCATCGGCCTCGCCTCCGCCATCGCCGAGGGCTTCGTATCCGTCCCCAGCCTGCACGCCCTGTGGGGCAAGGGCCGGGCACGCGGCATCACCGCCCCCGCCAGCACCGCCGGACTGCCCTCCCTCGGCGAACTCGGCCTGGCCGGGCCGACGGAGGGCCGCGAGGGCGAGCGGGCCGACCCCCTGGCAGGGCTGCCCGAGCAGGTCCGCGTACGGCGGCGGAAGCTGGACCGGCTGCGCGCCGACGGCGTGGACCCCTACCCCGTCGACGCCGCACCCCGTACCCACACCCTCGCGCAGATCCGCGCCGCGCACCGAGGCCTGGCAACTGGAGCCCGCACAGGCCAACGGGCCACCGTCGCCGGGCGGTTGCTGCTCGTACGCGACTTCGGCGGCGTCGTCTTCGCCGTGCTCCGCGACTGGTCGGGCGACCTCCAACTGGTTCTCAGCCGCGACCGTACGGACCCGGACGTGCTGAGGCGGTTCACCGCCGACACCGACCTCGGCGACCACCTCACCGCCAGTGGCGAGATCGCCGCAAGCGACCGCGGCGAGCTCTCGCTGTTCGTCACCTCCTGGCAGCTCACCGCCAAGTGCCTCCACCCGCTGCCCGAGAAGCGCCGCGGCCTCGCCGACCCCGAGGCCCGCGTCCGGCAGCGCTACGTCGACCTGGTGGTGCGCCCGGAGGCGCGCGACGTCGTACGGGCGCGCAGCGCCGCCGTCCAGGCGCTGCGCCAGGGCCTGCTCGACCGCGGATACCTGGAGGTCGAGACCCCGATGCTCCAGCAGATCCACGGAGGCGCCAACGCCCGTCCGTTCACGACCCACATCAACGCCTACGACCTGGATCTGTACCTGAGGATCGCCCCCGAGCTGTATCTGAAGCGGCTGTGCGTCGGCGGCATGGAGAGGGTCTTCGAACTGGGCCGCAACTTCCGCAACGAGGGCATCTCGTACAAGCACAACCCGGAGTTCACGTCCTTGGAGGCGTACCAGGCGTTCGCCGACTACGACGTGATGCTCGACCTCACCCGCGAACTGATCCAGGCCGCGGCCGAGGCGGCGCACGGGGCGCAGGTGGTGCGCACGACGGACGCCGACGGCACGGTGACCGAGCACGACATCTCCGGCCCGTGGCTCGTCAAGTCCGTTTACGGCGCGGTCTCCGGGGCGCTGGGAGAGGAGGTCGACGCCGACACCGGCATGGAGGAGCTGCTGACGCTGTGCGACGGGGCCGGCGTCCCGCACATCCCCGAGGACACCCGGGGCGACGTGGTGCTGGAGATGTACGAGCGCCTGGTGGAGGAGCGCACCGGACTGCCCACGTTCTACAAGGACTTCCCCACCGAGGTCTCGCCGCTCACCCGCAGGCACCGCAAGGACCCGCGGCTCGCCGAGCGCTGGGACCTCGTCGCCTTCGGCACCGAACTGGGCACCGCCTACTCCGAGTTGATCGACCCCGTGGAGCAGAGACGCCGCCTCACCGCGCAGTCCTTGCTGGCGGTGGGCGGCGATCCCGAGGCGATGGAGCTCGACGAGGACTTCCTGACGGCGCTGGAGTACGCGATGCCTCCGACGGGCGGGCTCGGCCTGGGCGTGGACCGCCTGGTGATGTTCCTCACCGGGCTGACGATCCGCGAGACGCTGCCCTTCCCGCTCGTACGGCGGCACTGACCGGCACTTCCCGCTCGTACTGCAGCAGCGACGGCCGCCGGCGCCGAGGCGCCCGCACTGACGGCCGCGCTGCCGACCGCGCTGTCGGCCGCCCGCGCCGACGGCTCGGCACCGACGCGGAGCCCTCAGACCTTGGTGGCGTCCTCGACCTCCTCCTCCGGCTCCCGGCCCGGCGTGGCCAGGTCGAACCGGGTGATCGCGTACCGGAAGATCGCGTAGTAGATCGCCGCGAAGACCAGACCGATCGGGATGATCTTCCACGGGTCGGTGGCCAGGTTCCAGTTGAGCAGATAGTCGATGGCACCGGCCGAGAAGGTGAAACCCGCATGCACGCCGAAGGCCCAGGTGATCGCCATCGACACCGCCGTCAGCACCGCATGGATCGCGTACAGCACCGGCGCGATGAACAGGAACGAGAACTCGATCGGCTCCGTCACGCCCGTGACGAACGAGGTGAGCGCGAGCGAGATCATCATGCCGAGGACCGCCTTGCGGCGCTCGGGACGGGCGCTGCGCGCGATGGCGAGCGCCGCGGCCGGAAGACCGAACATCATGATCGGGAAGAAGCCGGACATGTACTGGCCGGCGCTCGGGTCGCCCGCGAAGAAGCGGTTGAGGTCGCCGTGGACGACCTGGCCCCCGGCATTGGTGAAGTCACCGAGCTGGAACCAGGACACGGTGTTCACGAACTGGTGCATCCCGATCGGGATCAGCGCCCGGTTGATCAGACCGAACACACCCGCACCCGCGGCGCCCAGCCCGGTCATCCACTCGCCGAAGGCCGTGATGGCGTCCCCGATCGGCTGCCATCCCAGGACGACCAGAACACCCATCGCCGTACCGGTGAACGCCATGATGATCGGGACCAGCCGGCGGCCGTTGAAGAAGCCCAGCCAGTCCACCAGCTTGGTGCGGTGGAAGCGCTGCCAGAGGACCGCTGTCAGCAGACCCATGACGATCCCGCCAAGGACCCCCGGGTTCTGGTACGTCGCCGCGGTGACCTCGGAGCCCTTTTGCCAGGCACCGCTGAGGAAGCTGGTCTGCACGAAGGTGGCACCGTCCGAGCCGGGCACCGGGAACTGGTGGATCACCGAGTAGTAGACGAGGAATCCGGCCACCGCCGCCAGTGCCGTCGAGCCGTCCGCCTTCTTCGCGAAGCCGATCGCGACACCGATGCAGAACAGCAGCGGCAGAGCGAGCGAGGAGTCCAGCAGTGCGCTGCCCGCGCCCGCGAAGACCTTGGCCATGTTGTCCCAGCCCAGGCCCTCGGCGCCGAACACGTCCGGCTGGCCGAGGCGGAGCAGGATCCCGGCGGCCGGGAGGACGGCAATGGGGAGTTGCAGGCTGCGGCCGACCTTCTGCAGACCCTGGAAAAGGCCGGAGCCGCGCTTCTTCGCGGGCGCCGCGGCGTTCGCGGTCGACGTACTCATGGGGATTCCTTCGGGGGCGCATGAGGGCCTTTGACCGGCCCGGGGACGGTGGCCTGTACTGAGTGGTCCACCCGCGGTCAAACCACATGGTCTACACCACTCAGTGGTGTAGACCATGTTCTAGCACGGGCGGGGCGGGATGAGGAACCCGCGCTTCCCGGCGATTTCATGATCCCGGCCAACGCTTCATGAACCCCTTCTGAAGCCCCGCAAAGAGACTCGAAAGCCGCGCCGTTCCCGTCAGCTGCTCTCCTGCGGCGGCGCTGTCGCTGCTCATCGGACCTCCCGGAGCCCCACGGGTTTGGCCGGGGCGGGCAAACTGGTGTAGACCAGTTTGGGCGCGGCGGGCACCACCCATGCGCGGGCACGGACCAGTGGTCGTCATCATGCGTCAGATGGCGGACATATGCCCGCGAAGGTGCTCCGAACGTGCTCTACGGTGAAAAACGGTTGGGCGGCGAAACCGAAGCCCCGAACACGCAGGAGTGCGCTATGGCCACCAAGGCTGAGAAAATCGTCGCCGGACTCGGCGGAATCGAGAACATCGTCGAGGTCGAAGGCTGCATCACCCGACTCCGCGCCGAGGTCGAGGACTCCGGCCTCGTCGACGACGTCGCCCTCAAGGCCGCGGGCGCACACGGCGTCGTGAAGATGGGCACCGCCATCCAGGTCGTCATCGGCACCGACGCCGACCCCGTCGCCGCCGACATCGAAGACATGATGTGAACCGCATCGACGACATGGTGTGAGCCGCACGCATCGACGACATGAGCTGAACCGCCGACATGACGCGAGCCGCCCCTCTCGCGAGCCCAGGGCCCCGTATCCCCACCGGAAACGGGGCCCTCGGCACAGCAGATAGGGTCACCCCCATGTCTCGTATCGACGGTCGGACCCCCGATCAGCTTCGCCCTGTCACCATCGAGCGCGGATGGAGCAAGCACGCCGAGGGCTCGGTCCTCGTCACCTTCGGCGACACCAAGGTCCTGTGCACCGCCAGCGTCACCGAAGGCGTACCGCGCTGGCGCAAGGGCAGCGGCGAAGGCTGGGTCACCGCCGAGTACGCGATGCTGCCCCGCTCCACCAACACCCGCGGCGACCGCGAATCCGTACGAGGCAAGATCGGCGGCCGCACCCACGAGATCTCCCGGCTCATCGGCCGCTCACTGCGCGCCGTCATCGACTACAAGGCCCTCGGCGAGAACACCATCGTCCTCGACTGCGACGTCCTCCAAGCCGACGGCGGCACCCGCACCGCCGCCATCACCGGCGCCTACGTCGCCCTCGCCGACGCCATCGGCTGGGCCCAGTCCAAGAAGCTCATCAGGCACGGCCGCAAGCCCCTCGCCGGCACCGTCTCCGCCGTCAGCGTCGGCATCGTCGACGGCGTCCCCCTCCTCGACCTCCGCTACGAGGAAGACGTACGCGCAGAGACCGACATGAACGTCGTCTGCACCGGCGACGGCCGCTTCGTCGAAGTCCAGGGCACCGCCGAAGGCGCACCCTTCGCCCGCGAGGAACTCGGCTCTCTGCTCGACCTCGCCGTCGCGGGATGCGCCCAGCTCGACTCCGCCCAGCGCGAAGCCCTCGCCCGGCCGCTCTAGCGGACCCCGCGGGGCCACCGGGCGGTGCGGGGGGCGCGGGGGGACACCGGCCGGATACCGTCCGATGCTGCGGCGCGGGACGCCGATGTGGCATGGGACTCCGATGTGGCGGGCGCGGGGACACCGGCTGACGCTGTGGCGCGGGACGCCGATATTGCGGGCGCGGGGCCACCGGGCGGTGCGGCGGCGCGGGGGCCACCGGCCGGCACTGCAGAACGGGGCACCCATTGCGGCCGCGGGACAGCAGCGGGAGCTCCCCGAACTCCGGCCACGGCCCGCACCCACCGGGCCTACCCCCTCCCATGCAACCGATCCCGCGTATCAGGCGTACTTATCTGTACGGGCGCACGAGAGACGTGCGTCCGTACGCTGAGCAGTCCGGCCCACCCGCCGGCACAACCAGGGAGGACCCGCCCCAATGGCCCACCGCCGCCGCATGACCGTCATCGCCGCACTGGCCGCCGTAGCCGTCGTCGTACCGGTCACGACCGCATGCAGCGCCGTCGAGAAGGCCCTGGACTGCGCCCAGACCGCCGACGCCATCCTCACCAGCGTCGAGGATCTCCAGCAGGCCGCCTCCTCCGCCGCCGACAACCCGGCCGAGGCCGAGCGGGCCCTGGACCGCATCGACAAGAACCTCGACGACATCAGCGACAAGACCGACAACGCCGATGTCAGCAAGGCCGTTGACGAACTGAACGCCTCCGTGAAGGACGTCCGCAAATCCATCGAGCAGGGCAAGACCCCCGACGTGACCCCGGTCACCAACGCCGCCAACGAGTTGACCAAGGTCTGCTCCTCCTGAGCGCTCCGCCCGGCACGGCCCGGCTGATCCCGTAGCGGCACGGGCCGTGCCACGAGGTCTCCGCCCTGCCGGGTGCACGAGAGACGGATAATCGGCACCATGCAGCGTCTGATCCTCGCCACCCGCAACGCCCACAAGGTGACCGAACTCCACGCCATCCTCACGGGCGCAGGCGTGTCGGTGGAACTCGTCGGAGCCGACGCGTACCCCGACATCCCCGACGTCCCCGAGACCGGCGTCACCTTCGCCGAGAACGCCCTTCTCAAGGCACACGCACTCGCCCGCGCCACCGGAATCCCGGCCATCGCCGATGACTCGGGCCTGTGCGTGGCCGTCCTCGGCGGCGCACCCGGCATCTTCTCCGCCCGCTGGGCGGGCCGGCACGGCGACGACAAGGCCAACCTCGATTTGCTCCTGGCCCAGCTCGCCGACATCGGCGACCAGCACCGCCAGGCACACTTCGCCTGCGCCGCGGCCCTGGCGCTCCCGGACGGCACCGAGCGCGTCGTAGAGGGCCGCCTGCACGGCACGCTCCGCCACACCCCCGCGGGAACCGGCGGCTTCGGCTACGACCCCATCCTCCAGCCGGAGGGTGAGACCCGTACGTGCGCGGAGATGGCTCCGGAGGAGAAGAACGCGATCAGCCACCGCGGCAAGGCCTTCCGCGCCCTGGCTCCGGTGATCCGCGATCTGATGGGGTGACCTTCGACGAAGGCCCACTCCGCAGCTGACGCGCAATGGGCCTTCGATTCCTCAGTATGTGCGGCCGGAGGGATTCGAACCCTCACGGGTGTTACCCCACTGGGATCTAAACCCAGCATGACTGCCAATTCCATCACGGCCGCTTGCGGTACAACATCGTAGCTGCCGGTGGACGCGACGGGCACGCGAGTCACGAGTGTGAGTCAGTCCGGGACTTCCCGCCTCTCCGGCACCAGGTATCCGTGATGGCGTGACAGTTCGGGCAGAGATAGCGAAGATTCTTCGCTCGGTTGTCACGCCAGTCGCCATTGATGTGGTCGATCTCCAGCACGATGAGACGGCCGTTCCACGACGTCCCGGTGTCGCAGGCGGAGCACCGTTCCGGAACACCGATCTCTCTCAGTGCCCGGCGCAGAACGGACGAGGACGTCCGGCGGTGGTCCGCCTGTACGACCAGAACCTGATCCGCGGGTCTGCGATCCCGTCCGGGCCTGTCCCGCTGATGGGCCTGCCCGAGAAAGTGACTGGTGTCGAGGCCGTCTTCGGCGATCCATTGGCTCACCCGACGTCGCATCCCGGTGTTGACAGGCCTGTTCAGCCGTCTGAGCGTGGCCGCAACGGAGACGGACACTCGGACCGCTTCTTCCAGCTCCGGCTTCGACGGTCGGGGCTCGATGCCGCGCGGTCCGTGCTGAGGAAAGTGGGAGATGTCGATCCCGAAGTGCTCGAACCGCCTGATGAGATGGCGCCGCAACTGGTGGTAGGGACGCGTACCGAAGAAGGCGATGACTTCGTCGATGTCCCGGCACACCGCTGCTGCTTCCACCAGCCGATCTCTTGTGTAGCGGGCCGGGAGGCTCATCGCGGCGCTCCTGTCGGCCGGGACCTCCACTTCGACTGACGGCCACGGTATGTGTCCGTGGCTGAGTGGCAGTTGGGGCAGAGAAGCCTGAGGTTGTCCTGCAGGTTGTTCCGCCAGTTCCCGTCGATGTGATCGACTTCAAGAGGTAGCGGGCGGCCCCGCCAGACGGGTTCGCAGCCGCATCCGGCGCACCGATGGGCAACGCCCCGCTCGATCAGGGCTTGCTTGAGTCGTGTTCCCGGTATGCGCCGGGCATCGGGCGCCCTCAGCACCACGAAGATCCCGGCCTTGGCCCGCTGCCGCCTTCCGTCCGGCGACCTGTCCTTGCCGCGCGTCGCGGTGAAATGCGATGTGTCGATGTCCAGTGACCGGATCCGGCGACTGATGTGGGTGTGCTGGCCCCCGACCACGTCGAGCCCCAAGAACCGCAGGACGTCGCACATGTTCGTCGAGGCGGCGACTGCCTCTTCCAGCACCTCCCGCGTCCAGCGCGCGCCCTCGCGTTCGAAGTGCGTCGTGTCCACGCCCAGCTTTCTCATGCGCTCGCGCACGTAACTCCGGGTCGGGCTCTGCGGATCCACGCCCAATTTGCGCAGTGCTTCCGACATCGTGCGTGACGATGCCACCGCCTCGGCCAGGCGTTCCTTCGTATACGGGCTCGTGGCCATCCCCTCGCCCCCCGTCCACGGTCGTGTGTTCGCCGTCTCGCACTGAGTAACGAAACGACCGTGCGGCGGTCACGCACGGGAAGCGGAACGGCTCGCGCCGTATTGGTGCGAGCCGTTGTTCCAGGGCGGGCTGGGGGCCGGAAGCGGGCGGGTCAGATGTCCAGGTCCTTGATCAGCTTCGCGACGTGGCCGGTGGCCTTCACGTTGTAGAGGGCGCGCTCGACCTTGCCCTGCTCGTCGACGATCACCGTGGAGCGGATCACGCCCGTCACGGTCTTCCCGTAGAGCTTCTTCTCGCCGAAGGCGCCGTACGCCGCGAGGGTCTCCTTCGACGGGTCGCCGACCAGCGTGACCTTGAGGTCTTCCTTCTCCCGGAACTTGGCCAGCTTCTCCGGCTTGTCCGGCGAGACGCCGATCACGTCGTAGCCGGCTCCTGCCAGCAGCTCCAGGTTGTCGGTGAAGTCGCAGGCCTGCTTCGTGCAGCCTGGCGTCATGGCGGCCGGGTAGAAGTAGACGATGACCTTGCGGCCGGCGTGGGCGGCGAGGGAGATCTCGTTGCCGTCGGCGTCGGGCAGGGTGAACGCGGGGGCGGTGTCGCCGGGCTGCAGTCGCTCGCTCATGGCTGAAGTTCTCCTCATCGCTCGTGCTGCTACCCGAGAGATTAGCCGCGGGGATGGGGGTGCCATGGGGCACGGTCCCCCACGAGCTGACAGACTGTCCATCACGGACAACCCAAGACGACGGAGGCAGCGCGGTGTCGGAAGCCAGGACCCCGGCGCAGATCGAGGCGGACATCGCCAGCAGGCGGCAGGCGCTCGCGGCGACGCTGGACGAGATCGCGGTGCGGGTGCACCCCAGGACGATCGTGGGCGACGCGAAGGCGAGGGCGGCCTCGGCGGTCGACCGTACCGCGGGCCGGGCGTACGTGGCCGTGAACCGTGCGGTGTCGGACGTCCGCGGGAAGCTGGTCTCCGACGACGGTTCGCCGCGGCTGGAGCGGATTGTTCCGGTGGCGCTCGCCGCCGTTGCCGTCGTGGGCCTGCTGGCCGCGTCCACGCGCCGTCGCCGCGGTTAGGACCCCTGCGCGCGCTTCCCCCGTCCCGGGGCAGGTACGGTCATGGCGTGAGCACGAACGCTACCCACGACAAACTGCCCATCCGGATGCTGCACGACCGGGTGCTCGTCCGCACGGACATCCCCGAGGGGGAGCGCCGTTCCAGCGGTGGCATCGTCATTCCGGCGACCGCGGCGGTCGGCCGCAGGCTCGCCTGGGCCGAGGTGGTCGCGGTCGGACAGAACGTACGGACCGTGGAGCCGGGGGACCGGGTTCTCTTCGACCCGGAGGACCGTGCCGAGGTCGAGGTCCGCGGGGTGGCGTACGTGTTGATGCGCGAGCGTGATCTGCATGCTGTGGCCGCCGAGCGGCTGGAGGGGTCCGACGATTCGACCGGGCTCTACCTCTGACATTCCCGTCACTCGAGTCACTCGACGATCGTTCGCACGCTTCCGGCTCTGGAGAAACCTTCCGCCTCCCCTTCCGGGACGGCTGGGGGGCGGACATCGGAATGCCGGAAGCCGGAAGCCGAAAGCCGGAATGGCGAAAGCCGGGATGCCGGAATGGCGAAAGGGCGCCTGCCGGAATGCGGCGAACCCGGGGCCGGGAGCCGCGGAGTTCCCGGCTCACGTGCCCGGGCCCGTCTTCGACGTGGCGTCGTCCACCCGAAGGGCCGCCCCCGCGGCGTCCGGTGCGTGCGATCGCAACGCGGACGAGGAGAGCGGCACTGCGTACGACGACGCCAACTCGGCGTGGGGGCCCAGCGGTGACTGGGGTGGTGGCACCTCCCAGCGCTAGCTGGGCGAGCCGGACGCCGCCGGGCAGACGGGACTCCGAAGACGGGTTTTGGATCTAGAACCCGTCGGGGAAGAACTCGTCCTCGTCCGGCGGCGTGAACCCCGACGTCGTCGGGACGCGCGTCGGCGACGACGGCGGGACCGTGCTCGGGGGCCGGGGGCTGCCTGTCGTCGGGGTCTCGGAGGGCGGTGAGCCGGACGGGCTCCCCGAGGGCGATCCGCTGGACGCGGACGGCGATCCGGACGACTCGGACTCCTCCGGTTCGCTCGGTTCGGTCTCCGCGCCCGGCTGGAGGTGCAGGCGGAAGGGTTTCGCGGCGGTGTTCTGCAGTGCCACAGCCGTGTACCGGCCCCAGATCTCCGCCGGATATCCGCCGCCGTTGATGCGGTCGAGCCCGGTCGCCCCGTAAAGCGGCTTCTGCTCACCGCTCTTGGGGTCCTGTCCCATCACGGCGATCACTGTGGCGAGGTCGGGGGTGTAGCCGGCGAACCAGGCGGCCTTGTCCTCCTCCGCGGTGCCGGTCTTGCCGGCTGCGGGGCGTCCGGCGGACTGGGCGGCGGTGCCGGTGCCGTTGTCCACGACGCTGCGCAGTATCGATGTCGTGGTGTCGGCGGCCTGGCGGGGGATCGCGGCCTGGTTCGCCCGCTTCGGCAGTGACACGTCCTGGCCGCCCTTGGTGATTCTGTCGACGAGGGTGTACGTGCCGTGTCTGCCGTGGTTGGCCAGCGTGGCGTACGCCTTCGCCATGTCCAGGACGCTGGCGTTGACGACGCCGAGGGCGACGGACTGGCGGGCTTCGGCGAGGCCGGGGGCTTCCTTGGGGACGCCGAGGGCGATGGCGGTCTCCTTGACCTTCTCCGTGCCGACGTCCTCGCCCATCTGCGCGTAGACGGAGTTGACGGACTTGTCGGTGGCCTCGGCGACGGTGATCTCGCCGTAGTCGGTGCCGTCCTCGTTGCCGGGGCGGTAGCCGGTGGGGCCGCTGCGCCCCTGCACCTCGCGCCGGTTGCTGCCGTCGTAGAGGGTACCCGGGGTGATCGTGCGGCCGTCCTGGGTGGTGGAGCCGTTCTCGACGGCGGAGCTGAAGACGAACGGCTTGAAGGTGGAGCCGACCTGGTAGTCGCGGCGGGTGGCGTTGTTGACGTACTGCTTGGTGTAGTCGATGCCGCCGTACATGGCGACGACGCGGCCGGTCTGCGGGTCGATCGAGGCGCCGCCGGCCCGGACGTAGCGGTCGACGGGGTTGGCTGTGCTCAGCTTGCTCATGAGCTGGGTCTTCACCGCGTCGGCCATGGCCCTCTGCTTGCGCTTGTCGAGGGTGGTGGTGATGCGGTAGCCGCCGGCCTGGAGGGTGTCCTCGCCGATGGCGCCGCTGCCGCTGAGGTAGGTGTTGATGGCTTCGACGAGATAGCCGCGCTGTCCGGACATGCCTGGTGGTGCCTTGGTTCTGCCGGGCTTGGGGAAGGTCATGGCGGCCCGTTCTGTCGGCGCCAGCCAGCCTTCCTTGACCATGCCGTCGAGGACGTAGTTCCAGCGGGCGTCGGCGCGGGCCTTGTTCTCGGGGTGGGCCGAAACGTCGTACGCGCTGGGGGCGTTGACGAGAGCGGCGAGGTAGGCGCCCTCGGCGGTGGTGAGGTCGGCGGAGCCCTTGCCGTAGTAGGCCTGGGCGGCGGCCTGGATGCCGTAGGCGTTGCGCCCGAAGTAGCTGGTGTTCAGGTAGCCGGTGAGGATTTCGTCCTTGTTCTTCTCGCGGTCGAGTTTGATGGCGATGAAGAACTCCTTCACCTTGCGGGTGAGGGTCTGCTCCTGTGCCAGGTAGTAGTTCTTGACGTACTGCTGGGTGATGGTGGATCCGGACTGGCGGCCCTTGCCGGTCACGGTGTTCCAGGCGGCGCGGACCATGGCCTGGGGGTCGACGGCGGACTCGGAGTAGAAGTCCCGGTCCTCGGCGGACAGGATGGCGTGCTGGACGGGCTTGGGCACCTCAGTGAGGGGTACGTTCTCGCGGTTGACGTCGCCGTCACGGGCGAGCGGTGAACCGTCCGCGTAGAGGTAGACGTTGCTCTGTTTGACGGCGGCGGCGTTGGCGGGCGGGATTTCGACCAGCATGTAGCCGGCGATGAAGGCGCCGGTCAGGGCGAGCAGGAACAGCAGGACGCCGCCGAGCACCATGCGCCAGGTGGGCAGGAAGCGGCGCACCCCGGTCCGTTTCGGCCGGGGCGGCCGGGTCTGGTGGAGCGGCCGGGGCGGCTGCGCCGGGACGCCTCCGGTCGGTACCCGGCCGGGAAGAGGTGCCGTGCCGCGGTCGGTCTGCCGCTGCGGATGGCTGCTCATCTGCGGGGACTCCGTTTCGCGTGGTAGGCCCGTCCCGTAGGGAACTGTCGCATTCTCGGCCCCGTACGGATCGGTCGGCGCGCTCTCAGGACCGCTCTGTCACAGGCCGGTTGGCTCCCTCAAACCACTCCATCGCGTGAATACCCGATGGCAGACCGTCCGTATCGTGACTAAGCTCCTCCCCCTTGTGCGGGAGGGCCGCGCGCCGGGGGCGTGGGTCATGCGGTTGTACGGGCTGTGGCCGTGCGCGGTTTCCGGCGCTGTGCGATGTATCGGGCGGCCATCGCGGCGGGTGTGTTCACCGACACCTTCTTCGGTTTCACATCATCAGAAGCGTCTCGCCGAGCCGGACATACGTCGGCACCTCGGGCAACTCGTAGCCGCTCAGCCGCGGGCGCTCGCCCCAGAGGGCGATGCAGGTGTACGCCGTTGGCGCGCGTGCTGCCGTGGTCATCGCTCCTCCAGGTCCCGGCGGACGTCTACCCGTCCCGGCGGACGTCTGCCTGGGCACGTACACGGGGCGGGAGTTGCTGGGGCGTAGAGCGAGCGGATGCTCGTGGTGGATCTGGAGCGGGAGGTGCCGCCGATCTGCGCGGTGCCGGGCGCGCGGACGGTGCGCGTCGACGGGCCGCGGCGGTGGCTCGCGTTCCCGGCGAGGCAGTGCGCGGCACCCGTGGTCGAGGCGATCGCGCATGGCTATCGGCTGGTGGATCTGCCGGTGCGGGAGCCGGTGATCGAGGGGGTCGTGGCCAAGCTGTACGCGGATGTTCGGCACTGTGAGGAACGGCACGGCCCGCATAGGGTGTTCTTTATGAGCGAGCGCCCTGATCTGCCCGAGCTGCGGGCCTCCGACGCCGATCGCGACCGGGTCGCCGAGATCCTGCGGGAGGCCCTGGCCGAGGGCCGGCTGGACATGGAGGAGTTCGACGAGCGGCTGGGGGCCGCGTACCAGGCCCGTACCTACGCCGATCTGGAGCCGCTGACGCGCGATCTGCCGGGCTCCGGCGCGGCGGCGGGGCGCGAGCCGGCGGCGGGTGGTGACTGGCGGGAGCGGATCGGGGGCCCGGCGAGTTCCTCGAAGGGCATCGCCGTGATGGGCGCTTTCCAGCGCAAGGGCCGGTGGACCGTGCCGCGCCGCTTCACCGCGTTCACCTTCTGGGGTGGGGGAGAGCTGGATCTGCGCGAGGCCCGCTTCGAGGATCGTGAGGTGGAGATCCGGTGCTTCACGGTCATGGGCGGGGTCCAGATCGTCGTGCCGCCCGGGGTGGAGGTCGATGTGCGCGGCGTCGGTGTCATGGGCGGCTTCGACCGGAGTGCGGCGGAGGAGCCCGGTGAGCGGGGCGCTCCCCGCGTGGTGGTGAGCGGCTTCACCTTCTGGGGCGGGGTGTCCGTGGAGCGCAGGCTCGCCAGGGCGGAGCGGCGGCGGCTGAAAGCCGAGCGGCAGGAGTGGGCCCGGCTGGAGCGGGAGCGCGAGGAGCGGGAGCGGGATCCGCGCAAGGAGCTTGAGTAGTCGCAGCGTCCCCGTACGGCCGGAGCCTGGTGACGCCTCGTTCGCGTGTCCGAGGGGGCGGAAGCGGGAGGGCCGGGACCCGTGGGCCCCGGCCCGTTCCCGGCCCGTTCCCGGCCCGTTCCCGTTTCGCTTCGTCCGTGGGTGCGAGCGTCAGAGCTGGGCCGGTGCCGATCCCTTCAGGTGGGCCAGGTCGAGCGCCTGGGCCATGGCGCGGTAGCCCTCGTCGCTCGGGTGCAGATGGTCGCCCGCGTCGTAGCGCGGGAGGAGCCGCAGCGGCTGGGCGGGGTCGCGCAGGGCCCGGTCGAAGTCGACGACTTCGTCGAAGACCTGTCCGGCGCGGATCTCGGTGTTGACCTGCTCCCGTACGGCGTTCAGGCGGGGTGTGAAGCCTCGGTGCCCGTAGAACGGGGTGAGAGTGCCGCCGACGACCCGCAGTCCGCGGGCGTGGGCCTGCTGGACCAGGCGGCGCAGACCGTCGGTGATCTTCCGCGGGTCGGTCTGCTGCGGCGGGCGGAGGATGTCGTTCACGCCCAGTTCGACGACCACGGCCCGGACGCCGGTGGCTTTGAGGACGTCACGCTCGGCCCGGTTGAGCGCGCTGGGGTTCTCGGGCGGGAAGAGGTTGCCGTCGCTGAGCACCCGGTTCCCGCTGATGCCGTGGTTGAGCACGCTGTAGCGGGGCGCGCCCGGCTCGTTGCGCAGCCGCTCGGCCAGGAAGTCCGGGAAGCGGCGGTTGGCGCCCGCGGTGGAGGTGATGCCGTCGGTGATGGAGTCGCCGAGGACGACGACCGCGCCGCGGGCCTCGTTGGTCAGCACGTCCACGGCGGTGAGGTAGCGCCAGGACGGGGTCTGCTCGGTGAACGCCGTGCCCGCCACGTCCTCGGCCCGGTCCCCGCGCGCGAGGTACGAGGTCTGGCGTGCGTGCGGGTGGTAGGTGACCGGCCCGGAAGGGGCCGGGGAGTACGTGGTGATGAGCAGGTCGGCGGCGGCCGGCATGTTCAGCCGGGTCGGGTCGCTGGTGACGGACTGCCCGATGGGGATGGTCACCCACGGGTTGCCGGAGAAGGTGAGTCGGCGCAGGGTGCCCGCAGCGGCGGTGGGGTTGCTGGGGGCGGCGGCCAGCGCGAGGGTGGCGTGGCTGATCGTCAGCGGCTTCTTGCCGTAGAGGTTGGAGAGCTGGATGCGGGCGCCGGTGCCGCCGACGCTGGTGCGTACCACGTTCCGGATGGACATCCCCGCATAACCGTTCGGGGTGTTGGGCTCCGCCGCTGCCGGGGAGGTGGCCCAGGTGCCGACCCAGGTGCCCGCCGAGGCGGGTGCGGCAGAGCCGCGCGGCTTACGGGGTGCTGCGTTGTTGAAGGACTCGTTGCTCCCGCCCACCCCGATGAATATCGCGATGGAGATGAGGACCACAACTGCCGCGAGCGCGGCCAGCAGGGCATAACCATGGCGTTTGGTCATGCTCGGCGTTCTCCTCGAACAGGGGAGCCCGCGGCTCCGGTTTGGGTAGGGGTGACGGGCGGTCGGCGGCGACTGCGGCGGCGCTCGATCCGACGGACCCATCATGATCCCACGATGGTGTGATCGCCCGGCGGGGGGTCCTGTGCGGTGCCCGCTCTGACAGACGCCGGGAACTCCCGGAGCGTTCCATCAGTAGGTCAGGTAGCGCGTCACATGATGACAATGCACAGGCAGGACTCGTGAACGGGTGGAGCGGATGGACCGGACGAGGACGGACAAAGGTGATGGAGCCGGTGGGGTGAAGGATGCCCGGCCGGGTGCCGCCTCATCCGCCGTCCCGCGGGGTGCCTTCGCCTACAGCGCGGCGGACGAGGAACGGCGGCGCGGCGTGCGCCGGATGAAGACGTTCGCGACCGGTTTGCTGCTGCTGGTCGCGGTGGTCTACGCGCTCGCCGAATGGCGGCAGACCGCGGGTGCGGACGGCGCGTGGGCGGGGTATGTGGCCGCGGCGGCCGAGGCGGGGATGGTCGGCGCGCTCGCCGATTGGTTCGCCGTCACCGCCCTGTTCCGCAGGCCGATGGGGCTGCCCATCCCGCACACCGCGATCATCCCGACGAAGAAGGACATCCTCGGCCGTACGCTCGGCGACTTCGTGGGCGAGAACTTCCTGTCCTCCGATGTCGTACGGCTGCGGCTGCGGTCCGTCGGTATCAGCAGCAGACTGGGCGGCTGGCTGGCCGAACCCGCCAACGCCGACCGGGTCACGGCCGAGTTGTCGACCGCGCTGCGCGGCGCACTGAGGGTGCTGCGCGACTCCGACGTCCAGGCGGTGGTCGCCGAGGCCATCACTCGTCGGGCCGACGCCCAGGAAGTCGCGCCGGGTCTGGGCGCGCTGCTGGAGAAGGTCGTCAGGGACGGCGGGCACCGCAGGGTGGTGGACCTGGTGTGCGTACGGGCCCACGACTGGCTGGTGATGCACGGCGATTCGGTGGTGGAGGCCGTCACGGGTGGGGCGCCCGGCTGGACGCCGCGCTTCGTGGACAAGCGCGTCGGCGAGCGGGTCTACAAGGAGTTGCTGCGGTTCACCAGCGAAATGCGCGACATGCCGGACCATCCTGCGCGTGGGGCCGTGGACCGCTTCCTCACCGACTTCGCGGCCGACCTCCAGTCCGACGCGGACACGCGGGCGCGTGTGGAGAGGCTGAAGACGGACGTACTGCGGCGCGGCGAGGTGCAGGAGGTCATCGCCTCCGCGTGGGGTTCGGTGCGGCAGATGGTCGTGGCGGCCTCGGAGGACGAGCACAGCCAACTGCGCCTGCGGACGCGTACTGGGCTGCTGTCGCTGGGCGAACGGCTGGCGTCCGACGAGCGGATGCAGGCGAAGGTGGACCGCTGGCTCGAGGACGCGGCGGTCCATGTGGTGACGACGTACCAGGACGAGATCACGGCGCTGATCACGGAGACGGTGGCGAGCTGGGACGCCGAGCAGACGTCGCGGAAGATCGAGGCGCACATCGGCCGGGACCTGCAGTTCATCCGCGTCAACGGCACGGTCGTCGGCGCGCTGGCGGGCCTGGTCATCTACACGGTGTCGCGGGCGCTGGGCGGTTAGCGCGCGGGAGTGCGGTGGCCCGGGGCGTCGGGCCGTGCCGAGTGTCGCGGGGGACGTACTGTCAACGACGGGGCGAGCCGCGTGCGGGAGACGGGCGCGCCCGCCCTCCCGCATCGGCCCGCACACGGAGGGGCTGTGCCCCGCGTGCGGGCCGCGGTTCGCGTGCGGGGGCGAGCGCTTACGGGCCACGGTTCGCGTGCGGGGGCGAGCGCTTACGGGCCACGGTTCGCGTGCGGGGCGAGCGCGCGTAGGGGGATGCGCTCCCCGGCGTACGGGGGGCGTTGGCCTGCGCGGCTGGAGCGGCCGGACCGGGTGTGGCCAAATGGAGGGCCAGTGGCCTGTCCTCTGTGCAGCGTAACTTTCCGCGTTGCGGCGAATGGCGGACAGCACACCCCTGACCTGGGAAAGTGACGACCTGTCGGCTCGGGTGGGCGGCCCCGCCCGGGTGATCACTGACGGTCCGTCAGCGCGCGGGCTCGCCCGGGAGCGCATTCCCTGGACCCGTAGGACGCGGGCGCCCCACCCACGCGGGGCAACCGCCCCGCACTCGCGTCCACGGGAAGGAGTTCCTGTGCGACTCAACCGCACAGCCGGTGTCGCCCTCGCCGCCGGCGCCCTCGTCTCCCTGGCGGCCCCCGTCGCCATCGCCGCGCAGCCGGTTGACGGCCGCCCCTCCGGCGGCGGCGACCGTGCGCGTCTCATCGCGCACCCGGACTCCGTCCGCCCGGGCGGCACGGTCAGCCTCACCCTCTTCTGTCCGCGGGGCACCGAGCGTGCCGAAGGCAGCTCCCGTGCCGGAGTGGTGTTCTTCAAGGATTCGGACCACGACGTCTTCCGCGGCACGCTTAAGGTGCACCGCCACATCGAGCCCGGCACGTACACCGTCCGGGGCACCTGCATCCTCGGCCGGGGCGGCGACGGCGGTCCTCGTGATGACACGGGTGCCGACATGAGCGGCGGCAACAGCCGTGAGGACTCGGGCAGCGGCATGGGCACCGGCCGTGAGGACTCGGGCAGCGGCGCGAGCACTGGCCGTGAGGACTCGGGCAGCGGCGCGAGCACTGGCCGTGAGGACTCGGGCAGCGGCATGGGCACTGGCCGTGAGGACTCGGGCAGCGGGCTGAACAACGGCCGTGAGGACTCCGGCAGCGGCATGGACACCGGCCGCGCCGACGTCGGTAGCGACATGGGCGGCAGTGGCCGTGCGGACGCCGGTGCCGAGACCAACAGCGACTCCGGCGACTCCGGCGGCGGCGACTGGATGCGCGCCAACCGCGGCGCGCGTGCGGACGGCCGCAGCGACCGCGTCACGGCCACCACGACCGTGACCGTCACCCGCCACCCCCGCGGGGGTACCCGCGGTGGTGAGGGTGGTTCCCAGAGCGGTCTTGGCGCCGCGGAGCTCGCAGCCGGTGGCGCGCTCGCCGCGGCGGCCCTCGGCGTCGGGATCGTCGTCGTACGCCGTCGCGCGAGGACCGGTCGCTCCTGACCGGACCCGCTGCGGATGATCGGAGCCGGTCGAGGCGGTCTTCCGGCCGCCGCGACCGGAGTCGGTGGTGATGTCCCCTGGCTTCCCCGAGAGCCGGGGGACATCGCCATGCGCGCCCGGCGCCCGCGTCTCGTACGTCACGGGCACGGCGCCCGGAGGCCGAAAGCGGCCGTACGACTTCGAGTCGGCCGCGCCGACGGATCCGGCCGCAGGTGCCCGGCGCCGAACGATGCCCCCTGCGCCGACCGTGCGCTATGCCCGATAAGGGAGCTTGATATCGGTATGTCCGAGGTCTAAGGTCCGATGCCGACGACGGTACGGAGGGTCATCGCGCGCCCGCCGGCGCCGACTCCGTACACGAGGTGGAGGGCGCATGGATCGACGAGCCCGCCCGGTCACGGGACGCCGCTCCCCGGGTTCCTGGCCACGGCCGCACCGCGGGCGCACCCCATCCGCACGCCGGCGGCGGCGCGTCCTCGTCGCCGTCCTGCCTCTGCTGGCGCTGGGACTGGGCGCCTGCGGGGGCGGTGGTGAATCCGGTGGCCCCACGGAGCTGAACTGGTACAACTTCCCCGATGACTCGGGCGCCCTGCAGAAGGCGGCCGACGACTGCGGCCGGGGCTCGGACGGCCGGTACTCCATCACGTACCACAAGCTTCCCCGGGCGGCCGACGGTCAGCGGCAGCAACTCGTCCGCCGGCTCTCCGCGCAGGACTCCTCGCTCGACATCCTCGGTCTCGACGTGACCTGGCCCGCCGAGTTCGCCGAGGCGGGCTGGATCCGGCCGTGGACCGGACAGAATCGGGAGCAGGCGGTCCGGGGCACCCTCGAAACCTCGGTACAGACGGCGACCTGGGAGGGGAAGCTCTTCGCCGTCCCGTACAACGCCAACACCCAACTCCTCTGGTACCGCGACGACTTGGTCCGCAAGCCGCCCACCACCTGGGCGGAGATGACCGACATGGCCGCAGCCCTGGCCGAGCAGGGCAAGCCGCACTTCGCCGAGATCCAGGGAGCCCAGTACGAGGGGCTCACGGTCTGGTTCAACTCGCTCGTGGAGTCGGCCGGCGGTTCGATCATGACGCCCGACGGCCTGCGGCCCTCGCTCGGCCCGCCCGCCGTACGAGCCGCCGGTGTCATGCGCGACTTCGCCCGCTCACCCGCCGCCGACCCCTCGCTCACCAACCAGATGGAGGACCAGAACCGTCTGGCCATGGAGTCCGGCACCGCAGCCTTCGAGATCAACTACCCCTTCGTCTATCCCTCGATGAAGGCCAACAACCCCAAGCTCTTCCCCCACTTCCGCTGGGCGCCCTACCCCCGCGTCGACGCGAACCGGCCGTCCCGGCCGACCATCGGCGGAATCGACCTCGCCATCAGCTCCTACTCCCGCCACGCCGACCTGGCCTTCGAGGCGGCGCTGTGCCTGCGGAACCGGCAGAACCAGCTCACCGCCGCGCTCAAAGGCGGCCTGCCGCCGACTCTGCGCGACCTCTACACCGACAAGGCGCTCGCCAAGGACTACCCCTTCGCGCGCGAAGTGCTGGGCGCACTGGAGACGGCAAGCGTCCGCCCCAAGACCCCGGCGTACCAGAACGTCTCGATCGTGATCTCCCACACCCTCTCGCCGCCCGCCGACATCGAACCGGTGAGCGCGGTCGACGAGATCCGAGCCGAGATCAACGACGCGCTGCAGTCCGAGGGGCTGATCCCGTGACCACACCACCGAGCACCCGGCCGGAACCCGCCGGCGGCCCCGCGAATGACACCCGGGCCGCGCTGTCGGCCGGGGCGCGCCAGGAGCGGCGCCTGGGCTGGCTGTTGTGCACCCCCGCGGTCCTCGTCATGCTCGCCGTGACGGCCTATCCGATCGCCTACGCCGTCTATCTCTCCTTCCAGCGCTACGACCTGCGCTTCCCCGCGATGGCCGAGTTCGTGGGCTTCAGCAACTACGGGGCGGTGCTCTCCTCCGGGTTCTGGTGGCAGGCGTTCTGGGTGACCCTCCTCGTCACCGTCGTCTCCGTCGCCATCGAACTCGTCCTCGGCATGGCGCTCGCGCTCGTCATGCACCGCACCATCTTCGGCCGCGGCACGGTCCGTACGGCCATCCTCGTCCCGTACGGCATCGTCACCGTCGTCGGGGCGTTCTCCTGGCAGTTCGCGTGGACCCCGGACACCGGCTACCTCGCCGCGCTGCTGCCCGAGGGCAGCGCGCCGCTCACCGAGCAGTGGCAGGCCATCGGGCTGATCATCCTCGCCGAGGTGTGGAAGACCACCCCGTTCATGGCGCTGCTGCTCCTCGCCGGGCTCGCGCTCGTCCCCGAGGAGACGCTGAGGGCCTCGATGGTGGACGGCGCGGGGGTCTGGCAGCGGCTGTTCCTCGTCACCATCCCGCTGATGAAGCCCGCGATCCTGGTGGCGCTGCTGTTCCGGACCCTGGACGCCTTCCGGATCTTCGACAACATCTTCGTGCTGACGGCCGGCGCGCATGGCACGGCGTCCGTGTCGATCGTCGGCTACGACAACCTCTTCACCGCGCTCAACCTCGGCGTCGGGTCGGCCGTCTCGGTGCTGATTTTCCTCTCTGTCTCGCTCATCGCGTTCGTCTTCATCAAGCTCTTCGGCACGGCCGCACCCGGCTCGGAGGTGAACCGCTGATGGCGGAGGCAGGCAAGCAGCACGTCGCCCGATGGTCGGTCGTGAACCTGGTCGTCGTCCTCTACGCGCTGTTCCCGGTGTGGTGGATCGTCGCCCTGTCGTTCAAGGCGCCCAGCACCCTCACGGACGGCAACTTCTTCCCGTCCGAGTGGACCTGGGCCAACTACCGCGGCATCTTCGAAACCTCCGAGTTCACCCGCGCCCTGATCAACTCGGTCGGCATCGCGCTCATCGCCACCGCCATCGCCGTGGCGCTCGGCACCATGGCCGCCTACGCGGTGGCCCGGCTGCGCTTCCCCGGCAAGCGGCTGCTGATCGGCATGTCGCTGCTCATCGCGATGTTCCCGCCGATCTCGCTGGTCTCACCGCTGTTCAACATCGAGCGGATTCTCGGACTCTTCGACACCTGGCCGGGGTTGATCATCCCGTACATGACCTTCTCGCTGCCGCTGGCGATCTACACCCTCTCGGCCTTCTTCCGCGAGATCCCCTGGGACCTGGAGAAAGCGGCGAAGGTCGACGGCGCCACGCCCGCGCAGGCCTTCCGGCTGGTCATCGCCCCGCTGGCCGCACCCGGCGTCTTCACCACAGCCATCCTCGTCTTCATCTTCTGCTGGAACGACTTCCTCTTCGCGATCTCCCTGACCTCCACCGAGGCGGCACGGACCGTGCCGGCGTCGCTGGCGTTCTTCACGGGCAGTTCGCAGTTCCAGCAGCCCACCGGATCGATCGCCGCGGCCGCCGTGGTGATCACCGTACCGATCATCGTCTTCGTGCTGCTGTTCCAGCGGCGCATCGTCGCCGGACTGACCTCCGGCGCGGTCAAGGGCTGAAGGGCTGAACCGATGGCCGAGATCATTCTCGAAGGAATCACCAAGCGGTATCCGGACGGTGCCCTGGCGGTACGCGACGTCAACCTCCACATCCAGGACGGGGAGTTCGTGATCCTCGTCGGCCCCTCCGGATGCGGCAAGTCCACCACGCTCAACATGATCGCGGGCCTGGAGGACATCACCGAGGGCACCCTCCGCATCGGTGACCGGATCGTCAACGACAAGGCGCCCAAGGACCGCGACATCGCCATGGTCTTCCAGAGCTACGCCCTCTACCCGCACATGAGCGTGCGGGACAACATGGGCTTCGCACTACGCCTGGCCAAGGTCGACAAGGCCACCATCCGGGAGAAGGTCGACGAGGCCGCCCGCATCCTCGATCTGACGGAGCATCTGGACCGCAGGCCCGCCAACCTCTCCGGCGGACAGCGGCAGCGGGTGGCCATGGGGCGGGCCATCGTCCGCAGCCCCAAGGCGTTCCTCATGGACGAACCGCTGTCCAATCTGGACGCAAAACTCCGCGTCCAGATGCGGACCCAGATCTCCATGCTCCAGCAGCGGCTCCGTACGACCACGGTGTACGTCACGCACGACCAGACCGAGGCCATGACGCTCGGCGACCGCGTCGTGGTGCTGCGCAGCGGCGTCGTCCAGCAGGTCGGCACGCCGCAGCACCTCTACGACGAGCCGCGCAACCTCTTCGTGGCGGGCTTCATCGGCTCGCCCGCGATGAACTTCCTCTACGCCACGCTGGAGGACGGTGTCCTGCGGACCTCCATCGGCGACCTTCCGCTGGACGACCGGACCCGCCGGGACCTGGAGCGGCAGAACGCCCCCCGCGACCTCATCGTCGGCTTCCGGCCGGAGGCGTTCGAGGATCTGTCGCTGGCGGACACCAGCCGGGGTGGCACGTTCCACACCTTCTCCACCACGGTGGGCGTCGTGGAGTCCGTGGGCTCCGACGCGTTCGTGTACTTCGAGGAGGAGGGCCACCGCGCGATGACCGACGAGCTGGAGGAGCTCGCGACGGACTCCGGCCTGACGGACGCGGGCAGCCGCGGCCACCAAGTCGTGACCCGTCTGGACGCGGCGACCCCGGCCCGGGAGGGCCAGCGCATCGAGCTGTGCGTGAACGTGGCGAAGGCACACATCTTTGACCCGGCGACGGGAGTCAACCTGACGCATCCGGAGCACGGGCACGGGCGTTGAGAGCCGTGCGGGAGTCGAGGGGCTTGCGGGAGTCGAGGGGTGTACGGGAGTCGAGGGGCGTGCGGAAGTCGAGGGGTGTACGGAAGTCGAGGGGTGTACGGCAGTTGAGGCCGTGCGGGAGTCGAGGGGCGTGCGGAAGTCGAGGGGTGCGTGCGGAAGTTGAGGGGTGTACGTGAGTTGAGGGGCTTGCGGGAGTCGAGAGGTGTACGTGAGTTGAGGGGCGACGACCGCCGCGCGGGCGCGGGCGCACCAGTGGATTCCGGTGCGGCGCCGGCCGACGCCCGCTGGGCAGGTGCGGCGGTTCAGGGTGAGTCCGCTGAGTCCGCCGCACCGAGGGCGAGCGCAGCGGCCGCCCCGGCGAGGATGCTCTCCGCCTCCTCGACGATTCTCCGCACGATCTCGCCCGCCGGCAGGATCTCGTGGACGAGCCCGGCCGACTGTCCGGTGAAGGGCAGATACTCGTCGCCGCGCCCGCCGCGTATGGCTTCCATCAGGCGCGGTACGGCCTCGGCCGGATCGACCTCTTCGGGGTGCTCGCGCAGGCTGTCCACCAGGGCGGTCCGCAGCGAGCGCGGTACGCCGTAACTGCCGGGCTCGGTGTACGGAGGCAGGATCCGTTCGCTGTTGGTCGCCTTGACGGCGTCGCGGGCGTCCGCCGCGACGATGCGCTCCTTCCATGCCTCCGACGCGCTCATCTCCACCGACGCCAGGAAGCGCGTCCCCATGGCCACCCCCTGGGCACCGAGGGCGAGCGCCGCGGCGAGCCCCCGCCCGTCGGCGACCCCGCCGGCGGCGATCACCGGCGTATCGCCCGCCATGTCAGCGACCTGAGGCACCAGCACCATGGTGCTCACGTCACCGCCGTGCCCCCCGGCCTCGCCGCCCTGAGCCACGAGGATGTCGGCCCCGGCGTCGATGGCGTCGGCGGCCTGCTCGGAGTCCATCACCTGCTGGATCCAGAGGATGCCCGCCTCGTGGGCGCGCTCGATCAGATCGGCGGGGACGGCCAGATGGAAGGAGATGGCCGCGGGGTGGTCCTCGATCGTCGCCTGGAAGGCGTCCTCGTCGAGCGGTCGCGCCGTGTGGTTGATCGCGAACGGACGGTCGGTGAGCCGCCGCAGCTCGGACCACTGCTCCTTGAGGGCTGGGACGGTCCGGACGGCCGTACCGAGACTCCCGAGACCGCCCGCTTCGCATACGGCGGCCGCCAGCCCGACCTCCTCCCACGGGCCCAAGGGCGCGCAGATGAGGGGAACGTCGATGCCGAGCAGGTCACAGACGGGCGTATGCAGCATGTGCACCTCCGGCGGGAGCGCAGAGGCCTCCCGCGGTCCGGTCCGTGCCCGTCGCCGCGCGGGCGATGTACGCCGCGTGGGCACGAGATGTACGCCGCACGGGTACGGGGCGGCGGGCCACGGCCCGCTGGACCCGGGCATCGCGGCGGTACCGCGCGTTCCTGGGCCGGGCTCGCTGGACCGCGGCTCGGGACCATTCCCATCATCCCCCTGGCGGGCGGGGGTGGCATTCCGGTGCGGGTTCGGGTGCGGCCTGGGGGCTGAAGTGAGCCGCGTGGCGGGGGGGTGTCCCTATGGGTTTCGTCAACCTGTGGGGGCGGGCTTGGGGTCGTAGAAGGTGCCGTCGCGGAGCATGGCGAAGAGCACGTCGGCT